>JAZSBQ010000071.1:0-15394 GCA_045602485.1 Clostridia bacterium
TTAGCGGCAGAATGGAGATTTATATGAACTACATTGAAACTATAAACTACATACATGGTACTCCAAAATTTAGTCGCGTGCTCGGCAATGATTTGCTTCGCAAACTACTTGATAAACTTGGTAATCCGCAAAAAGATATGAAGTTCATTCATATTGCCGGCACAAACGGCAAAGGTTCTGCGGCTATTATGCTTGCAGAAATCCTCGCCTTATCAGGATATAAAACAGGTCTTTTTACTTCTCCGTATATAGAAAAATTTAACGAACGCATAAAAATAAACGGAGAAATGATTGACAACACAACTCTTGCAGACATTACAACAAAAATACGGACCATAATCGAAACTTATGATACTCCTGTATCAGAATTTGCTCTTGATACTGCAATTGCTTTTGAATATTTTAAACAACAGGAATGCGACATAGTAATACTTGAGACGGGCCTCGGCGGCAGACTTGATGCAACAAATGTAATCGACAATGCAATTTTAACAATTCTTATGTCAATCAGTTTTGACCATACACAGTATTTAGGAGAAACCATAGAAGAAATTACTACGGAAAAATGCGGCATTATAAAGGATAAAAACAAAGTTATTGTTTATCCCATACAGGAAACAGGTGCCAAAAATGTAATAGAAGATTTTTGCAACTCTAAAAATGCAGAGTTAAAATATGCTCAAACTCCTGAACTCTTAGACGGAAATGATTTTGGATATAAAAATAATGTATATACCGTTGGCCTAAACGGAGATTTTCAGAAATATAACGCAGCAACAGTACTTACAGCAATTGAAGAACTTAACAAAACAGACTTTTGCATCTGTGATGAAGCGATAAGAAAAGGTCTGTTGTCAGCCTTTAACCCCGCGCGTCTTGAAAAACTTAACTGCAGCCTGATTATTGATGGTGCACATAATACATCTGCAGCAAAGGCACTCTGCGAAAGCCTTAAAAATCTGTCCAAACCAATTGTTCTTTGTATAGCAATGATGGAAGACAAGGACATCAGCAGTTGTATTGCAGAATTTGCAAAACTAAATCCAGAAGTAATTGTAACTGAGATAGATATGCCAAGATGTGCAAAGGCTGAATATATTGCAGCAGAATTTGCAAAGCACAACATTGACACCATAATAAACAGTGACCCTGTCTCAGCCGCAAAAACAGCCCTGCAACTTGCAGGAGAATGCGGCACAGCAGTTGTCTGCGGTTCTCTTTATCTTGCGGGAATTGTGCGAAAAAACATGAAATAACACAGGTGATAAAATGTATTACGTTTATATACTCAGATGCAGCGATAATTCTCTGTATACGGGCATAACAACAGATGTAGAAAGACGATTTGAAGAGCATAAGGCAAAGAATAAAAAAGGTGCAAAATACACCGCCTCCCGTACGGTGGTATCAATAGAAGCCGTGTGGGAACTACCCGACAGGTCATCTGCCTCAAAACTTGAAAGTCAGATAAAGAAACTACCTAAATCCAAAAAAGAAGAATTGATTTTAAGCAAAAAAACACCATAGACCATTGGTCTATGGTGTTTAATTATTCTAAAACTATTTAACCATGCTTGCAACTTCGTCTGCAAAGTTGTCTTCTCTCTTTTCAAGACCTTCGCCTGTTTCAAAACGAACAAAACTCTTAATCTTGATGTCAGCGCCAATGTTCTTGGCAACAGACTCAACATACTTAGCAACTGTCTCTTTTTCAGTAGCCTTTACATATTCCTGTTCGAGCAAACAGATTTCTTTAAGTTCTTTTGCAAGACGACCTGTAATCATCTTTTCGATAATATTATCGGGCTTAGATGCATTTTTAGGATCGTTCTTAAGCTGAGCGATAAGGATTTCCTTCTCGTGCTCTTTATATTCTTCAGATACATCTTCGCTTGAAAGATACTTGGGGTTAAGAGCCGCAATCTGCATAGCAATGTTTCTGAGAGTTTCTTTTACTTCATCACAATCAGGAGCATCAGCCTCAACCAATACACCGATTTTACCTGCAGCGTGGATGTAATCAGTAACAACGCCGCTTGTCTCAACTCTTGCAAAACGTCTGATGTTCATATTCTCACCAATTTTTGCAATCTTTTCTGTGAGCATATCACCGATTGTAGAATCGCCATACTTTTCGCCCTTAAGAGCCTCAACATCTGCAGGATTAGCTTTTGCAACAGTCTCTGCTACTGCAGAAACAAAGTTCTGGAATTCTTCGTTCTTTGCAACAAAGTCTGTCTCTGAGTTAACCTCTACCAAAACGCCAACATTGCCGTCCATATAAGCCTTAACGATACCTTCAGCTGCAATTCTGCCTGCTTTCTTAGCAGCAGTTGCAAGACCTTTTTCTCTTAAGAACTCAACAGCCTTGTCCATATCGCCGTCAGTTTCTATCAAAGCCTTTTTGCAGCCCATCATACCGCAGTTTGTCATTTCTCTGAGTGTTTTAACGTCCTGAGCTGTAAATGCCATTTTATATCAATCCTTTCTATATAACAAATCTAAAAATTAGTCATCAAGCATATCAAGGGTAACATCTTCTGCTGCTTCAGCCGGAGCTTCTTCTGTAGCAAGCTGCTCACCCTGACGGCCTTCGATTATAGCATTACCGATAGTTGAAGCAATAAGCTTAACGGCACGGATAGCATCATCGTTACCGGGGATTGGGAAGTCTGCTTCTTCAGGGTCACAGTTAGTATCAACGATTGCAATTACGGGGATACCAAGTTTGTGTGCCTCTGCAATAGCATTCTTTTCTTTTCTTGGGTCAACAACGAACATTGCAGCAGGAAGGTCTTTCATTTCCTTAATACCGCCGAGGAACTTTTCAAGTTTCTCATGTTCAAGGTTGAGTTTGATAACTTCTTTCTTAGGAAGAAGATTCATTGTTCCGTCCTCAGCCATCTTTTCGAGCTGATAAAGACGCTCAATTCTTCTCTTGATTGTTTTGAAGTTTGTGAGCATACCGCCAAGCCATCTTGCGTTTACAAAGTACATACCGGTTCTTTCTGCTTCCTCGCGGATAGCATCCTGAGCCTGCTTCTTTGTACCAACGAAGAGAACGTTGCCGCCCTCAGCCGCGATATCACGTACAAAGTAATATGCTTCCTCAATCTTCTTTACTGTCTTCTGAAGGTCAATGCTATAAATACCATTTCTCTCAGTGAAGATATACTCCGCCATTTTAGGGTTCCAACGACGTGTCTGATGACCGAAGTGAACACCTGCCTCCAAAAGCTGTTTCATTTGAATTACTCCCATGATTTTACACCTCCAAGTTTTTTACCTCCGCACAAGTCACTTTGCACAAGTACCGTCATGGGTGTGCGGCAACTCCTGTACAATCATCGTGCGTGCGTATTTAATATTTTCTTATGAAGACAAAAATCTCCAAAGACCATAATATTATATCACAGAAAATTATATAATGCAAGAGTTTTTTATCAATTTTTCAGAAAAATTTCACATAAAAAGAGACCGCATTGCGGTCTCTTATAAATCACTAATATTCAAGTCCGTCAAAAGGCTCAAAATCAAGGCCTATTGCTTTCATGTAATCATCATAATAACCAAGGTCACTAACACCTGTGGTTGTCTTGTTAAGCACTGCTCTTGGCGCCCCTTCTACCATTGCGGTGACACCTGTAAAGTACACAACCATTCCTGACGGATTTTCTGTGCCAAACTGTTCAAGCCAGTACTGACTAACATATTCTCCATACTCTGTATCATCAGAAATCGATGTCTTTTTAGGAGTACAGAATGAAATCTCTGAATAATTTCCGTAAACATCTCTGGTAAGTGATCTGAGATAGAAAAGACCTGTTGTCTCATCACGGCAAATTACGCCATATACCGCACATAAACTTCCCGCAGGAGAATTGAGCATTTCGCTGATAAGAACACCATTCTTTTCAATATCTCTCGGTATAATTATAGCAGATCTGTTTGGGTTATCCCAGGTAATCTGTGCATCAAAAGCCTCAGATATAGCACGAAGCGGAACAAAAGTTCTGTCATTATGAATCATTGCCGCAACATCAAGTTCTATACTCTCAGGCTGATTGCTGACTTCACCGTTTACAATCTTATACTTACCCATAACGGTGTTGTCAATCTGCAATGACAAAAGTATATCATAGCATACAATCTGAACTCTCTTATCATCGGGGAACCAGTAAACAGTTGCGTCCAGAGCCTCAGAAATTGCACGAAGAGGCATCATAGTACGCTCATTTGCAATGAACGGCTCGTTGCCTTCTTCAAACTCAAGTTTTGTACCTATAACAACGTTTGCATCGCCCGTCGCTGATACCAAGAATGGTACAGATAAAACAAGCAGACATATAATCATAATACCTGAAATCAGCCTAACTGTTTTTTTCATAATATTCATCCTCTCCGCATTATATAAACATATTATACAACAGAATTATTTTAATTGCAATAATAATATTAAAAACTTTTTGTTAACCTTTAAGCGTTTGCTTTCATATCAGTCCACAATTCTTGCATAAGTTGATTTGTCTCAGGAGACAAGTTGCGGAACACTTCTGTGCTGTTATTGAGATACTCGTCATCAGGATATGAAATCTTATTATTCTTTACTTCGTCAGAAAGCAACTCAAACGCTCCGATGTGTGGAGTAGAATATCCTATATACTCTGCCGTTGCAAGCGCAACTTCTGTCTCGCACATAAAGTTAATGTACATTTCTGCTGCTTCTTTTTGTGCCGATCCCTTTGGAATGCACATTGCATCCACAAAAAGATTGGTTCCGCTCTTAGGTACCGCAAATCCCAAATGGTCATAATCTGCCATAAGTGTCATAGCATCACCTGCATAATATGGTGCAAGCACAGCCTCTCGCGCGCCCATTTTGTCGAAAATTTCGTCCATTACATATGCCTGAACAACATCTTTTTGCTCAAGGAGTTTATCATAAGCAGCCTTGAGTTCATCAGGGTTTTCACTGTTGAGAGAATATCCGCACATAATCTCTGCTATTGCAAAAGCATCTCTCGGGTTATCAAACATAAGAATTCTGTCGGCATATTCCTTATTCCACAAAATATCCCAGTCAATTTGTGATTCATCAATTGTAATTTCTTCTTTGTCATATATTATACCAACAGTACCCCATGTATATGGGACAGTATACTTTGCACCCTCATCATATTCAGGAGCTGTAAAATTATCCATTATATACTTATAATTGGGGATGTTTTCTTTATTTAAAGGCTCGAGCATATCTTCATCAATCATACGCGAGATCATATAGTCTGACGGAATAACAACATCATATGTTGCAGCACCCGCCTTAAGTTTTGCATACATCTCTTCATTGGTGGCAAATGTACTGTAATTAACCTTGATACCGGTCAGTTTTGTAAATTCTTCGTTAATATCAAGAGTGCCGTCTTCACCATCAGAGATATACTCTCCCCAGTTATATACATTTATGGAAATTCCTGCGTCTTTATACTTCTGATAATATTCAGGGTTTTCAACAGTTACAGTAGGTTCGGTTCTTCCACTGCATCCTGCCAGAGCGCTGACAAGCAAAGCAGTTGCAATCACAAAAGCCAGTATTTTAGAAAATCTCAACATTTTACTCTCCCTTTCTGCCCGCCTGAGGCAAGTTATGTTTACGTTCAACAATATTTTTAACAACCAAAACTATAACTACAATTGTAAAAATAATAGTGGACAAAGCATTTATCTCCGGACTTATCTTGCGTCGAGTCATAGAATAAATCGTAATAGGCAAGGTCTGCGATGTTGGTCCGCTTGTAAAATAACTGATTACAAAATCATCAAGTGAGAACGTAAATGCCATTAAAAATCCAGAAATAATTCCCGGCATAATTTCAGGCAACACTACCTTGAAAAAAGATTTTACCGGTCCACAACCCAAATCCTGCGCTGCTTCATAAAGATGAGGCTGCATTTGTCTGAATTTGGGCATAACATTTAAAACGACATATGGAACATCAAATGTTATATGCGCAATAAGCAGCGTCCCAAATCCGAACTCTAAATTCATTCTTGCCCTGAAGAAAACAAAAAGCAACATCAAAGACACACCCGTTACAATCTCAGGGTTAATAATCGGAATATTTGTAGTTGTCATAATCGCCGATTTAGACAACTTATTCATCCTTACAATACCAATAGATGCAAGTGTACCCAAAACCGTTGAGATAACAGATGCACAAACCGCAATCACAATTGTATTCCATAATGATTTAAGTATCAGCTCATTCTGAAACAGTTTGATATACCACTCAAATGTAAAACCTGAGAACACCGCCCTGCTCTTAGTTGAGTTGAAAGAGAACACAATAAGAACAAAAATCGGTATATACAAAAACATCATAACAAGCGCCATATATGTTTTAGACAGTTTTTTCATTCTTCGTCCTCCTTACAGTAACACACGTTCATCATCGGACGAGTCTATCTGATTCATAAGCGCCATTATAATCAAAACAATCACCATCAGAACAAGCGAAATAGCCGCTCCGAGATTTGGATTGTATGATGTACCAAGAAACTGCATTTCAATCAGGTCACCAATCAGCAAGTTGCTTCCTCCACCAAGCATCCTTGAAATGATGAATGTACTGATTGCCGGCACAAACACCATAGTAATTCCTGACATTATTCCCGGAATACTGAGTGGAACAACCAACTTGACCGTTGTCTTTATTCTGTTACAGCCAAGGTCTGATGCTGCCTCAATAATACTGTTGTCAATCTTAACCATCACAGAGTATATAGGCAATATCATATAAGGCAAATAGTTATATACCATACCAAGCACGATTGCCCCCTGAGTGTTGAGCATCTTAAACGGCCCGATGCCAATCATCTCAAATAAAGAATTTATAATTCCTTCGTTGCCGAGCATAGTCATCCATGCATAAGTTCTGAGAAGAAAGTTCATCCACATTGGAAGCATAACAATCATAAGCATTGTGCTCTGGGTTTTGACATTCATTCTCGATAATATGTACGCCACAGGATACGCAATCACAAGACAGATAATAGTTGCAATTGCCGCAAGCCAGATTGAACGCATAAATATTGGTCCATACTGGCCTACTTCTTTTAAATTATCAAGCGTAAAGCGTCCGTCATCACCTATAAACGCAAAATAGGCAACCATAATAAGCGGAACTATCACAAATACTGCCATCCACACAACATAAGGTGCGGCTGTCAGTTTTTGAAGAAGACCTTTTTTATTACTCATATCAGCCACCTAACCTTCCATCTTGTGCATGATATGAATATCATCAGGTCCAAAAGATATACCTACTTTACTTCCGACTTCTGCCGCCTTTGTTGAATGAACAAGCCAACTGAAATCAGATGTATCAATAACCATTTCGTAATGAACACCCTTAAAAGTAACTGACCTTACAACACCGCTGATTTTTGCGTTTTCAGGATTACCAAGGGTAATATCCTCAGGACGTATAACAACATCCACCTGCTCGTTCTCGATAAATCCACCGTCAACACAGTCAAACTCATTGCCGCCGATGAAAACAAGTCTGTCTCTGAGCATAATTCCGTCTATTATATTGCTCTCTCCAATAAATTCTGCTACAAAAGCATTTTGGGGTTCATTATATATATCTACAGGTGCACCTATCTGCAAAATATTGCCATCCTTCATTACAACAACCGTATCACTCATTGTAAGCGCTTCTTCCTGGTCATGAGTAACGTAGACGAATGTAATCTCAAGACTCTGCTGGATGCGCTTAAGTTCAGTCTGCATTTCTTTTCTGAGTTTTAAGTCAAGCGCACCCAAAGGTTCATCAAGAAGAAGAACCTTTGGTCTGTTTACAAGAGCACGGGCAATCGCAACTCTCTGTTGCTGGCCACCCGAAAGATTCTGAACATTTCTCTGCTCAAAACCCTTTAAATTAACAAGTTCCAGCATCTCTTTAACTCTGACCTCAATTTCATTTTTAGGTATTTTCTTTACTTTGAGTCCAAAAGCAATGTTTTCAAAAACATTAAGATGAGGAAACAGGGCATATTTTTGGAATACAGTATTAACGTTTCTCTTGTATGGTGGCAAATCTGTAATCTTTTTGCCCTCAAACAATACATTCCCGCTTTCGGGTCGAAGGAATCCGCCAATAATTCTAAGTGTTGTGGTTTTGCCGCATCCTGATGGTCCGAGCAGAGTTACAAATTCTTTATCACGAATATCAAGATTAATATTATTAAGCACTGCTTCTCCTTCAAATGCCACAACAATGTCATTAAGGCTGACAATATTCTCCAATATAGATACCCCCCATCTACAGTGTATTTTCTAATTGTTTTTTCGTCAAACTTTGTATAAAGCCTGTAAATTCTACAATACAATATTTTTGCAAAAAAGTCAATACAATTATTGTAGATTTTATATTATTTAAGTCGTTATTAGTTCAAATATATCCGACTTTAATATATCATTGAACATATTCATTATATCGTTTCTGGTTTCTTCCCTTGGTGCATCGGTGTTACAACACTCATTTATAACACCCCACAAACCGTTGCAAATGAGTGCTGCCATCTGTTTTGGCGGATACTTTGGCCTGAGTTTATCTTCATGTTCTATAATGTAGTCATAAACATTCTTAAATATATTGTGATAAAATGCGGAATACAGATAGGGATTTATACTTGATGAAACCATTTTGAATACATCTATGTTGTTATAATAGAGATTAAGTATACAATCGAGCATATTGAAATATCCGCGAATCACCATTTTTTCGGGGTTATTCTTATTCTGAAGATTAAAATAATCTTCTACTGCCTCGGCAATGTAATCATTAAAAATCTCTTCTATCAAATCATATTTATCTTCGTAATGAGTATAAAATGTAATGCGGCTTGTATCTCCAATTCTGCATATCTCTGAAACAGAGATTTTTTCAAACGGAACTTTCGACAGAAGACCTATCATCGTATTTTTAAGATTTCTTTTTGTTTTAACAATTCTTTTATCTTCAGAAACCATACACTTTTCCCCTTTTTGTATAAATACCTTTCACTTTTTTGATATATGTACTTGCTATTTATAAAATCTTGAATTATATTATAACAGATGTATAAAAAAATAACAAGTTGTAAGGAGATATTTTTATGGAAAATTTTATTTTGACATCCTGTTCAACTGCAGATGTGCCAAAAGAATTTTTTGAAGAAAGAAATATAGCATACGCATGCTTCCACTTTATTCTTGACGGAGAAACATATACTGATGACCTTGGAGTAACTGTAAACATTGATGAGTTTTATCAGAATATAGCAAATGGCGCTATGCCGACAACTACTCAACTCAACGCAGATGAGTTTATAGAATTCTTTGAGCCAATCTTAAAGGAAGGCAAAGACATTCTGCACTTATCATTGTCATCAGGGCTGTCGGGCGTATCAAATTCTGCGCGCATTGCTCAGGAAGAATTATCCGAAAAATATCCTGACAGAAAATTATATATTATAGATACTCTCGCCGCATCAAGCGGACAGGGACTTTTGGTAGACATAGCAGCAGACATTCGTGACAGCGGTGCTACAATCGATGAGGCAAGAGAAAAAATTGAGGAAATAAAGCTTAATATCCATCACTGGTTTTTCTCAACAGACCTTACACATTTTAAAAGAGGCGGCAGAATTTCTTCTGCTTCAGCCATTGCCGGCACTCTTTTAAACATCTGTCCGTTACTTAATGTAAGCCACGAGGGTAAACTTGTTTCAAGAGAAAAAATCAGAGGCAAGAAGAAAGTTATTGAGCGCATTGTTCAAAAAATGGTTGACCATGCCGAGGGCGGCGTTGAATATAGCGGTAAGTGCTTTATGTCTCACGCAGCTTCTTACGATGATGCACGCGCAGTTGCTGATTTAGTTAAGGAAAAGTTCCCTAACCTTGCAGTACCTGTTATGATAAACAACATCGGCACAGTAATCGGCAGCCACACAGGCCCCGGAACTGTCGCTCTCTTCTTTGTGGGTGACAAAAGAATATCATAAAAATTTAAGCCGCAACTTCTGGTTGCGGCTTTTTATTATTCCTTTGACCTGTTTACGATTATTATTCCTGCACACACAAGAATCAGTGATATCAGATACTTAAGTTCAAAAATATTTTCTTCAAGGAACAATCCTGAAAGAATTGTTCCTACAACAGGAATGATAAAGTTATATATACTTATTTTACTTACAGGATTAAACGTCAGAAGCCATGTCCATATCGAATATGCACCGACAGACAACATACAGAGATATGCAAGTCCAAGCACGCCGCTCCAGGTAACAGTTTCCAGCCTTCCTCCTGCCAGACCAACTATTATCAAAACAAGTCCGCCTATTAAGAGGTTGTACATTGCAACTGTGTTTGAGTTCTCGCGCTGAGTAAGTTTTTTGCTCAGCATAGAACCTATTACAAAAGCAAGTGCACCAATTACTATAAATCCCTCGCCCATAAAACTTACATCTGCTGAACCACCTGATAATGTAACCATCAGCACACCTGCAAACCCTACTATGGTGCCTATAATTTTTGCTAAGGTCATCTTCTCGTTTTTATATACAAAATGTGCAATTATTACAGCCATAAATGTACTCGTTGAATTTACAATAGACCCGTTTGTTCCGCTTGTCTTTGAAAGTCCAAGATAAAAGAAAAAATATTGTATTGCTGTATAAACAACCGCAAGCATCACAAGAAACGGAACATTCTTCTTTTGAGGAACCTGTATTTTCTTATTCTTTATACTTGTAAACACTATAAGGATAAGTCCCGCTATGGCAAACCTTAGCCCGGCAAAAAGCAAAATCTGCGGAACAGTCTCTATTGAAAATGATTGGTATCCAAGTTTTATTCCGGGATATGCGCTCCCCCACAATACATTGCAAAATACTGCGAGCAGTATGGCAGTAGCAGTTAAATTCTTTGTGCTTTTCATTTGTATGACCTCGATTCTTTGCTAATCATTTGATTTAATGCGTTAAAAAAGACTATTCCGAGGAATAGTCTTTTTCTGGTCGTGGTTACAGGATTCGAACCTGCGGCCCCTTGGTCCCAAACCAAGTGCGCTACCAAACTGCGCCAAACCCCGACGAACTTTTATATTATATATTCTTTTTTAACAATTGTCAAGTGTTTTTCGAAATATAAATAAAATTTTTATTATTTTATATATCTTAAAATAAATATTGAAAACATTATCGATTTGTGATATACTTAATTATGTATGGATAAATACAAATTATTTTTTGACTATTTCTGTTAAAAGGGATGAAATATTATGGAAAATAAAAAAGAAATAAACGCTTGTCCTCATAAAACTTCCATTGGCGGACAGGCAGTTATGGAAGGCGTTATGATGCGCGGCCCTAAAAAGATTGCCACCGCAGTCCGCAAGCCTGACGGTGAAATTATTGTTGATGAGCAAGAACTCGGAAAAGTACGCAAGGGCAAATTTGTCAAGTTGCCCATCATAAGAGGTTGCGTAAATTTTATTGATTCTATGATAATCGGTGTTAAGGCTCTTATGTTTTCTGCACAATTTTTTGATGTAGACGAAGATGGAAACCCAACCCCGCAGGAGCCATCCAAATTTGAAGCGTGGCTTGAGAAAAAACTTGATTCAGAAAAGGCAACCAACGTTGTAATATACATATCGGTTGTACTCTCTCTGCTTCTTAGCATTGCTATCTTTATGTGGTTGCCAGCAACCCTGACAGGATTTTTAAGAAACATAATACCAAGCGACGGTATTCTTACAACAATAGAAGGTACTCTCAGGATATTAATTTTTATCCTCTACCTCTTCCTTGTTTCGAGAATGAATGATATCAAGCGCGTGTTTATGTATCACGGTGCAGAGCACAAATCAATTTTCTGCTATGAAAAAGGCCTTGAACTTACAGTTGAGAATGTAAGAGTGCAATCAAGACTTCATCCAAGATGCGGAACAAGTTTCTTGCTTATTGTAATGATTATAAGTATTATAATTTACAGATTTATACCGTGGGATCAGGAAACTTTGACAACACTCCCCATCATCGGCAAAGTTGCAGAGTTTTCTGACGAACTTGTAAGAATTGTGCTGAGACTTCTTCTTCTGCCCGTAGTTGCAGGCATATCCTACGAAATTATTAAATTCGCAGGCAGACACGATAATGCTTTCACAAGAATAATCAGCAAGCCCGGAATGTGGTTCCAGAAAATAACCACAAACGAGCCCGATGATGCACAAATAAAAGTTGCGATTGCGGCAATCAAAGCAGTTATACCCGAGAACAAAGAAGACGACAAGTGGTAAACAACAAGGAAATATGTTATGAAACTGAAAGAACTTCGCGCACAAATCATCGACAGATTAAAATCTTCTGAATCCGACAGCCCTGAAACAGACGCAGGGCTTATACTGATGCAAGTTCTTGGCATTAATAAAACACAACTGTTACTTGGAGAAGTTACTGTTGCTGACGAAGATGTTTTAAAAATAATTCAAATGGCTGACAGATGCGCCTGTGGTGAGCCGGTACAATATATAACCGGCAAATGTGAATTTATGTCACTGCCGTTTACTGTTGCACCTGGCGTGCTGATTCCTCGTTGCGATACTGAAATACTTGTTGAAGAAGTTATAAACAGGCTAAATCATAAATTACATTTGTCTGTAGCAGACCTTGGTTGCGGAAGCGGATGCATCGGCATCAGTCTTGCACACTATATGAAGAATATATCCGTTATATCTGTCGATATTTCTGATGTCGCCCTGAAAATATCAAAACAAAATGCAAATAACAATAATCTGTCTAACAGAATTGAATTTTTAAAACTTGACATATCTCATCAACCTCTGCCTAATACAGTTGATTGTATTGTTTCAAATCCGCCATATATAAGGTCAGATGTAATCAGAACACTTGATACAAACGTCAAGAATTATGAGCCGCTTTCCGCTTTGGACGGAGGCCGTGACGGTCTTGACTTTTACAGAAAAATAACCGAAATGGCGAAACTCAATCCCGGCGGCTTGCTTGCCTTTGAGATTGGTTATGACCAGGGCAAAGCTGTTTCAGACATACTTGCCGAAAATGGTTATACAAATATTGAAATTATAAAGGATTTAGAAGGCAGAGACAGAGTGGTTCTTGGGTTTTCACAAAACAAATGATAAAATAAGCGTCATAATCATTCCCGGTACACCAAGCACTCCGCTAATCATAGCTGTCAGCGGATTTACTGAAAAATTTATACCGAACGAAAAAAGAAGTTTATTTGCTAAAATCATTGCAATTGTTCCCATAACACAACTAAGGATTAATCTTAGTGCCCATTTTATTGGTTTTATAAAAATTCTGCACAGCAAAAAAATTACTATAAACCCGATTAAATATAATATAATTGTCATTGGAACGGCACTCATATCCACATACATCTCCCTTGTCCATTGTTTTAATTATTTATATTTAAATTAATTTGCAAATATTACAACCACGTTGCCTTGATTTATATTAAGTTTATTTAAAATTTAACAGTTATTTAACACATATCACGAAATAATCTGTTATAATATCTTTTGATTTTCTATTAGGTAATACTGCCATAATATGGCAAGGAGGTTAATATAAATGAACAATTTCTTTCGAAAAAAGGATGTAAACACTGAAGAACCTGCGGATTTTGTTTTGTTCGGGATGGATGACGAAGACACTTCCGACACCCAACCGGAACAAATTGATAACTTTGATGATACCGCTGATTTTGATGTATCTGAGGTTGTTTCTGCCCTCGAGGAACAAAATAAAAACAACAAATTTTCTGAACGTAAACAGAAATTCAGTTCTTTTTTATTGAAAAGAAAAAAGACATTTGTTGTAATTGCATCAGTTTTAATTCTGGCGTTACTGGCAGGTTCTGTTTTCGGTATTATTGAGTTTGCTAACCCACTCCGCGGATATGCACAAGTTGCCGCTACAAAGGAAAACATCGCATACACCATGGATGTCGAAGGAACATTAGCCCTTGGCAACAAACACAACATAACCTCTCTTGTATCAGGAAAGATTATCTCATCAAAATTTGAAGTCGGCGACGAAGTCAAAGCAGGTGATGAACTTTACAAACTTGATGATACAGAGGCTAAACTTGCGGTAGAAAAGGCAAAAAACGAGGTCAATAAAACCAGTGATTCTTCTTACGGCATTACGGTTGCGCGAATCACCTCTACCGATGCAGGAGTTATACAAACTCTTAACATTAAACAGGGTAGTATGGTAAGCCCCGGAATGCAGGTTGGTACTGTAAAGAAATCCGACGGCACTACTTCTTCTATTGTTGCATATGTATCAGGTAAAGTAACTATAGTAAGTGTACGCACAGGGCAATCACTCAGTTCAGGTCAGATTGTTGCATCTGTTAATACAACTTCTAACGGTGATTACAGTCCTGAATATGACAAAAAAAGCAGTGAGATTGACCTGCAGACTGCTCAGCGTCATTTAGAAAACTACTCAATCAAATCACCCGTAAAAGGAAAAATTATTGAAAAGAATTTAAACGTTGGTGATAATGTCGGTATTACAGATTCAGACAAGCCAATGATGGTTATCGTTGACACAAGCAGCCTTAACTTTACCTTTAAGGTAGACGAGTACAGACTGCGTGAAATCAGAAAGGGACAATCTGCCACAGTCACTGTAGATTCATTCCCTGATACAACATTCTCAGGAGAAGTCTCCTCATTCTCCAACGAGGGTATCCCTGATGAAAACGGCAACCTCCTCTTTTATGTTACGGTCACAATCAATAAGCCCGGAGATTTAAAAGCAGGTATGTCCGTAAAAGCAACTGTTACCCTTGCATCTGTCAAAAATGCTGTATCTGTTCCGCAAAACGCACTTATTGAATCAAACGGAGAAACTGCTCTTGTATTTGTTAAAGACGAGAACCCCGATGAAGTTGACGACAAAGTTCTAACAAAATCCCTCGAGAACGAACTTGAGTATCCACACATAAATGTCCCTGACGGATGCTACCTTTTTAAGGTTGAATATGGAATCTCAAACGGAACATTAGTACAAATTATTTCAGGACTTAAACCCGGTGACATTGTGGTTTATAATCCCGGAAAAGATAATTCTTTTGTAAAGACCACAGCTGATATTGATGAATTTTTCAAAAAAGGAAATAACAAAAAGAACGATTCTGCCACAACCAAAGACAGTGATGAAGAAAGTTCTGTGAACTCCCAAACAGAAGACACACTTATATTTGACGAAAGCGACGAAGAAGTTGAAAATCAACTTAAAGACGAGATTGAGAAAATACTTGAAGGGCAGACCTCTGTGTAAACACATTATA
>JAZSBQ010000072.1:0-3422 GCA_045602485.1 Clostridia bacterium
GTTACCTGAGTAAATTTTTTTCTTAAGACACAAAATAACAGCGTAAATAACAAAAATCTTATATAGCTTAAAAGATAATCAAATTAATCAGGAGGAAATGAAATGTTAAAGAGAATTATTCCAATGTTTCTGATAGTGTGCCTTTTAGTTACTATGTGTACGGCAGTATCAGCGACAGGATATGACCTCCCGGATGAAAGCACAGCAGTGTCAGGAGAGTATTACGGTCCGACATCGGATGCTTCGGCTGATATTATATCAGAAGAAAATCCTGCGTCTTTGGTCGACAACTCTTCTATGAATGCCTCGTCGGGGAGCAGAGAACAAATACTAAATAACAGTGTGGTTGGCAACAGCCCGCAGGCGCGTGGCGTCAGCCGCGGCGTTTCAGGCAGGGAAAGCGCAGGTCTTTTGTCTTTTGACGGGACAAATGCAGACGGCACAATTGAGCCTGATGAACAGATAAACACAAATCTTACAGAAAACAGTTCCAAGTATAATGGTATGGCGGCAGGTCCCGTTGCAGAGGCTCCTGCGGCATCAAGATACAGCACTATGAGAGTCAGCCTTGCCCCTGATATTGCAGGCACAAAGTACGAAGAAGCGGCAGAACTTCTTGGTGCTCTGGGTATCATGGTTGGTGATGCGGAAAGCGGCGCTTTTCGTCCAAACGACGCAATTATCAGAAGTGAGATGGCAAAGGTAGCAGTATACTCAGTAGGCCTTGAGGATATTGCCGTAAGTTCCGGTGGTTCTACGGGGTTTCCTGATGTGCCGGCGGGTCACTGGGCAACAGGTGCTATAAACGTAGCGCATCAGCAGGGAATGGTAATAGGTGATGATGTAGGCACATTCCGTCCCGATGATCCTGTTCTTTTGCAGGAGGCAATTGCGATAATCGTACGTGCTATGGGATATGAGCCGGCAGCAGCAGATAAGGGCGGATATCCAGCAGGATATCTTTATATCGCATCTACAAATCAGTTGCTCCGCGGTATTGAAGGTTCAACTTCTGCTGCAGCAACAAGAGGCGATATCGCACAACTTATATTTAACTCACTTACTGTAAACCTTATGGAGCAGGTTGGCTTTGGCTCTAATGCAACTTATGAGGTTGTAGACAAAACTTTACTCTATGACAAACTTAACGTAGAAAAAGGATACGGTCAGATCACAGGTACAGGCGAAACAAGCCTTACAGGCGGCAGCACAACGGCTGAAGACAGAATTCAGATAGGCACTGATATCTTCTTTGTAGGGGATACAAATGCTAAACAGTATCTCGGTTATAATGTGCTCTACTATGCGAGATTAGACAAAATTACAGACGAAAAGACACTTATTACTTTAAGAGAGCAGGCAAATAAAAACAAGGCAATAACTGTTGTAGCAAACGATATCGTCTCTGTAACAGAGGATGAGGCTCTGGTAAGAACCTTTGAATATTGGGGAAGCGAGAGCGACAGAAACACCAAGACGGTTCAGATTGCAGCCGATGCAACTTATATTTACAACGGAAAGTATAAGACAGGTGTGACAACAGAACAGTTAAAGCCCACATCAGGTAATGTTATTATGCTTGATGCGGACACCAACGGAATTTACGAAATCGTATTTGTAAACCACTTTACAAATATCGTAGTTGATACAGTTTCAACCATTACAGGCAGAGTAACTGATAAGTATCTCAATGGCTCACTTGTATTTGATGAGAACAACACAGAAATTATGTATACACTTATCAAAGACGGTGCAGAAATAGGCGTTGGAGAACTTGTAGAGTGGAACGTAATTTCTTACACCATCAGTGATGACGGACTTTTGGTAAAGGGCTATGTTTCTGATGCATCTGTAAACGGAACTGTTACAGAGATAACTGATGACGGATACAGAATAGGCAGCAGCACAGAACTTTATAAAAAGGCAGCAAGTTATCCCAATGACATTGAACTCCGTGATAAGGGTACCTTTTATTTGGATATCGAGGGTAATATCGCGGCAGTTGATGAAAACGCAACTGTTGATACAGATATAACTGCCAACAGAAGGTACGGATACCTTGTGGATGTGGCGATGTCAACAGGTTTTGAGACAACTGCACAGTTCAGAATTTTCACCGCAGCAGGTGAGACAGCAGTGCTTACAAGCACAGAAAGAATGAGATTTAACGACGCTTACGGAACAGCTCCGTCTGATATTGTAGATACACTCAAAGGCGGCGGAAGTGTAACACCTCAGTTGATTGTGTATGAAACAAACAGCGCAGGTAACGTAACCGCTCTTGAAACAGCAGAAAACGGAACTGCAACAGGTGCGCCCAACAAGGGAAGTTTTACTCTCAATATAAACCGTGATGACCTTGTATACAAGAGTGCATCATCAAAACTCGGCAACGTAGGTATAAGTGATAATACTCTTATCTTTGATATACCTGCAGATGCCGGCACAGATACAACCAAGTATTCTGTAAGAACACGCACAACTCTCTCAAATGAGACAACTTACAGTGCAATAATTTATGATTTGCAGGAGAACTATGTGGCAAATGTTGTTATTATAACAAGTTCAACAGGCACATCTGCTCCTGAATCACCAATTCTTGTGGTTGACCATCTGAGTGAGACTCAGAACGAGGATTATGAGGACACAGACAGACTTTACGGATGGCAGAGCGGAGAACAGATAAACCTTCTTGCTGCAGACAAGACCATCCTTGTAAAATCAAATGGTGCCGGCGGAACAACACCGCTTGTAAAGGGTGATATAATCCAGTACCGCGTAAACTCTGCAGGCGAGATTGACGGAATAACCCTCCTGTTTAACAGCGCTAACAAGACAACAGAGTTTATCACAGAGGTATCAAATGATATGACATGCGTTTACGGCCGTGTAACCAAGAAGTTCAGCGGTAGTGTAAATGTAAGCATCAATGGTGATATCAGAAACTTTGCAACAGGTGATGCCATAGTATATCTCTATGACTCTACAAGAACAAACAACAATATTCAGGTTGTTTCAGCAGCGGATATAGAAATATATGAAGAAGGCAACGAGGCAAGATTGTTCCTGAGAATTTACGAAGATCAGGTAAGAGAAATGGTTATTGTAAGATAGTTGCAAAACAGATAAAAATCAACAGACTTTAGCACTAAAGTCTGTTGATTTTTTCAATAAAAAAGAAACGATTTTAATTGACCTGAAATTTTCCATATGGTACAATATAAAATGGATTTTACAAAGCAGGGCAGAGGCTTTTATCTGCTGATGAAATTATCAGAAAAAAAAGACTAACTATTAAAAGTCAATAGATAAAATGAAAAACGTTGAAAATTTTATCTAATAAAAAACAGGCATGGCAAACAGACTTCCCAAAGGAAGCCTCAAAAAGGTATTAGGAAACAAGTTATGCAACAGGAATGTAA
>JAZSBQ010000073.1:0-11090 GCA_045602485.1 Clostridia bacterium
CCTTTCTGTGTGGTTTTTGGTGGTACTTAAACTTTAACACAAAAAGTTTCTATTCGCTATTTGTTTTTACCGATATATTTTGTATGAGGTTTCCTCGTATCAAAATATATCGGAATGTAACACATCTATTGTAAACCTACACTTATATAAAAAAATATATGCGAAAATGCATTGACATTTTATCAGAAATATGCTATAATTTGATAAAATTTTCAAAGGCGTTGACGAAGAGTGCGCAGGAATTGATTTTTGAAGAGAGGCGATGGTTGGTGCAAATCGCTGAAATCAACCCTGACAGCTGTAGCTTCTGAGCCGGGAGGAAGAAAGCATTTGGTAAGTAGAACCTCCCCGTGACTGCCGCGTTAGGGCATAGGGGTTAGAGGACTCCGAGAGTGGTAGCCGATATGGCTGCAATTTGAGTGGTACCGCGGGCATACGGCTCGTCTCAAAGAATTATATCTTTTGGGGCGGGCTTTTTTCGTCCCTGAAACGGAGGAATATATAATGCAGACAATGACCGAGATTGACTTTAAAATCAAAGAAATTGCAGAGCGTATACGCGAGCTTCGTGAGATTGTAAAACTTACTACTGCGCAGATGGCAGAAAAGACCAATATGAGCGAGGAAGAGTATATAGCCTGCGAAAAGGGTCAGCGCGACCTTAACTTCGGCTTTCTTTACAGATGCTCTCTTGCGCTCAACGTCGATGTTATGGATATTGTTGAGGGTACAAGCCCGACGCTTAAATCCTACACACTGACACGCCGCGGCGAAGGACAGAAGATTGATCAGGCACACGGTATGACATACTTTAACCTTGCATCATCTTTCCGCAAGAGAATCGCAGAGCCTCTTTACGTAGACGCTAAGTACAGCGAGGAGGCACAGAGTCAGCCGATTGAACTTGCGACACATAAAGGTCAGGAGTGTGACCTTGTAGTTGAAGGCTTTTTAAAGGTGCAAATCGGCGACCATACAGAGATACTTGGCCCCGGAGACAGCATCTACTATGACAGTTCTACTCCCCATGGTATGATTGCAGTAAACGGCAGCGACTGTATATTCTATGCTATTGTTTTGAATCCGACAGGGGAAGAAATCCCTGAACTTAAGCCGGAGAAGAAGTCGTCGGCAAAGCCTGCGAAAAAGGATACAAAGCAGAGAGTTTATAAAAAATATGTGGAAGTTACAGAGAATGAGAATGGCACACCCACATCAATAAACTTTAAGAATACAGAAAAATTTAATTTTGCCTATGATATAGTTGATGAAATTGCGAAGAACCAGCCTGACAAGACGGCAATGGTTTATGTATCAAACGAGAAAGAGCCAACAACATTTACCTTTGGTGAGATGAAGAAGCGCTCAAACCGTGCCGCAAACTACTTTAAGTCCCTGGGCATCAAAAAGGGCGACAAAGTAATGCTTGTTCTTGGCAGACACTATCAGTTCTGGTATGCAATGCTTGGACTTCATAAAATAGGCGCAATTGCGATTCCTGCAATGAATCAGCTTTTAGAGCATGACTTTGAGTACCGTTTTAACGCAGCCGGCATCAGCACCATCCTTTGTACTGCCAAAGGTGATGTTGCAAATCAGGTTGACATTGCGGCAGAGAAGTGCCCGCAGGTTGTAAACAAGATTATGGTTGGCGGCAAAAAGGATGGCTGGAGAGATTTTGATGAGGAATACACCCTCTTCAGCACCCATTGTGACAGAACCGAAGACACCGCCTGCGGTGATGACACATTGCTGATGTTCTTTACATCGGGCACAACAGGATATCCAAAGATTGCGGTTCATAGCCACAAGTATCCGCTCGGACACTTCCATACTGCAAAATATTGGCATAATGTTGACCCTGACGGACTTCACTTTACTATTTCCGATACCGGTTGGGCAAAGGCTATGTGGGGTAAGTTCTACGGACAGTGGCTTTGTGAGGCGGCAACATTTGTATATGACTTTGACAGATTTAACGCAGAAGATATTCTGCCTATGTTCAAGGAGTATGGAATTACTACATTCTGCGCTCCGCCGACAATGCTTCGTATGATGGTTAAAGAGGATATATCAAAGTATGATATGTCATCGGTTAAGCATATGACAACAGCGGGCGAGGCGTTAAACCCTGAGATTTACAGACAATTTGAAAAAGCAACAGGGCTTCAGATATTAGAAGGTTTTGGTCAGACAGAGAGCACAATGCTCATCGGTAACCTCACCGGTGCCGACCACAAAATCGGTTCTATGGGTAAGCCTGCACCAATATATGATATTAAACTTGTAGACTCTGACGGCAACCCCGTAAAGACAGGTCAGTCGGGCGAGATTGTTGTAAACGTTGCAGACGGTGCGCCCTGCGGCCTCTTCAGAGAATATTACAGAGACGAAGAAAAAACAAAAGAAGTATGGCACGACGGATATTATCATACAGGCGATGTGGCTTGGTGTGACGAGGATGGTTTCTACTGGTATGTCGGCAGAGCCGATGATGTTATCAAGTCATCAGGTTATCGTATAGGTCCCTTTGAGATTGAGAGCGTTATTATGGAACTTCCTTACGTACTCGAATGCGGAGTATCTGCCGCACCCGATGAGGTAAGAGGTCAGGTTGTAAAGGCAAGTATCGTTCTTGTAAAGGGAACAGAGCCGACTGAAGAACTTAAAAAAGAAATTCAGAACTACGTTAAAGAACATACTGCGCCTTATAAATATCCGAGAATCGTTGTATTTAAGGATGAACTCCCTAAGACCTCAACAGGTAAAATACAGAGAAACAAACTTTAAAAGTAAAGACAGAAAAGAGGTGGCGTATGAACAACAAGCGAATAACAATAGTATCAGGACATTACGGCAGCGGCAAGACCAATATTGCGGTAAACTTTGCTCTTAAAGCCAAAAAACAGTACGAAAATGTTACAATTGCCGATATAGATATTGTGAATCCGTATTTCCGTACCAAGGACAGTGAGGAACTGCTTAAAGAGAATGGAATACGCCTGATATGTTCTGAGTACGCCAACACAAATATAGATATACCTGCCCTGCCGCAGGATATATACGCCGTGACCGATGACAAGTCAATGCGTGCAGTCCTCGACGTGGGCGGCGATGAGAGAGGCGCTCTTGCTCTTGGCAGAATTTCGCAACGTATCGTCGAAGAGGATGACTACGAAATGATATACGTGGTAAACAAGTACAGACCGCTTACCGCAGATGCCGACTCTGCAATAGAGGTTATGAGAGAGATTGAGGCGGCGTGCAGAATTAAGTTTACCTCGATTATTAACAACTCAAACCTCGGCAAAGAAACCGAGACGGAAGACGTTTTAAAAACAGTGGAGTATGCCGAAGAAATATCAGAAAAAACAGGGCTGTCCATTATGTACACAACGGTAGAGCAATCATTGTATCTGCCGCTTGAAAATAAAATAAAAAATCTGTACCCGTTATCGATACAGAAAAATTTAGTAAAGGAGTGCTTGTAAATGGCAGTATTAACATTCGAAGTTGACAAGTGCAAAGGCTGTAGCTTGTGTGTAAACGCGTGCCCCAAAGGTGTGCTCTCCCTTGCATCAGACAAGATTAATAAAAAGGGACATCACCCCATAGAGGCGGTAAATCCCGACGCGTGTATCGGATGCGCATTCTGTGCAACAATGTGTCCTGATTGCGTTATCAAGGTAGAAAGGTGAGTGAAAAAAATGGCAGATAAGGTTTTAATGAAAGGAAATGAAGCAATCGCTGAGGCTGCGATAATGGCAGGATGCCGTCATTACTTTGGCTATCCTATCACACCGCAGACAGAGATTGCTGCATACATGGCAAAAAGAATGCCAAAAATCGGCGGTGTATTTCTTCAGGCAGAGAGCGAGATTGCTGCAATCAATATGGTATATGGCGTAGCATCTACCGGTAAGAGAGTTATGACATCATCATCAAGCCCCGGCGTATCTTTAAAGGGCGAAGGTCTTTCATATCTTGCAGGTGCAGATTTACCATCACTTATTGTAAACGTTCAGCGTGGTGGCCCAGGTCTTGGCGGAATTCAGCC
Organism: Clostridia bacterium; assembly: GCA_045602485.1. Classification (GTDB taxonomy): domain Bacteria; phylum Bacillota; class Clostridia; order Monoglobales; family Monoglobaceae; genus UMGS1820. Next base: position 4,058 of record JAZSBQ010000073.1, read on the forward strand.
ATCACAGTCTGATTATTTTCAGGCTACAAAGGGCGGCGCGCACGGGGACTTCCATATGATAGTTTTAGCACCTGAATCAGTTCAGGAGATGGCAGACCTTACAGTAAAAGGATTTGATCTTGCGGACAAATACCGTATGACATCGATGATTCTGGCAGACGGAACAATGGGACAGATGATGGAGGCGGTTTCTCTCGATTATGAGACCCCTGAGCAGATTGAAAAGCCATGGGCAACAACAGGAACAGAAATGAAGAGAGAACATAACATCGTAAACTCCCTCTTCCTTGCTCCTGAGGAACTTGAAAAGACAAACTTTGAAAGATATGACCGCTATGAAATCATAAAACAGAACGAGGTTATGTACGAGGAATATATGATGGAGGATGCAGAAATCTGTGTTGCAGCATTTGGTATTGCTGCCAGAGTTGCAAAGAGTGCCATCAACGAGGCAAGAGCAAAGGGTATCAAGGTTGGTATGATAAGACCTATCACTCTCTGGCCGTTCCCCGAAAAGCAGTTTAAAGCAGCGGCAGAAAAGGTACATACATTTATTTCTGTTGAACTTTCTATGGGACAGATGATAGAGGACGTAAGACTTGCAACAGGCAGCGCAAAGGTAGAACTTTGTAACCGTACCGGCGGTATGATTCCATCGCCTGAGCAGGTTCTTGCATCTATTGAGGTGGCAAATAAAAACGGAGGTGACAGATAATGGTAGTATTTGAAAAACCAAAGGCACTTGCAGATGTATCTATGCACTACTGCCCCGGATGTACACACGGTATTGTACACCGTCTTGTTGCAGAGGTTATAGATGAACTCGGCATCGAGGGTAAGACAATAGGTATTGCACCTGTTGGATGTTCGGTTATGGCATACAACTATTTTAACTGTGATATGATAGAGGCGGCCCACGGACGTGCTCCGGCGGTTGCAACAGGCGTTAAGCGTTCACTTCCTGAGAACATTGTGTTTACATATCAGGGAGATGGCGACCTTGCTTCAATCGGTATGGCAGAGACAGTTCACTCCGCTGCAAGAAACGAGAATATTACTATAATATTTATCAATAATGCGATTTACGGAATGACAGGTGGCCAGATGGCTCCTACATCTCTTCCGGGTCAGGTTACACAGACTTCTCCTTACGGCAGAGACACAGACCTTTGCGGATTTCCTATCAAGGTTTGCGAGATGCTCTCTCAACTCGATGGTCCTGAGTATTTAGAGCGTGTTGCCGTAAACAACGTAAAGAATGTAAAGAATGCTAAAAAGGCTATAAAGAAGGCTTTTGAAAATCAGGTGCAGGGCAAGGGCTTCTCTCTTGTTGAGGTTGTATCTACCTGTCCTACAAACTGGGGTCTTACACCTCAGAAGGCACTTGAATGGGTTGACGAAAAGATGATTCCTTATTATCCGCTTGGGGTATACAAGGATAGATCAGCAGATAAATAAGGAGGGGTTTTTGATGAGTACAACACAATATTTGATTGCAGGCTTTGGCGGTCAGGGAATATTGTTCTCGGGCAAGTTCATTGCGTACAAAGGCCTCACTGACGGCAAGCAGGTTAGCTGGCTTCCGTCTTACGGCCCTGAAATGAGAGGCGGTACAGCAAGTTGCAGCGTTATTATCAGCGATACACCTGTTGGTTCACCTATCGTTTCAAAGCCCGATGTTCTGATTGCTATGAACTTGCCCTCGCTTGATAAGTATGAGGACAGTGTAGTATCAGGCGGCACAATTTTTGTTGATTCTACTCTCATTGAGAGAGAAGTAAAAAGAGACGACGTAAATGTATTTTACATTCCTGCAACCAAACTTGCATCCGACAACGGCTATGCAACACTTGCAAATATGATTATTATGGGCAAGGTTTTGGGCGAGAGTGGAATGTTTAATTCAGACGAGGATATTCTCCCTGGACTTAAAAAGGTTATTTCTGCAAAGCGTGCAGATATGATGGATACAAACATTGCAGCTATGAGTCTTGGCAGAGACTATAAATAAGAGAAGAGGGAAAATAATGGAGATTTCAATTACAAAAAATCCAAATCCTGCTCAAAAGCCTACCGGTGAACTCGGATTTGGTAAGATTTTCACAGACCATATGTTTATTATGGACTATTCTAAAGAAGAGGGATGGCATGATGCAAGAATTGTGCCTTTTGGACCTTTTGCAATTCACCCTGCATCAACAGTTTTGCACTATGGTTCTGAGATTTTCGAGGGCCTCAAGGCATATCGTAAGACTGACGGAAAAATTCAGATGTTCAGACCTATTGAGAATATCAGAAGAATGAACGCATCAGCAGAGCGTCTCTGTTTGCCGCAGATTCCTGAAGATCTTGCTATGGAAGTATTGACAAAGTTTGTAGAGTTTGAAAAGGAATGGACCCCATATGACGAGGGTACATCTCTCTACATCCGTCCGTTTATGTTCGGTAATGACGAAACTCTCGGCGTGCACGCAGTAAAGAATGCAACATTTATGATAATCACATCACCTGTTGGCAGTTACTACAAAGAGGGCATCAACCCTGTAAAGATTATGATTGAGGATCAGGATGTCCGTGCGGTTCGCGGCGGCACAGGTTATGCAAAGTGCGGCGGTAACTACGCAGCAAGTAACAGAGCCGGCGAGAGAGCAGAGCAGATGGGATATTCTCAGGTTCTCTGGCTTGACGGTGTTGAGCGCAAGTACATAGAAGAAGTTGGCGCTATGAACGTAATGTTCAAAATCGATGGCGAGATTGTAACCCCTGCACTTACAGGCTCAATCCTCCCGGGTATTACAAGAAAGTCTTGTCTTGAACTCTTAAAGAGCGAGGGATACAAAGTATCAGAAAGACTCCTCAGCGTTGACGAACTTGGCGAGGCTCTTGCAAACGGAAAACTTGAAGAGGCTTGGGGTTGTGGTACAGCGGCAGTTGTTTCACCAATTGGCGAACTTTGCTACAAGGGTACAAAGTACACCATTAACAATGGCGAAATCGGTGAGGTAACACAGCATCTTTATGACACCTTGACCGGAATTCAGTGGGGCAAGGTAGAGGATAAGTTTAACTGGACATATTCTATTGACTAATGGGTATAATATTTAAAGGACGGAAGCGTCCTTTAAATATTTGCGCAGATATTTTATACAGGGAAGTGTTAAGAATGAAGATTGCGATTTGCGGCTACGGAAACCTCGGCAGAGGGATTGAGGCGGCTATAAGACAGAATGACGATATGGAACTTATAGGTGTTTACACAAGGAGAAACCCCGATAGCGTAAAGACCATGACAGACGGACTCAGGGTTTATCATATCGATGATATGAAAGACCACAAGGATGAGATAGATGTGCTTATAATCTGCGGCGGCAGTGCAACAGATTTGCCTGAAATGACACCTGAACTTGCAGAGAACTTTAATGTAATCGACAGTTTTGATACCCATGCTGACATTGCAAGACATTATGATGCAGTTGATGCGGCTGCAAAAAAGGGTGGCAACATTGCGCTTATTTCGGCAGGCTGGGACCCGGGAATGTTCTCTTTGAACAGACTATACTCATCTGCAATTTTGCCTGACGGACAGTATTACACATTCTGGGGCAAGGGCGTAAGTCAGGGACATTCTGATGCAATTCGCAGAATCGACGGCGTAGCAGACGCAAGACAGTACACAGTCCCGATAGATGCGGCACTGGACGCTGTGCGCAGCGGTGAAAATCCGGACCTCTCTACAAGAGATAAGCACCTTCGTGAGTGCTATGTTGTGGCAGAGGAAGGCGCAGACAAAGAGAGAATAGAGCGCGAGATTAAAACAATGCCTAATTATTTTGCGGATTATGAGACAACGGTTACATTTATAACTCAGGAAGAACTTAATAAAAATCATTCGGGAATTCCTCACGGTGGATTTGTAATTCGCACAGGGGTGACTGGTTTTGAGAAGGAGCATAAACACATAGTTGAGTATAGTTTAAAACTTGACTCTAACCCTGAGTTTACTGCAAGCGTAATTGTTGCATACGCAAGGGCGATTTACAGAATGAGACAGCGCGGAATCGTTGGCTGCCAGACAGTTTTTGATGTGGCGCCGGCAGATGTTTCGCCCCTGTCCAAAAGCGAACTTCTCGCCCACTTACTGTAAAAATAGATTTTGATAAACGGGCGGATGACATCATCCGCCCTTGTTTTAAAAATATAATTCCTTTGGGTTTTATCAAAGGAGAGAGCGGTGACAGAGCAATGTTAGAAGAAAAATATTTTGTTGTGGATTCCCACTGTCATATATATCCTGAGAAAATTGCCGAAAAGGCAGTTGGCGGGACGGATGGTTTTTACGGCAGCAAATCCTTTGGTAAGGGAACTGTCGAGGATTTGATAAACCTTGGCACAATTGCAGGGGTTGACCATTTTGTGGTACAGTCGGTAGCAACCACACCTGCGCAGGTAAAGAGTATAAATGAATTTATTGCAAGAGAAGTAAATGAAAAGCCCGATATACTGACAGGGCTTGGGACTCTTCATCCTGACAGCAGTGATATAAAAGGGGATGTAGAACACCTTAGAGAACTTGGCCTGAAGGGAATAAAACTGCACCCTGATATTCAGAATTTTAAGATTGATGATTACAGAAATTTAAAGATATATGAACTGTGTGAGAAGTATTCTCTGCCGATTTTAATGCACACGGGCGATTATCGGTATGACCGCTCAAATCCCAACAGACTGTATCCCATACTAAAGATTTATGAAGGATTGACGGTTATAGGTGCGCACTTTGGCGGATGGTCCATATGGGAAGAGGCAAGCGAAAAACTCAGCGGACTTGATAATCTCTATGTTGATTGCTCGTCGAGTTTTAACTATATAACACCTGAGGTTGCCAAAAAGATAATTAACACTTATGGCACAGACAGGGTTATGTTTGCAACAGATTATCCTATGTGGGAGCCAAAGAAAGAGTTGGAATTTTTTATGGATTTAGGCTTCTCGGAAGAAGAAAACAGACAAATTCTAGGTGGAAACGCAAAAAAATTATTTGGAATAAAATAATTCTTATTAATCTAATAGGAATTAATGATATATATTACGGAGAGATAAAATGAGTATGTTATTAAGTGTACAGCCTAAGAATGTATTTAAATATTTTGAAGAAATCTGTGCAATCCCTCATGGGTCAGGAGATATGGATAAGATTTCGCAGTATTGTATGAATTTTGCAAAAGAGCATGGACTCATGGCGGTTTGCGACGATGCAAGAAATGTGATAATCTATAAGGACGGCACAAAAGGATATGAGTCAGCCGAGCCGGTTATTCTGCAGGGACATCTTGATATGGTGTGCCAGAAGACAGATGAATCAACCGTTGATTTTGAAAAAGACGGAATTGAAGCGTATGTTGAGGATGGTTTTGTCAGGGCAAAGGATACCACTCTGGGCGCAGATAACGGAATCGCTGTATCTATGGTTCTTGCCATTCTCGCCAGTGAAGATATTTCTCATCCTCCTATCGAGGCGGTGTTTACCACTGATGAAGAAGTTGGCATGATAGGCGCGGGCAAGATGGACACCTCTGTTTTAAAGAGCAAAAAAATGATTAATCTTGATGCCGAGGAAGAAGAGTTTGTGACGGTTTCCTGCGCAGGCGGCAGTGACTTTAGGATTTTTATCCCTGCAGAGAAAAGAAGTGTCAAAGGTCAACGTGTAGTGCTTAAAGTTAAGGATTTAAAAGGCGGACATTCGGGCGTTGAGATTGACAAAGGCAGAGTAAACGCCAATATTCTGATGGGAAGAGTTTTGTCCTATGCAAATGAAATCCTTGATTTTGATATAATCAAAATAACCGGCGGCAATAAGGGAAACGCAATTCCAAGAAGTTGCGAGGCAGAAATAGTCACCACCGGTGCAGAGGATTTTGCTCAGGAACTTACAAAGTGTTTATCTGTTATCAAAAAAGAGATAGAAAAGAGAGAGCCTGAGTTCTCATTTGATATAAAAGAGTGTGAGGCTGGCACATATGATGTGCTGGCAGACGAACTCAGAGACAGACTGCTATATATGCTTTTTATGAGCCCTGACGGGATTGTAAAAATGAGTGCAGAAATTGATGATCTGGTTGAGACTTCGCTTAATCTTGGAATTCTGGAGACAAAAGAAAGCGGGATTATTATGCACTATGCTCTCAGGAGCAATAAAGCATCGGCTCTTGATGCGCTGACAGATAAGCTGAAGGTGTTTGCAAAATATAATGAATGCAGATATGAAACCTCTGGCAGATATGAGCCTTGGGAATATAGAGCGGATTCGCCGCTTCGGGATTTGTACGTAGAGACTTATGAAGAGATATGCGGCAAAAAGCCTGAGGTTGCAGCTATCCATGCAGGGATTGAATGTGCGGTGTTTGCATCAGCGATTGACGGACTTGACTGTATAGCAATAGGGCCTGATATGTTTGGGGTTCATACAACAGAGGAAAAACTCAGTATTGAGTCAACACAAAAGATATTTAATCTTTTGTGCAGGGTTTTAGAAAAGAGTAAATAGAAAAAACAGACTTTGTTTATTGACAAAGTCTGTTTTTATATATATAATGCATAGTATGTACATAGAATTAGTATGATATAAGGGGGAGCAATATTATGAAAATATCTACAAAAGGGCGTTATGCGCTGAGGGTTTTGCTTGACATCGCAGAAAATGACGGAGAGGGATTTGTATCGCTGAGTGCAATATCGGCGCGTCAGGGAATATCCAAAAAATATCTTGAGCAGATAATTCCGCTGCTGAATGGTGCAGGGATGCTTCTGACAAACAGAGGCGCACACGGAGGATATAAGTTGAGCAACTCTCCTGCCGGGTATACAGTCGGTCAGATTTTAAGGGTTACAGAGGGAAACATTGCCCCTGTTTTCTGCCTTGAGGGTGCATATAATCAATGCGAAAGAAGTGGCGATTGTGATGTCCTTTATATCTGGCAGGGTCTTTATGAGGTGATGGAGAATTATCTGGACAGAATTACCATTCAGGATATTC
>JAZSBQ010000074.1:0-9785 GCA_045602485.1 Clostridia bacterium
AAGTTGTTGATGAAACAGTATATTATTTCAACTACATAAAACCCGTACGAAAACTAAAAAGAAAACCGCCTGTTCAATACAGACTTGAACAGGCAGCTTAAAATATTCTTTTTTTGTGTCTACAAAGTATTGACTATTTCATTGCTATGCACTCTTCTTTTTAGTTTCTTTCATATAGATTGTTTCCCTCTGAGTCAATAATCACAATTGCAGGAAGGTCCACAACGGTAAGTTTTCTGATTGCCTCGGTGCCAAGGTCTTCGTATGCAATAACCTCAGCAGAGGTTATGCTCTTTGCGATAAGTGCACCTGCACCGCCGATAGCACCAAGATATACAGCACCATAGTTCTTCATTGCCTCTATAACCTCAGGGCTTCTCTCGCCCTTGCCAATCATAGCGGTCTGTCCAAGAGATATTAAAGTGGGGGCGTATGCGTCCATTCTTCCGCTTGTGGTAGGTCCGCAGGAGCCGATAACCTGACCGGGTTTTGCCGGCGCAGGCCCTGCATAGTATATGGCAAGATTTTTAATTTCAATCGGTGGCTCAATTCCCTTTGCAAGGTTTTCGGTCAGCCGTTTGTGGGCGGCATCACGGGCGGTATATATAGTACCGCTGATTAAAACCCTGTCTCCTGCCTTGAGGCTTTTTACTGTATCTCTGGTTATTGGTGTAGTAATCTTAATGGGCATTTTTATCCCTCTCAATCAAATCTAAAATCAGCAATAATTTTCCATATCTAAAACACTGTCTAAGATATAGTCGGCGTTGTTTTCTTCAAAGTATTTTTTTGCGCCGTTTCTGTCAACACCTGTTAATACACCAAGAAAACTAAAACCTGCCTTTTTTGCGGCAATCAGGTCGCAGGGGGCATCCCCGACAACGAGGACTTTTTCAAGTTCGCCGTAGGTATAGTCGCCGTCAATGAGTTCTTTGTTTGTGTGCTTCTCTCCAAGCGCCGCTTTCAGGAATACAAACGGGTCAGGCTTAGAGAGAGGATATTTAGGCTTTAATTCCTTTTCTGCTGCTACGACCTCATCGTATGTGGTGTAGATATTCTCATCAAAGTATTTATCGATTTCTGCGTTTTCAAGGGCGAATTCCGCCTCATCTCTCGGTCTGCCTGTGCCGACGCCAAGTCTTGCGCCTGCATCTCTGAGTTTCTGCAAAACTCTGTCTATATCAGGCTTTTCGAAGATAATTCTGTCATCTGTTTTCATACCCTCGAATTCTTCTGTTCCATGAAAGTAAGACTGAAATGTATCAAGAATTTCTGCCCATAATCCGTCGCCGCCGCGCTTGTAAAAGCCATCTGCTTTTTCAGGCAGAGAAGGCAGAGCAATCTCTTCAATTGCAGAATAAATCTCGGGGGCTTTCATATCAATATTCTCGATAAACATACACACACTCTGGAAGTGAGAGGCGTCGAGAGTATCGAGTTCGGGATTTAAATATTTTGATACACAGAAAACTATGTAGGCAAGATCCCAGTTGGAGTTTACGCCAAGGCGTTTTACTGCCTGAACAAGTCTGCCGCCGCTGAACATCGAATTATAAATTTCGTTATACTGTTTACGGCACCACTCTCTGTCAACTCCGCAGTGGCCGTAGTGCTCGTGGCTGAGCAAAAGGTCATAGGTTGTCAGTGCGGCGGTCTGCCAGTAGACACGCTCGCTTGTGATAACACCGTCTAAATCAAAGATTATTTTGTCATAATCACTCAGCTGTAATTTCATATACAACCTCCCCTGCAACGCCGGAGGTTGCGCCTCCCTTTACAGTGTCGGGGTTTATAGCCGCGCCAAGGGCAATGCCAAATGCACGATATACAGACTCCCAGATGTGGTGACCGTTTTCACCTTTTTCGAGGTCGATATGCAGAGTACATCTTGCACCCTGTACAAAACCGTCAAGGAAGGTGAGAAGTTCTTCAGATGGCATACCTTCAACGTTTTCGGCATAGTCTGTCTCTGTTGTAAAATCAAAGAGTGCCCTGTCTTCAAAGGAGATAACGGCGGTGGTCTTTGCCTCGTCAATTATACCTATGCCAAAGCCGTAGCCTGATGGCTTGTTAAGACGTACGAACTCACCTACTGCCTTGCCGAGTGTCATAGATACATCCTCGGTCACAAGATGGATAAGCTGAAAGTCGGGCAGGTTAAGTTCTATATCAATGTTCAGGCCTGAGCGCCATACAATATGCTCAATCATATGATTTAAAAATGGGAGAGGAGTTCTGATGTGGTCTCTGTAATCACTCCAGAGTTCACCCTTTTCAATCATAACCTTTACGGATGATTCGCTTGTGCGACGTGTCGCTGTGATTTTGTTTTTCATATTAAACCCTCCTGAAAAATGGGTATGTATTTTAACAAATCTTGTTTCGTTGAATTCAGCAATGCTATTGCGTCATTACCGCCGCGGTAGGCAATGCGGAACCGGGGGCGGCGATTATTAAAAGCAATAGCATTGCTGATTGTGTACAATATACCACTATGGGGTCTGGGGCGAAGCCCCAATAATTTTACTTTCTGTCTTTAACAGCAAGACCGTGGGTGTCAAAGCCTTCAACGGTTGCGATGCGGTATGCATAGTCTCTTACCATCTCAAAGCCGTCGCGGCTTGCATAGCCGACAGAAGAGCGCTTTAAGAAGTCAAGAACCGATACGCTTGAATATGTCTTTGCAGACTGGCCTGTCGGCAATATTGCGTTAGGACCGAGTACAAAGTTACAAAGTGTAACGGGTGTATAGTCGCCAAGGAGGATTTCGCCTGCGTTTTTAATTTTTGGCAGTACCTCAAAGGGCTTGTCTGTCATAACCTCCATATGTTCGGGTGCGTATTCGTTTACAAATGCAATGCTCTCTTCAAGGCTGTCTGTGATAATAGCGCCGCCGTAGGTAGAGAAGTTGGTTGTTACAAATTCGCGGCGTTTATCAGAAATCTTTTCAAGTTGGCGCTTTACAATAGGGATAACTTTTTCTACAAGTTCTGCGCTGTTGGTAACAAGCAGTGATGCTGAATCAGGGCCGTGCTCTGCTTCAATCATCCAGTCAAGAGCAACCTTTTCGGGGTCAGCATTCTCGTCTGCAAGGATGATAGCCTCACTTGGGCCTGCAGGCAGACCTGCATCGATGTAGTTTGCAAGAACTCTCTTTGCGGCAGTAGCGTAGGAGTTGCCGGGACCGATAATTTTGTGGCACTTGGGGATAGTCTCTGTGCCGTAAGCAACAGATGCAACTGCCTGAATTCCGCCAACCTTGTATATCTCTGTGATACCGATTATTTTAGCAGCAGCCAAAATAGCATCGTCAACCTCGCCCATTTCGTTGGGAGGGGTAACTACAACAATCTTTTCAACCCCTGCAACAACGGCAGGGATACCAAGCATCAGCATAACTGAGGGGAAACTGCCCTTGCCCCTTGGAACATAGAGACATACGTCTACGATAGGTGTGGTTTTTTCACCAACGAGGAGGCCTTTGTCAACCTCGGTAAACCACATTTCCTCGGGCATCTGCTTTTCGTGGAAATTACGAATGTTTTTAGCGGCATATTCGATAGCCTCTCTTGTTTTGTCATCAAGATGGTTATAGCCGTCTTCGATTTCTTCAGGCTTTACCTTGATGCGGTCTTTTGTAAGGGTGACACGGTCAAACTTAGCGGTGTACTCCAGAACCGCCTCATCACCGCGCTTGCGGATATCATCAGAGACTTCTCTTGCAAGTTGCATATGGCCGCTGATATCAATCTCTGCACGCTTCATAATAAAGCTTCTTTTTTCTTCTGTTAATTCGGATAACTTGTAAACATTCATAATATATTTGTCCTTTCCAAGTCACAGAGTGACTTTGTAATGCTGAGTAAAATAACTATATCCAATAATTATACAACAAAAAATCGCAAACTGCAAGAGTTTGCGATAAATTTTTGCACATTATTTAAATTAAAACGCAAGCATTATTTAAGCAAATTATATACTCTGTCGATTTCGAGTTCTTTTTTCCATATTGCCATTGCCGTATCTTTTTTTAAAATCGGGCTTGCGCTCTTTGCAAGAGGCAGAGTGGCGGTGTCTTTTGCAAGATTTAAAATCCTCTGACCAACCTCATTAAAGTCAAGGATTTTAATGTACTGCGGCTCAAGTGCCGCGTCTTCTTTTGTTATGCCAAGATATGCGCAAAGAATTGCCCTGCGGATTCTGCTGTATGCATAACGCTTTGATTTTACGTTCTCAAAAAGTGTATCAAGAGAGGTCGCTTGCATAGCATCTGCTTTTATCTTATTCTCAAGGCCCTCTGATATATCGGGGGTGTTTGCTATTGTTTCCTTTGGCATAAGGCAAAGAGAAGATAAAATTGCACTCTCTGCATTGTTTATACAAACATAAACTCCGTCTGCGTAAAATTTATAAGCATCAGACGGAACATAAGAGGATATGTCCCTGCCGTCTGCAAACGCCTCTCTTACAAAAGAGGCAGAGGCAAAGCCGCCTGCGGAGACTCCGCTGTTATGCCCTGCGCCCTTTCTCTCAATAAGTATGGGGGTCAGGGGTGATTTCTGTTTTATAACTGCTTTTAAATATTCAACAGCCAGAAGGTTGTTTGGCATAGAGAGTATTTCTGCATTGTTTCCGCCTAAAAATTCTGCGGTGATTTTTGCCCTTGCCACGGCATAAGATGTGCCAAGAGCAAGTTCTTTTGCAAGCATATTTTTATATTCTTCTGTTTCGTTTGCAAGAAAGTCTGCGATTTTATATAAATCATCAAGGTTGTTATGCTCTGCCCCAAAGACCAGATAATCAATATTGCCAAGGGCTGAAAGGGTTTTGACCGCTGCAGAGGCATATCCCTCGGCAGAGCGCAGAACAAAAATGGATGGGTTTTCAAGCACAAGGTCTACCCCGCCTGAAATTGCCGCTTTGCATCTTATATCCTTTGGAAAGACAGCAAAGTCACCTCTTTGAACGGTGTTACCGCTCATAAGCGCGACAACTCCGTCGCAGCCTGTAATGCGACGGGCTTCATCAATCTGATATTTATGGCCGTTATGAAACGGATTATATTCGCAAATAATTGCTGCGTTTTTCATAGAAACACCTCTTGTTTTAGTATATCATAAAATCTGAAAATAGCAACAAAAATGTTTTTGCAGGGGAATATAAAATAATTCTTGCATTTTTTATAAGTTTAGTATAAAATAGAATAAGAATAATATTTATTTGAACTTTTAAGGAGGTTTCACCAATGATAACAGCAGGTGATTTTAGAAACGGACTTACATTTGAGTATGAGGGAAACGTATATCAGGTTGTTGAGTTCCAGCACGTTAAACCGGGAAAGGGTGCTGCCTTTGTCAGAACAAAGATGAAGAACGTTATGACAGGCGGTGTTACAGAGCGTACTTTCAACCCGACAGAAAAGGTTGAGCCGGCTCGTATAGAAAGAAAAGAAATGGAATATCTTTATGAGGACAGCGGTCTTTACTACTTTATGGACCAGGAGACATATGAGCAGACACCTCTCAGCGAGGATCAGCTCGGCGATGCTCTTAAGTTCGTTATGGAGAATATGACAGTTAAAATCCTTTCATACAAGGGCAATGTATTTGCAGTAGAGCCACCTACATTTGTAGAACTTAAAGTTACAGAGACAGAGCCCGGCGTAAAGGGTAACACTGCAACAAACGTAACAAAGCCTGCAACTGTTGAAAGCGGCGCTACAATTACGGTTCCTATGTTCGTAAATGAGGGAGATACAATCCGTATCGACACAAGAACAGGCGAGTACATGGAGAGAATCTAGGTCTCTTTATAAAAATAAAAACAGAGAGGAAGATATAAATGTCTGAACTTACAAATCGTGCGGCATACCTTCAGGGTCTTGCTGACGGACTTAAACTTGACAAAGAAACTACAGAGGGTAAACTTATAGATGAACTTATCGTTCTTGTTACAGATATGGCACAGGAGATAGAGGCTCTTGATGATGAGCAGGCTTTTGTTGCTGACAAGATGGATGAGCTCGAAGACGTTATCGAACTTATCGGCGACGAGGTTTACGGCTACGAAGACGATGAAGAAGATGATGATGTTTACACACTCGTATGCGAACAGTGCGGTGCAGAAATAGACTTTACCGCAGATGACCTTGATGACATCGCAAGCGGTGACTTTATCTGCCCTGAGTGCGGAGAAGTTATCGAACTTGACTTTGAAGAATGTGATTGCGGTTGTGACTGTGATTGCGACTGCGATTGTGAAGATTAATTAAAAAATTTCAAAAAAACCCTTGACAAGAGAATTGAAAAGGATTATAATGAATGAAAATTAAAGGCTATGACCGGAAACAAGTAGGGATTTCTGCAGGTTTTTGAGAGAGCTGTCGGGTGGTGCGAGACAGTGAACCGGGATTTTCTGAATACATTCTGCGAGCTGCGCACCGAACAAACTAAAGTTTAAGTAGGCTGCGACGGGATTGCCCGTTACAGCAAGAGAGTATAACGCTTTGTCTGATTCAGGACATCACCTGAGCACGTACTCGTAAAGGTTGTATCCGTGAGGATACAATAAAATGAGGTGGTACCGCGATTATTTTCGCCCTCATATTTTAAAAAATATGGGGGCGTTTTTTGTTGCCCTCAAAAGAAAGGGTAGATGTATTATGTTGTTGAAAATTGGTATGTTGGTTGTCTTCTTCGCGGTAATGATTGCCGTGGGTGTTATGTGCAGAAAAAACGCAACTGACGTAAACGGCTTTGTCCTGGGTGGCCGTAGCGTTGGTCCGTGGCTTACGGCTTTTGCTTACGGTACTTCGTATTTCTCTGCGGTTATCTTTGTAGGATATGCAGGTCAGTTTGGCTGGAAGTTCGGTATCGCATCCACATGGATTGGTATCGGTAATGCGGTGCTGGGTTCGCTTCTTGCGTGGGTTGTCCTCGGAAGAAGAACAAGACTTATGAGTCAGCGCCTTGAGAGCGCGACAATGCCTGAGTTTTTTGGAAAGAGATACTTGAGCCCCGCACTTAAAATTGCAGCATCAATTCTTGTGTTTATCTTTTTGATTCCTTACACCGCATCACTTTACAACGGTCTCTCAAGACTTTTTGATATGGCCTTTGGTGATCATATTTCATACAGCACGTGTGTTATAATTATGGCGGTGCTCACGGGTGTGTACGTAATTGCAGGCGGATACATGGCAACTGCTATTAACGATTTTATTCAGGGTGTAATAATGATTATTGGCATAGTTGCAGTAATAGCAGCAGTGCTCAGTCAGAACGGCGGATTTGTTGAATCTCTGAACGGTCTTGCAGCAATTGAACTAGAGGGCGGTGCACCCGGTGCGTTTAACTCATTCTTCGGACCGGACCCGTTAAACCTTGCGTTTGTAATTATCCTGACATCGCTTGGTACCTGGGGGCTTCCGCAGATGGTACAGAAGTTCTACGCAATCAAGAATGAGAAGGATATTCAAAAAGGCACAATTATTTCTACAATATTTGCAGTTGTTGTTGCCGGCGGATGTTACTTCCTTGGTGGATTTGGCAGACTCTTTACAGATAAACTGACCATAGTAAACGGCGCAATCGAGGGCGGCTTTGATGCAATCATCCCGACAATGCTCTCAGGTCTTCCCGACATTTTGATTGCAGTTGTTATTGTATTGGTGCTTTCAGCGTCTATGTCAACTCTGTCATCACTTGTGCTTGCATCAAGTTCAACACTCACCCTTGATATGATTAAGGGACACATTGTAAAAGATATGAGTGAGAAAAAGCAAGTGTTTATTATGAGAGTTCTGATAGTAGTGTTTATAGCGATTTCTGCTTACATAGCGCTTAACAAAGATAAACTCAGCGCAATTGCTGATATGATGGGTATTTCCTGGGGGGCACTTGCCGGTGCTTTCCTTGCACCTTTCCTCTACGGATTATACAGCAAAAAGGTAACAAAAATATCCGTATGGGCAAGTTTTATATTCGGTGCAGGAATTATGATACTCAATATGTTGATAAGACCTATGTTCCCTGCGATTTTGCAGTCACCTATTAACTGTGGTGTTATAGCAATGCTCGGCGGTCTTGTGATTGTTCCGGTTGTAAGTATGTTTACAAAGAAACTGGACAGAGAATTTGTAGACGAGGCATTTGCCTGCTACGAAGAAAAGGTAAGTGTAAACAAGAAAGAAAGCCTTGGTGCTTAAAATATAAAGGTAAAGGTGATAAATATGGTAATAACTGAAGTGCTTGAGAGAAACGCAAAGGATTTTGCAGATGAGATAAGCCTTGTGGAGATTAACCCTCCCCTTGATGAGAAAAAGCGACTTACATGGAAGGAATATTCTCTTATTGAAACAACCCACAAAGAGGCGTTTCGTACAGAGATAACATGGAGTGAGTTTGACAAAAAGGCTAACCGCTTTGCAAACCTTTTGCTCAGCCGTGGTATAAGAAAAGGAGACAAGGTTGCGATACTCCTTATGAACTGTCTTGAGTGGCTGCCGATTTACTTTGGCGCATTAAAGGCAGGTGCTATGGCAGTACCTCTTAACTACCGTTATACTGCAGACGAAATTGCTTACTGCGTAAATCTTGCAGAAGCAGATGTCCTGATTTTCGGCCCTGAGTTTACGGGCAGAGTTGAGGCGGTATGCAACAAGATGAAGAAGGTAAAATACACCTTCTATCTTGGCGAGGATTGTCCTACATTTGCAGAGAGTTACGATGAACTCGTTACCTACTGTACCGCAAGAAAACCCGAGGTTTCTCTTTGCGAGGATGACCTTGCGGCAATCTACTTCTCATCAGGAACTACGGGATTTCCTAAGGCAATTGTGCATAAGCACAGAAGTCTTATTCATTCCTGCAGAGTTGAGCAGAATCACCACGGGCAGGGCAGAGACGATGTGTTCCTTTGTATTCCGCCCCTTTACCACACAGGTGCAAAAATGCATTGGTTCGGCAGTTTGCTCTCAGGCAGCCGTGCGGTGCTCTTAAAGGGTGTTAAGCCTGAGTGGATAATCAGAACAATATCTGAAGAAAAATGTACTATTGTCTGGCTTCTTGTGCCGTGGGCGCAGGATTTGCTTGATGCAATAGACAGAGGTGATATAAAAATTGACGAGTATGAGCTTTCGCAGTGGAGACTGATGCACATAGGTGCACAGCCCGTACCGCCCAGCCTTATAAAGAGATGGAAGAAGATATTCCCTCATCATGATTATGATACAAACTACGGACTCTCTGAGTCAATAGGGCCTGGTTGTGTACATCTTGGAATGGAGAACATCCACAAGGTTGGCGCAATCGGTAAGGCAGGTTTTGGCTGGGAGACAAGAATTGTTGACGAAAACCGCAACACAGTTGAACGCGGCGAGGTCGGAGAACTTGCAGTAAAAGGCCCCGGCGTAATGGAGTGCTACTTTAATGACGAAAAGGCAACAAACGAAGTGCTCGCTGATGGTTGGCTCTTTACAGGTGATATGGCAAAAGAGGATGAGGACGGATTTATCTACCTTGTTGACAGAAAGAAAGATGTCATCATCTCAGGTGGCGAGAACATTTATCCCGTACAGATTGAGGACTTCCTCAGAAGCTGCGACAAGATAAGTGACGTAGCGGTTATAGGTCTGCCTGACAAACGTCTTGGCGAGATTACTGCGGCAATAATTCAGGTAAAGGATGGTTTTGATATGACAGAAGAAGAAGTCAACGATTTTTGTCTTGATTTGCCAAGATATAAAAGACCTCATAAAATTATATTTGCAGATGTACCGAGAAACC
>JAZSBQ010000075.1:0-4414 GCA_045602485.1 Clostridia bacterium
AATACCGATGCTGCTGTTATTTCCGCAGGCGGTAAGCAGAAGGCACATAATACATATTAGAGTTTTCATATCATATCTCTCCTATATTTTAAGTTTAAAAAGTCCGTGATCGCTGCAGTAGTAGTACATCATTCCGCCGCATATTTGGGGTAGTCTCAATTCGCCGCCCTGTTCCGGATAGAGCCTTACGGTGAGAACTCTGTCAAATCGCACATATGAAACAAAAGAAATATAGTGTTCCTTTGCCATAGGATGAGGAAAGGTGATGTAATATTCATCCTCAATCTTTTCGATGTTTAATTTGTGTGCTTCGTCAGACTCTCTTGCGGTCATGGGCAAAAGATTTCTTCCGCAGCATACAATTTCGGCGGTTCCTATACTCGTAAGTATGTTTCCGCATTTTTCGCAGACATAAAACTTTGTTTTTTTAATATTACCGGCCTCCGGTTTTACTTTTGGCAGTTCGCCATCGAGGAGTTTGGAGATATCAACTTGAAATATTTTTGAAAGCCCTGATATCAGGCTGATATCAGGAAACCCGTTACCTGTTTCCCACTTGGAAACGGTTTTGGGGCAGATACCAAGTTTTTCTGCCACATCTTTTTGCGTAAGACCCGCCTCGTGTCTGAGTTTTGAAATCAGCGCACCTGTTTTTGATAAATCCATTATAACACCCCCCAAAAGATTATCTTATATCATTGATGTGGATAAATCAATCCACGCATCGTTTACCTTCTTATGCAATCATTATACACTTTATGGCCTGAAAATTCAAGACATATCGCTGTTAAATAAAGTTACTTGAAATTTTCTGAGAAAGGTAGTATAATATATTATATAAAATTCTGTAAAGGAAGAAAGTATATGGCAATAAACAAGAAAAAAAGAATAAGCCGGGAAGTATGTTATATACTTTTGTCACTGTAGCCTTGCTGTGTGCAGTGCTTATGTCAATGATGAATTTCTTTTACAGGGATGCCGAAGATGAAGCCTATGAGATGCTTTACATTCAGACAAAGCAAATTAAAGATGATATTACGCTTCAGCTTTTATCCGATAAAGAAAACCTTGTGACTATGGCTAACTTTGCGGCAAAACTCTATAATGACGGAGAGAACTACAGTCTTATGTTTGATTCGGTTAAGCCTATTGGATTGATTGAGAATATTGGCATTTTAAATCCTGACAACACATTTGTTACAAAGGTTGGGTCTATTAATCTTGACGGCAAAATCTCTTTTGAAGAAGAAAAGACAAAGGGTGAATACATAACAGGCAGGGTAAAAGACCTTACAAGAGATAATTATGAAATTATAAGAAGCGCAGTTCCTATTAAATTGGGAAACGAAACAGTTGGTATCCTCTATGGAGTTATAAAACTTGACACCATCGGAAAAAATACACCGAGATGGCGAAAGAACTTGATGCACAGTTGTTTGTTTATGAAAAGAGCAGCGGAAACCTTGTTATAGATACAATACAGGACGAACTTGGCAATATTTCATTTTTGAAAGACCGAAAGTATAACAAAGGTTATTCATACGAAGATATGATGGCGACCGACAAGGGGTTTACGTCATTTGTGTCAGCATACATGGGCGAAGACCTTTATATGCATTATTCTTTAATTGAGGATATTGGCTGGATGATTACTATGGCAAGGTATGAGTCTCAGGTGTTTGCAAAAACACACGCCATATCCAGATCTCTGCTTATTTCATTTTTGTTTATGGTCATAATTGTGTCCATAATCCATTTGAGTTTATCTGCTATCTTGTCCATTTGAGTTGCTTCGTACAGTGCGGTGCATGCCTCGAAAACGTGGAGAAGAGTGTTCATCGTTTTCTTGGCGTTAACTCCGTTTTCAGACAACTTTTCGTTATCAGTCATAAGTTTGAACTCGTGGGAAAAACATTCAAGATACCCTTTGCTATCGCAACAGGTGTTCTCTATTATGTCATATAAATCAAGAGCAAGTTCGATAGCTTCTTCGTTGCCCGATGCCATATAGTAGGTTGACACGCGTATATTGCAAAAGCTTGATTATAGGTATGTTTTATATCCTCGTAAACACCGCCGTCATACTTTGCAGACCAGTAAATTCATCTATGCAGTAGTTTGTCATAAACTTCATATGCGTGGGTTACTTCGCTGAGTAAATCGGGAGTTTTAAGAGTGATATATGCATTTGAGAAAAACCGTAGAATTCGGCTGTTCAGAATACAATTTTTTGTTGCTTTTTTGTAAAGTTTTAAATTAAAATCCAGTTCTCCGCAATACTCTCCCATATTTATCGTTTCTGAGGTTTTTCCAGAAAGGAATTATTTTATTGGTGAGGTGTGTGCATACCTCGTTTTTAAGTCATTGCATATAATATCTCCTATCCAATCAAATCATTATGTTCTTTCAATATTGAGTATGGTGTTTTTCCGTTGATAACAGAACTGCCGCACAGACGGATATCCTGAGATGATGCGCCGATAAGAATTTTATACTCCCCATCCTCGACAACCCACTTGTGGAGTGAGGTGTTGTAATACTGAAAATCCTCGGTGGTGAGAGTGAATTTAATTTCTTTTTCCTCGCCCTGATTTAAGAATACCTTATTAAATTTTTTAAGTTCTTTTATAGGTTTTGTGGCAACAGACACAGCATCTGAGATGTATAACTGCACAACTTCTGCGCCGCTGCAATCACCAATATTTTTCACCTTGAGTGAAACCTCGCAGGATTTGCCGTTCCACGGTGTAACATTAATGTCGTTGTACTCAAAATCGGTGTAAGACAAACCGTGACCAAATGGGTATGCAATCTCGTCTGTGTGTTTGTCATAGTATCGGTAGCCAACGTCAAGTTTTTCATTGTACTCAACTCGTAAATCTGTTCCGGGATAGTCCATATCCGTACGGAGTTTTGTAGGGAAGGTCTCAGGCAACTTGCCGGAGGGATTTATTACTCCGCATAATATATCGGCAACAGCAGAGCCGCCGCTTTCTCCGCCAAGCCACATTTCAACAATAGCAGGGGATTGCTTCATATAATCGCCCAGAACTATTGCACTGCCTGTCTGCAAAACGACAATAACGTTTTTGTTGTGTCGCATAATTGCTTCAACTGCCATGTCGTAGTTGGGATTAAGTTCAATACTTCGCCTGTCGAGTTTTTCTGTATCTTCAGATGCCATAGAACCTGCAAAAACTATGACAACATCAGCTTTCGCAAAGAAATCTGCGTACTCATCGCTATATAGCTGAGGCCACAGCATATTCGAAGAAAACTCGCGCTTTTTAAACACCTCTCGGTATTCTATCTCTGTATCAGGCAACAGTTTTTTTAGATTTTCAAGAGGGCTGTCCACAAAAGCCGGGTGTTGGAGTACCTCTGCAGACCCTTGTCCGGCAAGAATTGGCTTGTAGGCATATTCACCAATGACAGCAATCTTTCTGTATTTTTGAGATGTCAATGGAAGAATGTGATTGTCATTTTTTAACAAGACTATTCCGGAGGCAGCGATTTCTTTTGCGTGTAAGTGTTGAATATCTCTGTCATATATAAAGTCTTTCGGTGGTTTTTCAGTAAGCAAAAAACCCAGAACACGTCTTGCGGCATCGTCTATTTGTTCTATAGTAATTTCACCGTTTTCAATTCCGTTTTTAAGTTGATCGGAAATACAGTAATTTGCAGGCATTTCAAAGTCAAGGCCTGCTCTTATGGCTTTTACGATGTCCTGTACAGCACCCCAGTCAGAGATTACAAAGCCATTAAAACCCCATTCATCCTTTAAGATTTCTTTTAAAATAAAGGGGTTCTCGGATGCCCATACAGAGTTGATTTTGTTGTAAGAGCACATAACGCTGACGGGATTTGATTTTTTTACAGCAATTTCAAAAGCTTTCAGATATATTTCTCTGAATGTGCGCTCGTCGATTTCTGCATTGATTTCGTTTCGGTTTCTTTCCTGATTGTTTGCAGCAAAATGCTTAAGACTTGCTGCAACACCATGTTTTTGCAGACCGTTTATATAACTTGCAGCAAGTTCGCCTGCAAGGACGGGATCTTCTGATAAATACTCAAAGTTTCTTCCGCAAAGAGGAGTTCTCTTGATGTTGATTCCGGGTGCAAGAAGCATGTCTACGTTATGTTCGATACAGTCATAGGCAAGACTCTCGCCCATTTTATATGCAACATCTGTATCCCAAGAGGCTGCAAGATTGCAGAGATTCGGAAAGTGAGTGCAATTGTCTGCTTCTTCAAGTCTTGCTCCGTGTGGCCCATCTGCAAGGTTTTTGCGGTATATACCAAGCCTCTCAATATCGGCGGTCTGCATATTGCCGAAACCGCTGAGAAGACGCGTCTTTTCTTCAAAAGTCAATTCTTTTAATATACTATTAATATTCATAGTGTGCCTCCTGAT
>JAZSBQ010000076.1:0-4206 GCA_045602485.1 Clostridia bacterium
ACAAGCTGTTCGAAGTATTTTTTACCAACTTCCATACCAACATCTGAATACATCTGAATAAATCTTCTGTAGCAGTCCCATGCCCATCTCGGATTACCTGACTTTGCAGACATGGTTTCAACAACATCTTCGTTAAGACCAAGGTTCAGGATTGTGTCCATCATACCAGGCATTGATGCTCTTGCACCTGAACGAACAGATACAAGAAGAGGATTTTCCTTATCTCCGAACTTCTTGCCGCAAATTTCTTCCATCTTAGTGATATTTTCCATTATTTCAGCCTGAATTGCGTCGTTGATTTTACGACCATCTTCATAATACTGTGTACAAGCCTCTGTTGAAACAGTAAATCCCTGAGGAACAGGGAGACCGATTTTAGTCATCTCAGCGAGGTTTGCACCCTTACCGCCGAGAAGCTCTCTCATTGATGCGTCACCTTCTTTAAAAAGGTATACATACTTCTTTGACATTGTTTTACCTCCAAATATATATTGTTTTAATTTATTTGCTGTTGTTTATTTTATCGTGCCTTAAATCTTTAAAAAATTCTGTCAGAAGTTTTGAGCATTCTTCTTCCATAATTCCGCAATAACATTCGACACGCCAAAGTGGGGAGTCTTCCAAAAAACAGGCAATATTTGATACTGCACATCCGCCGGTTTTATCATATGCACCAAAATATACTCTCTTCAGTCTTGCGTGAGAGATTGCGCCGCAACACATCGCGCAGGGCTCAAGAGTAACATACAAATCACAATTTTCAAGCCGGGAATCACCAAGGACATTTATGGCACCCTCAATAGCAACAATCTCCGCGTGACGCAAAGGATTATTTTCCCTCTCACATAGATTATGGCCCGTTGAAATAATTTTATTATCTTTTACAATCACAGCACCGACAGGAACCTCTCCCATCTGTGCTGATCTCATTGCCTCATCTATGGCTGCCTTCATAAATTCGTTGTACATAGGATACTCCGCACAAAATTATATTATTTCACGACAAATCCCTACATAAACTTATGCAGGGACTTTTTTGCAGTTGTGGCCTATTTCTGGATATATGGACTAAGCTCATCAAGGAGTGATGTGCAATCATCTCCGTGTGCTTCAACCTTAATGGGTTTTGTAAGATCAAGACTGAAGATACCCATAATTGATTTAGCGTCTACAACATAGCGACCTGATGTAAGGTCAATTTCATAATCGTATTTTGTAACAACATTTACAAAGTTTTTAACATCATTAATAGAACTGAGTATTACTGAAAATTCTGTCATTCAACTAACCTCCTAAAAAATTTATATTTACACTCTTTAAATTATACAATTTTTTCTTGCATTAGTCAATCAAAAATTATATAATAATTTCATAGATTTGATTTAACAAATTTATGCAATACTTATAAGACAGGTTACAATATAGATAAAACCATAAATTTAAAAAGAAAATACAAAACAACACACAGGACGTTAGTTATGATTATAACAGTTATGCAGATTGTATGGGACAGCGTCACAACATTCTACCAGACATATAACTTGTAGATTACAACATATGTTATTCTGAACACAGAAAAAATCTAAAAAGGAGGGCCATATATGACAGTTAAATTTATAACTCTTGGTTGTAAAACAAATATTTACGAGAGCGAAGCTATGGCTCAGCTTTTTGAAAACGCAGGCTATGAAGTACTCTCAAGAGGAGTTGCAGATATTTATGTTATAAACACTTGCACTGTTACCGGCACAGGTGCAGCAAAGAGCATCAAAATGATACACAAATCACGCAGAGAAAACCCAGATGCAATTATAGCCGTAACGGGTTGTCTCTCTCAAACAGAACCTGATAAATTGCAGGAAAAAGAAAATATAGACGTTCTTATTGGCAACAAATATCGCGACAAAATAGTTTCCCTTTGCGAGAAAGCAGCAAAAGGTAAGAAAATATGCAATGTTGAAGACATATTAAAAGTTAAAGAGTACGAAGAACTCGGCATTGTTCACCGTCAGAGACGAATCCGTGCAGAAATAAAAATTGAGGACGGTTGCAATAATTTTTGCTCCTATTGTAAAATTCCTTATGCAAGAGGACCTGTACGCTCAAGAGATATCGACAAAATAGTAAAGGAAGCAACTGCCCTTGCAGGCGACGGATACTCTGAAATTGTCCTTACGGGCATACACATCGGCTCTTACGGCAAAGATTTTAAAAATGGTCTTGGCCTGATTGATGTGATGGAAAGAGTAAACGCAGTTCCGGGAGAGTTCCGTCTCCGTCTCGGCTCTCTTGAACCTGTTGTAATTACAAAGAATTTTACAAACCGTGCATCTTCTCTTGAAAAACTTTGTCCGCAGTTTCATATGTCTCTGCAAAGCGGATGTGATAAAACCTTAAAATTAATGCAAAGAAATTATACATCAGCAGAATTTAAAGATGCAGTTTCTGTTCTGCGTCAAACCTTTAAAAATGCAGCAATTACAACCGATCTGATTGTTGGGTTTCCCGGAGAGACAAATGAAGACTTTGAAATATCAAAAACCTTTTGCGAAGAAATAGGTTTTTCACAAATGCATATCTTTCCATATTCGGTCAGAGAAGGTACTGCGGCAGCAAAACTTAGTGATATGGTAGGAGATGAGGAAAAATCCCGCCGAACACATATAATGCTTGATGTTGCAGAGAAACTTAAAGAAGATTTTTATAATAGTTATAGAGGCAAAGTTTTGCCCGTTTTATTTGAACAAAAGAAAGAAGGTCTGTGGTGCGGTTTTACTGAGAATTATATGGAGGTACGCCTTTGCAGCGACAAAAATTTAAGAGGCAAAACCATAGATGTTATACTGGAAAAATATAATAAAATAAATCAATATATAAAAGCAAAAGAAAGGAATTAAAAAATGAACAAACAGGTATCGGAGAACCCTGCAAAAAACCGAGATTGGAACGCTTTGATAATTGTTGCATCTCTTCTTGCGGCTATATATATTGCATCAAATGCAATGGCTGTAAAAGTGATATCAATCGGCGGCATTTCTCTTTTTGATGCAGGAACAATCACATTTCCCGCGGCATATATGCTCGGTGATGTACTGACAGAGATATGGGGATTTAAAACTGCAAAAAAAGTTATATGGCTTACTTTTTTCTGCAACATAATATTTGTGCTTTGCACAGCACTTGGACTTATTCTTCCTGCGCCAGACTATATGAAAGAAACAACAGATGCATATGCAATAGTCTTTGGATATGTACCAAGAATTATCATTGCTTCACTTATAGGATTTTTATGTGGCGAACTTTCAAACTCATTTGTAATGGAAAAACTTAAAAAAACAACAAAAGGCAGATTTTTGTGGATTCGTACCATTGGAAGTTCAGCAGTTGGATATATATTTGACACAGTTTTATTTGTTATAATAGCCTTTGCAGGCACAGCACCATGGTTTGACCTTTTTACAATGATAACAATACAATACGTCGCAAAGCTCCTTATTGAGGCACTTTGCGGTACACCACTTGCCTACGCAGTAATCGGAAAAATAAAAAATTATCATCAAAATTGTAATTAATTATTTTTTTACACCAATATTGTATTTATCTATTATTAATATAATAAAAAACACCCTTTCGACAGTCCTCAATAAAACAGTATAGGTATTGACGGTCTGTCAAAGGGTTGCAGAGAGTTAAGCATATCACATTTATAGTGTGGTGTGCTTTTTCTCGTATATGGGGTAAAATGTAGTGCAATAGAGGTTGAAAATCGCCCTGTTTTAGTGGTTTCTAAAGCCTGAAACAGACAAGGTAATGGTTTGTATTCAAAACATCAAAAATAGGATTCTATCGTTCCATAAAACCATAAAAATCAACACTTTTTGAAAAAGGGGGCAGTTCAATTTGTACTGCTCCCTTTATACTATTTTCCTTGTATTAATTAGATATTTGATTGAGATTGCTCTTTCACTTAATGGTTTTTAAAAGTAACATCTTTTACTGTGAAACTCTTACCATTTCTATGGAGAGTAGCAATAAAATAAGTTTTGTTTTTGGCACCAAAAGAGTTCTCGGCCTCTACATAAGAGGTTACTTTATAGACATTGCCTTCTCTTGTAATCATACAATCTGTATTACTGTTTGGAAAAGTAGCTGAACTTGGAACTTTTAGGTTTTTTTTGACATAATGTTTTGTCAAGTTCCAACACT
>JAZSBQ010000077.1:0-5613 GCA_045602485.1 Clostridia bacterium
GCAATAATTTTTAAAAATATATACATATTGATTATATCATATTTCTACATTAAATACAACTATTTTCGCAAACTTTTCTTTATTTTTAAAAAATAATTTTATTGCTCGTTTTTCAACTTGTCGATCAGTTTCCTTTCGCTCTCAGAAAGCCTTGCCTTGCCAAGCATTCCACGGCGTTTTTTAAAGGTTGTACGAATAGACATCTCTCTCTTCCACGCACAAATATTCTTATGGTGGCCACTTAGCAACACCTCAGGCACAGCGCGGCCTTTCCACACCTCTGGTCGAGTGTACTGCGGATATTCTAAAAGCCCGTTAAAATGCGACTCGTCCAAATAGGATTCCTCACCTTTCAACACACCGGGCACAAGTCTTGCCGTTGCATCAACAATTGCCATCGCCGCAATTTCTCCGCCTGTCAGCACGAAATCTCCCATAGAAATTTCTCTGTCAACTATCTCTTCAAGAACTCTTTGGTCAACACCCTCGTAATGACCGCAAATTAAAATAATATGCTCTTTTTTTGACAAATTTTTTGCCACGCTTTGACGAAATGTTTTACCTTGCGGTGACAAATAAATTGTCTCAGGCTTATAATCAAGACCTTTACATACACTCTCATATGCATCAAAAATCGGTTGCGCCTGCATAACCATTCCGGTTCCTCCACCGTATGGATAATCATCAACCTGCCCATGCTTATTAATGGCAAAATCGCGTATCTGCACACAGTTTATTTCAACAAGGCCTTTTGCTCTCGCACGCCCTATAATACTGTCTCCCAGCACTGATTCTATCATTTCAGGAAATAGAGTCAGAATATCAAATCTCATTATCAACCAACCCCTTCATCAAGGTAACAATAACATATCCGTCATCAACGTTAACCTCGTTAACCGCCTCTTCTATTACTGGGATAAGAATATCCTTTCTCCCCGGGCATTTCACCTGATAGACATCGTTACTGCCGGTTCTGATTACATCATCAATCTTACCAAGCACTTTTCCCTCATTGGTGCGAACTTCAAGTCCAAGTAAATCTGCAACATAATAGGTGCCCTCTGGCAACTCCCCAAGATCCTCTCTCGGTACGGTGACAATCTTGTTCCTTAAAAGTTCTGCATCATTTATATTATTAACACCTTCTACGGCGACTATTTCGCAATTCTTATGCAATCTATTTTTTACAACTTTATATCTCTCGCCATCAAGGTATATATATTCAAGTTCATCAAATATCACAGGGTCATCACACCAGGGCTGGATTTTTATTTCACCTCTTATGCCGTGGGTGTTTACAACCTGTCCGATTTCAAGTATTTCATTTCTCATAAATCATACCGTCCCTTACAAATGCTAAAAAAGACATAAGGGAGACGTTAGCCGCCTCCCTTCTGCTTTATACAATGTCAACAATAACTTTCTTGTTATAATTGCTAGCGGCTGCCTTCACAACAGTCCTGATTGCTTTCGCAATCCTACCCTGTTTGCCGATAACCTTTCCCATGTCCTCCTCAGCAACATGAAGCTGAAGAACGATTGAATTCTCTGTAGTTTTTTCAACAATTTCAACCGCATCGGGATTATTAACCATTGATTTTGCAATAAATTCCAAAAGTTCTTTCATTGCTGTTGTTCCTTTCTGCAAAGTCTTCAACTAAATGCGAAAACTTTAAGATAATCAGTTTTAAACTGATTAGATAATGCCCTTTTCCTTAAGAAGACGCTTAACTGTATCAGTAGGCTGAGCACCGTTGCCAATCCACTTCTGTACCTTTTCTGCATCAAACTCTGATGTTGCAGGATCAGTCATAGGATTGTATGTTCCAACCTGTTCAATAAATCTGCCATCACGCGGATATCTTGAATCTGCTACAACTACACGATAGAAAGGTGCTCTCTTTGCTCCCATTCTCTTTAAACGAATTTTTACTGCCATCTTAAATTACCTCCAAAAAATATATGTGTTTTTAATTATTTTTCTTAATATGTTTAAAATCCGGGAAACCCACCCATTTTGCCGAACAATCCAGCTCTGCGTTTTCCCTTTTTGCCCATCATACCGCCCGTCAGTTGTTTCATCATCTTCTGCATTTGTTCAAACTGCTTTACAAGAGCGTTTACTTCTGCAACCGATGTTCCGCTACCTTTGGCAATTCTCTCTTTGCGCGATGGTGTCAACTTATCAGTAAGGTCTCTTTCTCCTATGGTCATTGACTGAATTATCGCCTCTATATGAGCCATTTTCTTTTCATCAACCTGAACATTTTTAAGTGCCCCTGCATTCATTCCGGGAAGCATAGCCAATATGTCCTGCATAGAGCCCATATTCTTCAACTGTGCCATCTGATCAAGAAAATCCGAGAAAGTAAAGCGAGAGGTTCTCATCTTCTTTTCAAGTTCAGCAGCTTTCTTCATATCAAGTGCCTGCTCTGCTTTTTCAATTAGGCTGAGCATATCACCCATACCAAGTATTCTTGACGCCATTCTGTCAGGATGGAAAACCTCTAAATCGGTAAGTTTTTCTCCCATACCGCAGAATTTAATAGGCTTATTGGTAACCGCCCTTACAGAAAGAGCCGCACCGCCTCTTGTATCACCATCAAGTTTTGTCAAAACAACACCGCTGATTTCAAGTTCATTATTAAAACTCTCAGCAACATTTACCACATCCTGACCGGTCATTGCATCAACAACAAGCAGAATTTCAGTCGGGTTAACCTCTTTGCTTATCTCTTTAAGTTCATTCATCAGAACTTCATCAATATGAAGTCTGCCGGCTGTATCTATTATCAAAACATCATTTGCATGTACCTGTGCATGACGCAGTCCTTCTTTTGCAATTCCAACCGCATCTGTGCTGCCCTCTACTGCAAAAACAGGGAGTTCAAGTTTTTCGCCTACAACCTGTAACTGTTTAACAGCAGCAGGACGATAGACATCGCAGGCACAAAGAAGCGGACGTTTGCCCTGTTTCTTTAAGATTCCGCCAAGTTTAGCCGCCGTCGTTGTCTTGCCGGCACCCTGAAGGCCCGCCATCATTATTACTGTCGGGGGCTTTGACGATATCTCAAGTTTTGCTTCTGTTCCACCCATAAGCGAAATAAGTTCTTCATTAACTATTTTTATAACCTGTTGCGCTGGGGTAAGTGATTCCATTACCTCAGCGCCCGAAGCACGCTCAGAAACAGATTTCACAAAATCCTTAACAACTTTAAAGTTAACATCAGCTTCCAAAAGGGCAAGTTTGACCTCTCTCATTGCATCTTTCAAATCTTTTTCGCCAACTTTACCCTTGCTGCGTAACTTTTTAAATGTATTCTGAAGTTTATCCGAAAGACTTTCAAAAGCCAATGCTATCCCTCCTTTGACGTCTACTCTTCGCTTATATCATTTATAATCAATAAAATCTCATTAATTTTATGCTTGATATCATCAGACAAAAACCGAACATTCGGCGAGTTCTCAATATCTCTGATAATATCGTCTATGTTTTTAAGTCTGTCTTTAATCCTTAAAAATCTTGATGCAAGTCCAAGCCGTTCTTCTGTATCGTACATAGTATTCTCAGCACGTTTAATATTATCTCTTACCCCCTGACGGGTAATTCCAAGATGCTCGCTGATTTCTGATAACGAAAGGTCCTCATTGTAATAAAGGTCAACGCATTCGATTTGTCTATCTGTAAGCATATTTTTATAAAATGCAAACAAAAGTCCAACCTGAACATTCTTTTCCATCTAAATCACTCCGTTGTTTTTAAAAAACAATACCTGTAAAGCAAATAAACTTTACAGGTATTCATTATAATATAACTATCTTAAATTGTCAAGGGGTTTTTGAAACTTTTTAGTCATTTTTATTTATTGCCTTTTGAGGACACTTTGTAGCGCATATTCCACAATTTACACACTTATTGGGATCAATTACAGCAATGTTATCTTTTACCACAATAGCCTCCTTGGGACAAGCCTTTGCACATAATCCACAACCTATACAACCAACTGCGCAATCTCTTCTTGTAATCTTGCCCTTTTCAACCGACTTGCAGGTAATTGTGTATTTGCTTCTTTCAGGTAATATCTTGATTATCTTTTTAGGACACTCTAATGCGCAGGCACCACACCCCACACACTTTTCAACATCAACAAAAGCAACACCGCTTTTAACCGAGATAGCGTCAAACTTACAAACAGATACACAAGAGCCAAAACCAAGACATCCGTGGGGACACATCTTCTCCCCACCGCCAAGTCTTGCCGCACTATGGCAATCCAAAGGACCGTCAAATATGTATTTCTGCACCGCTTTGTCGGGGCTACCATTACACAAAACTCTTGCAACAACTTTTTCTTTTTCTGCGTTGTCAACTCCAAGAATCTCTGAAATCTTTTCGGCAACCTCCGCTCCGCCGACAGGGCACATATTGGGTTTTACACCACCTGAAACCAGCGCATTTGCATAAGCACTGCATCCAGCAAATCCACAACCGCCACAGTTTGCGCCCGGTAAAAGTTCCGTAATCTGCGGAACTCTCTCGTCTGTCTTAACTTCAAATATTTTTGACGCAACACCTAAAAGGATTCCAAAAAGTATTCCCATTCCCCCAACTATATATATGGGTATCAATATCTGATTCATAATCACTTTCCTCCTTTAATTAAAGCTAAGCCCCGAGAAACCGAGAAAAGCAATTGACAACAATGCCGCGGTAATAAGAATTATTGGCATACCCTTTAAAAAGTTTGGTATGTCAGAACTCTCAAGTCGCTCTCTAACACCTGCAAATAAAACAATTGCAAGGGTAAATCCAAGGCCTGCGGAAGTTCCGTAAACTATGGACTTAATGAAACTCATTTCCATACCGCCAAATTTTGTTATGTTCTGTATAGCAACACCAAGAACCGCACAGTTTGTAGTAATCAAAGGAAGATATACACCAAGAGAATTATAAAGCGCAGGTATTGACTTCTGCAAAAACATTTCAACAAACTGCACAAGAACAGCGATAACAAGAATAAATGCTATTGTCTGCATATACTCTATTCCAAAAGGAACAAGCAAATACTCCTGTACTACCCAAGTGAGAGCAGATGCACAAAGCATAACAAATACAACTGCAAAACCCATTCCGCTTGCCGTCTCTACTTTTTTGGATACGCCGAGAAACGGACATATACCCAAAAACTGAACAAGTACAAAATTATTTATAAGTATTGCACCAACGCAAATAATCAAAAGTTCACTAATCATTGTCTGCTACCTCCTTTGATTTTTTTTGCTTTTTCGGCAACAGAATTAAATATCGCAATCAAAATACCAAGAGTCAGGAAAGCACCCGGCGGCAATATCATAATGGATGCCGGCCGAAAACCTTCACCAAATAAAGAAATTCCCGCAAAAGTTCCCGCTCCTAAAATCTCTCTGACCGATGCAATAAGCGAAAGAGCCACTGTAAAGCCTATGCCCATACCAAGACCATCAAAAGCTGATTTTAAAATTCCGTTTTTGGATGCAAAGGCTTCTGCTCTGCCAAGAATGATACAGTTTACAACTATAAGCGGTATATATATACCAAGGCTTGCAGAAAGGGCAGGCACATATGCTTTCATA
>JAZSBQ010000078.1:0-3613 GCA_045602485.1 Clostridia bacterium
ATAGCTGCCTGTGCTGCTGCGAACAAAGAGAGGAAACTTTTGCGGAGTTCTTTCTTTTACCCTCTATACCAAGTGTTTTCGGTGGCTTATCTGGTGAAAAGCGTAAATCCAATCAAAGACTGCTTTTGCAGCGGAATATTGGGATGAATCAGCTGGGAGCGGTCACGGTATCAGATGCCAATATTGAGAGCGGCTATTCTGTCAAGGTCTATTGCACGGACATTTCTGAAAATGGCATTAGACTGTATCACACAGAGGATTCAAACATATCAATTACTTGCACCTTAATTGACATCAACAACAACTGCAACTATACCGGTGAAACACCGCTTGCTACTTTTACGCAAAGTGAATTTACGGATGCTACTCTAACAAAGTATTTCGGCTTTGAGATAATGGATAGGTGGAGCAGAGCCGGAGACTACGTTGGCACTATGCAATACTCTTTTGAATGTTCACCTGTTGCCGAGTAATAGAAAAGAGGCGTGACCATCAAAAAGTCACGCCTTAATCTTCATTATATATACTTTGTTGTCTACCACTTATATCCACAATTATTACATTTGAATTGAGATGTAGCGTTTTTGCTAAACAAACCAAGCAGAGATGCACCTACAACTTTTGACGTGGTAGAAATCTTTTGAATGTTTGTTGAACTGCAAGTAGGGCATTTAGGTTTATTATTGTTTGCTTGCTGAATTTTCTGATTGTAAGCATTTAGCCGAGCAGATTGAGCATTCCCAGCCAACTTGTACTTTTCTTCATCAAATAAGCCATACTCTTTTATCTCGTCCAAAATCACAAGAATATCTCTCCAACGGCTACCATAAATTTCTTCCGCTTTATCGTGATAATATTGGAAGTCGTGTTTTAGCTCAACAGGAGACATAAACGAATGACAGTCATTACACTTATACTTTGTAATTTCTTCTCCGTCCAAAAGTTCTGTTTTCTTTTCTGCAATAGTTTTTATATAGACAGGGTTTATCTCACTTCCGCAAATAGGACACCTTAACATAAAATCAACTCCATACTACCACTTGTGTTTACAAGATTTACACTCATACTGCTTTCCGATTTTTGAGGATGCTAAACCAAATGCAAACACGGAAGTAAGTCTATTTGCCGTAGAGATTTTATTAACTCTGGTAGAGCCACAGACAGGACACTTAATTCTTTGCATACCGCTTTGTACTGCGGCTATCTGCTGTGCCGAATTACCGCCTCCGTGCTGCCTGAACATTGAAACAACGTGGTCATACCAAGTTTGTTTACTACCACAATAAGAAGTTTTGAGTATAGGCATTATCTTTGCTTTATTGCCTTCAGAGCCGTATTGCAAAACCATATATGTAGCATAGAAGAAAGCCGTAATATAGGTGTAACCACCACTACCATCATCATAGAACTTTTGAATAGAAAGAACAGAATGAAGTTGATTAGTAAAATAATCCATACCATCAGTAGATAGAGCCTTATAATTGATAATCTCACAATACTGTTTGCCATTCATCCAACTAATTTTGCTGGGAATTAGAATCAAACCATCAATAATGCCTTTGGCTATTAAGTCAGCCGCTTCTTGTTCACTGTGAGACTGCTTAATCTTATAAACCTCTTGCATAACGTCTGAAAAGATATTGCTAACATCTCCTACGGATAAACTATTAGAGGCATATCCTTCAAACAGATGAACAATGCCGTTTGCACTCTCTTTCGGCGCTGTATCTTCAAGAGGAAATCCACAATGAATACAAGCCTTTGACTTGTCAGATATTTCTTTTCCACATTCAGGACAATTAACAAGTGCCATATTTATTCCTCCGTTAGTTGCAAATGGTATCTATAAAATATCCATTTTATTATAGCACAATCAGCGGATTTAGTCAACGCTTACAGCATATACAAGTAACGCCCATTGTGTGGCGGGATGCTTTACAATAAGTGTTGGAGGGCAACACAATGATTAAAGATTTACCTGAAAAATTAAAACTGCTCCGTGTTAAGTACGGATATTCTCAAAAACAAGTTGCTGATAAGGTGAATATATCTCCGTCCATTATTTCTGGATATGAGACAGGAGAGAGAACACCCAGCACGGATGTATTATTATCATTATCTAACATTTATAATTGCAGTGTGGATTATCTGCTTGGAAAACAGAATGCCGAGCCTCCAGTAATATTTGATACTGAAGGATTGACCGACAAACAAATCCAAGCCATTATTACACTGATTGATTCTATGAAGAATAAGTAAATGCACTATCATCTTAATGAAAGGTAGTGCATTATTTCTTTATTATCAAAAATAACTAACCAAAAACAAGATGAATACAAAAAGAACTATGACAACTTAATGCCATAGTTCTTGTTTGTTTATATAAGGATATTAACCGTTATATCCTGCCAAAATAGGATTCTGTGCTTCGTGGACTCTGCATAAAGGTAAGCCTTTGCATCATCCTTTGTAAAAGTCTTTTGATACACTTTTACATAAGCACTCTGATTTACCCTTGAAATCAGGTCAAAATTACTTCCTACTTTCGTTAATTGCAGCCTGTGCTGCTGCGAGGCGAGCGATGGGAACACGGAAGGGTGAGCAAGATACATAGTCGAGGCCGATCTTGTGACAGAACTCAACGGATACGGGGTCGCCGCCGTGCTCACCGCAGATACCGCAGTGAATCTCAGGACGTGTAGCCTTACCCTTAGTAACTGCCATCTCCATCAGGCTACCAACACCTGTCTGGTCGAGCTTTGCGAAGGGATCGTTCTCGTAAATCTTTGTATCATAGTAAGCGTTGAGGAACTTACCGGCGTCATCACGGCTGAAGCCGAATGTCATCTGAGTAAGATCGTTAGTACCGAAGCAGAAGAACTCAGCCTCTGTAGCGATAGCATCTGCTGTGAGACAAGCTCTGGGAATCTCCATCATTGTACCAACTTCGTACTTGAGCTCTACACCTGCTGCTGCGATTTCTGCGTCTGCAGTTGCAACAACTACGTCCTTAACGAACTTAAGCTCCTTAACTTCACCTGTGAGAGGAATCATAATCTCGGGAACAATGTTCCAGTCAGCGTGTGCCTTCTGAACATTGATAGCTGCACGGATAACAGCCTTTGTCTGCATCTTTGCAATTTCAGGATAAGTAACTGCAAGACGGCAACCACGGTGACCCATCATGGGGTTGAACTCGTGTAAAGAAGCGATAAGAGCCTTGATGTCTGCAACAGACTTGCCCTGTGCCTGAGCGAGTGCTGCGATGTCAGCTTCCTCTGTGGGAACGAACTCGTGGAGAGGAGGATCGAGGAAACGAATGCAAACGGGGTTACCCTCAAGTGCTTCGTAGAGAGCCTCGAAGTCGCCCTGCTGATAGGGGAGAATCTTCTCGAGAGCAGCCTCTCTTGCCTCAACTGTATCTGCACAGATCATCTCACGGAATGCAGCGATTCTGTCTGCTTCGAAGAACATATGCTCTGTACGGCAAAGACCGATACCCTCTGCGCCGAGCTCACGAGCCTTCTTAGCATCAGCAGGTGTGTCAGCGTTTGTACGAACCTTAAGTGTTCTGAACTCGTCAGCCCACTCCATGATTCTGCCGAACTCACCG
>JAZSBQ010000079.1:0-12511 GCA_045602485.1 Clostridia bacterium
AGAATATAGGAATTGTAATAGTGAGGAATTGATTTCAAATGGATATAAATCTTGTTGTAATTGTAATCCTTAGAATGATTTGTGATATGCATAAAAAATAACACTCTGCAAATGCAAAGTGTTATTTTTTATAATCTTACCGATACGCCCTCGTTTGAGAGGTATTTTTTTAAATCATTTATCTCAATCTCGCGGAAGTGGAAGAGTGATGCCGCAAGGGCCGCATCTGCACATCCGTCGGTTAGGGCGTCTTTAAAATGCTCCATATTGCCTGCACCGCCCGACGCGATAACGGGAATCGATACTGCCTCTGAGATTGTTCTTGTCAGTTCAATATCA
This sequence comes from Clostridia bacterium, assembly GCA_045602485.1. Lineage (GTDB taxonomy): Bacteria > Bacillota > Clostridia > Monoglobales > Monoglobaceae > UMGS1820. The sequence continues at coordinate 340 of JAZSBQ010000079.1, forward strand.
TAGCCGGCTTTTGTTCCGTCACAATCCATAGAGGTAAGGAGTATTTCGCCTGCACCAAGTCGGTCAGCAATCCTTGCCCATGTCACGGCGTCAAGCCCTGTGTCAATTCTGCCGCCGTTTATATACACATTCCAGCCGCTGTTATCGGCTCTGCGCTTTGCGTCTATTGCTACAACCACGCACTGTCTGCCAAACTTGTCTGCGGCGTCGCTGATAAGTCTCGGGTTGCGGATGGCAGAGGAGTTAACCGAAATTTTATCTGCACCCTCAAGCAAAAGTTCGCGGAAGCCCTCGACCGAACTGATTCCGCCGCCGACTGTAAAAGGAATGAACACAGTCTCTGCAACTTTGCGTACCATATCAATGACTGTGCCTCTTGATTCGTGGGTAGCAGTGATATCGAGGAAAACAAGCTCGTCAGCGCCTGCTTCATTATAGATTTTTGCAACCTCAACAGGGTCACCTGCGTCGCGGAGGTTAACAAAGTTTACGCCCTTGACCACTCTGCCGCAGTTGACGTCAAGACAGGGGATAATTCTCTTTGCAAACATCAGCAATCACCTCCGAGACTGATAAAGTTTTTGAGTATCTTTAGACCAACCTCACCGCTTTTTTCAGGATGGAACTGTGTCGCGTGAACATTGCCGTGGCTGAGTGCAACGGGCAATGTGGCGGAATAGTCACAGGTTGCGGATATGATTGACTTATCCTCGGGCTGCATATAGTATGAATGGACAAAGTAAACAAATGAACCATCTTCGATTTCGTCAAAAAGCGGAGACTCTTTTGGGAATGAAAGGGAGTTCCAGCCCATATGCGGGATTTTAAGCCCGTCAGCGCCGGGGATTTTCATGTTCCCGCCTTTGAATATGCCAAGGCCCTCTGCTTTTGGTGATTCCTCGCTGCTTTCAAATAAAAGCTGAAGTCCAAGACAAATGCCAAGGAAGGGAGTTCCGTTTGAAATAACCTCTCTGACGCAATCATCAAGGTTGTGACTTTTTATATTAGACATACAGTCGCCAAAAGCACCTACTCCGGGGAGTATAACGTGGTCGGCTGACAGAATTATATTTTTGTCTGATGTAATCAGGGCCTCTGCTCCTGCTGCTTCACATGCTTTTTGAACAGAGCGCAGGTTTCCTGCACCATAGTCAATAATCGCGAGCATTTTTGCCACCTCTTTAGTATAAAATTCTTGTAGATACAGTATAACAAAGATTTAAAAAAAAGACAAGATAATATAAAATAAAATTTAAAAAATATGTTGAATAATGGAAATATATATGATATAATTTTTTTGCTTAAAAATTTTTACACAGAAAGAGAAGGTGACTATGGATTCAATCTTATTTTTTTGGAACCAAATGACGGCTAATCCTTTGTTGTTTATCGCAGTTATCCTTACACTTGGTGTTATTCTTGTAAACGGATGGACAGATGCACCCAATGCAATTGCAACCTGTGTTGTAACAAGGTGTATGCCGCCAAAAGCAGCTATACTTATGGCTGTATTGTTTAACTTCCTCGGCGTTTTTGTGATGACTCTTTTAAATGCAACCGTTGCAGAGACAATCACCAAAATGGTAGACTTTGGTACTAACCCCGACCATGCAATTATCGCGTTGAGCGCAGCTTTGTTTGCCATTGTGCTCTGGGCAACTCTTGCATGGGTATTTGGCATCCCCACAAGTGAGAGCCACGCACTTATTGCGGGTCTTACAGGCAGTGCGATTGCGCTGCACAATAGTTTTGCCGGTGTAAATGGAGGAGAATGGATTAAGGTTGTCTATGGAATATTTATCTCAGTAATTCTTGGATTTGGCCTTGGCTGGCTTGTGTGCAAAGGAGTTACAAAACTGTTTTACAAAGCAAACAGACCAAAAACAGAGCCTTTCTTCAGAGGTGCGCAGATTGCAGGTGCGGCATCAATGGCGTTTATGCATGGTGCTCAGGACGGACAGAAGTTTATGGGTGTTATTCTCCTATGCGTATATATGTCAAATGGCGAGGCACTTCCGTCAGATATCAGCATTCCGATATGGCTTATGGTTATATGCTCGGTTGTAATGGCGCTTGGAACGGCTATGGGCGGTAAGAAGATTATTAAATCTGTTGGAATGGATATGGTAAAACTGGAAAAGTACCAGGGATTTTCTGCAGATATTGCCGGTGCTTTGTCGTTGCTGTTCTGTTCGGTATTCAGTCTGCCTGTATCAACTACACACGCAAAGACTACATCGATTATGGGTGTAGGTGCGGTTAAGAGAGTGTCTGCCATTAACTTTGGTGTAGTTAAAGAAATGGTGCTGACGTGGATTCTTACCTTCCCCGGATGTGGACTGGTAGGATTTATAATGACTAAAATATTTATGATGTTATTTACATAATGGAAAGGAATTTATAAAATGGCTAAAGCTGATAAATTTTATTTTGAAAACTTTTCACAGTGCGCCGCTCTTTCAAAGAAGGCGGCAGACTATCTTGTGAACTGTCTTGAAAATTTTGCCCCTGATAAGATAGAGACTATGATTGCGGAGATACATGACATTGAGCATAGCGCTGATGCAACAAGACATATAATGGGTGATGCGCTTGCAAAGGCTTTTGTAACCCCGCTTGACCGCGAGGATTTGGATTTGCTGAGCCACAACCTTGATGACGTAACCGATAAAATAGAGGATGTAGTGCAGAAACTTTACATCAACAATATTACAGAAATTAAGTCGTCTGCTGTTTTGTTTGCAAAAAAGATTGTGTCGGCCTGCGAATATCTCTGTGATATCATGGCTGAGTTTGAGAACTTTAAGAAATCCAAAAAAATTCAGGAACTTATAATTAAACTCAATGATATTGAAGCAGAATGCGATAAAATATATCTTACTTCAATGCGTGACCTTATGCAGAACCCTCAGGAGAATCCACTTATTATAATTGCGTGGAGAGATGTTTATGATTGTCTTGAGGCGTGCATGGACTCCTGTGAGACAATCAGTGAGAATATCGGTTCTGTTATTATGAAGAACACCTGATATATTTTTGTTATGACAAAAAGAGAACGCATCTGCGTTTTCTTTTTTTGTATAGCAGAACAGGTAAACGTTGGTGATATAACCCTTGCGGATTTATGTCCGTTATGATAAAATAAATTAAGGTGAAGTATATGATAAACATTCTTTTTGAAAACAGGGATTTAAAATATAAAGAATTTCATTCAAGGCTTATTCCAAACATTGAGCCTGAAAGAGTAATAGGGGTGCGTACCCCTATGCTCAGGAAGATTGCACAAAGTTTTCGGGACACAAAAGAGAGAAGTGAGTTTTTAAAAGATCTGCCGCATAAGTATTACGAAGAAAACAACCTGCACGCTTTCTTTATTGAACAAATCACCGATTTTGATGAATGTATTTGTGAGTTAAACCGGTTTCTACCCTATGTTGATAACTGGGCAACCTGCGACTCGATGCGCCCTAAGTGCTTTAAGAAAAACAAGGAGAAACTTATTACTGTTATAAAAGAATGGATAAAATCTGAGGATGTATATACTGTCAGGTTCTCGATAGAAATGCTTATGGTATACTTTCTTGATGATGATTTCTGCAGTGAGTATCCTGAACTTGTTGGAGAGATACAAAGCGAGGAATACTACATAAATATGATGATTGCGTGGTATTTTGCAACTGCCCTTGCCAAGCAATGGAATGATGCTTTTGAATATATCAAAGATGGAAGACTGTCATTGTTCGTTCATAATAAAACGATTCAAAAAGCCATAGAAAGTTATAGAATATCAGAGAGCCAAAAGAAAATTTTGAGCGGATTAAAAAGAAAGGGTTGATATAAATGAAAATTAATTGGGTATTAGTAAGTATAGTATGCATTATTCTTGCGTGCACACCGCTTGTGTCCTGTGTGTATAATATGGATGTTGCACAATGGCAGACTGTGGTTTGCACAGAGGATACAGAACTCGGTGATGGCGCAAAAACTGTTATTGTAGAAGTAAAAGATAACAATGATACAGTTGTGTTTACGATACACACAGATGCTGTGACGGTTGGAGAGGCACTCTCGGAGCATAAGCTTATCGCGGGCGAAGAAGGTGCGTACGGGATGTACATAAAAGCCGTAAACGGAATTGTTGCAGATTATGCAACAGACCAAAGTTATTGGGCTTTTTATAAGGATGGACAGTATATGCAGACAGGCGTTGATAAAACTGAGTTTAAAGACGGCGAAAGATTTGAACTTGTAAAAGAAGCAGTTGAATAAAATTTACATTGAAAATTTACTTGGAATGATATATAATAAATATATAAATAATAAAATTAAGTTTAATAAGAAATGGGGGATTAGCAATGATAAATGCATATTTCTGGATTGCCGCAATTATTATATTTTTGATAATTGAGGGATTTACGGCTACCCTTGTGAGTATTTGGTTCTCAATCGGGGCGTTTGCTGCATTGATTGCCGAGGCAATCGGAGCGGATGTGACAGGACAGATACTTACATTTATTGTTTTTTCTGCCATATCAATTATAGGTCTTAGGAAAATAGCGCTTAGAAAAAGCAAGGAAAACAAAAGCAAAATTAATCTTGACAGAATTGTAGGACAAAGAATAATTATTGCAGAAACAGTAGACAACTCAAAAGGTGGCGGAATTGCTAAAATAAATGATGTAGACTGGAGACTTATCAGCGAAGATGGCGAGATAATTGAAAAAGCTGCAGTAGTGTCCGTTGAAGATATAGACGGAGTCAAACTTGTAGTTAAAAAAGTTGAAGAGCCCAAAGCGGCAGAAAGGCAGGTATAGTATGGGTGTTATAGTAATTTTATTATTGATTGTTCTTGTGGTCTTGGTTGCTAATGTAAAGATTGTACCTCAGGCGCATGCTTATATTATTGAGCGTTTTGGCGGATACAATGCGACATGGAATGTTGGCCTCCATGTAAAGATGCCCTTTGTTGACAGAATTGCAAAAAGGGTAAATCTTAAAGAACAGGTTGTTGATTTTCCACCTCAGCCGGTTATTACAAAAGACAATGTTACAATGCAGATTGATACTGTTGTGTATTTCCAGATTACAGACCCTAAACTTGTTACCTATGGCATAGAGAGACCGATGATGGCTATTGAAAATCTTACCGCAACAACACTCAGAAACATCATAGGTGATTTGGAACTTGACGAAACTCTGACATCAAGAGATACGGTCAATACAAAAATGCGTGCTATACTTGACGAGGCAACAGACCCATGGGGTATAAAAATTAACCGTGTAGAACTTAAGAACATTATTCCGCCAAAAGAAATCCAGAACGCAATGGAAAAACAGATGAAAGCCGAGCGTGAGAGAAGAGAATCTATTCTCAAAGCAGAGGGAGAGAAGAAGTCTGCAATCCTTCTTGCAGAGGGTGAAAAGGAGTCTGCAATCTTAAGGGCTGAGGCAATAAAGCAAACCGCCATAAAGGAAGCAGAGGGCGAAGCAGAGGCAATTCTTGCGGTTCAGACAGCAATAGCAGAGGGTATCCGCAAGATAAATGAGGCAAACCCATCAGATGCATATGTTGCAATCAAAGCACTTGAGAGTTTTGAAAAGGCAGCAGACGGCAAGGCAACAAAGATTATTATTCCATCAAAAATTCAGGAACTTGCAGGTCTTGCAACATCAATAAAAGAGTTTGTAAGTGATGAAAAATAATTTAAAAAGATGCAAGCATTGTTGCCGCATATGTTATTGTCGCAATAATGGGTGTAATTATGACCTCCGAAATACTTTGGGGGTCATAAATTTTATTATATATAAATATGTAAATTGACTATTGTAATATTTTGTGATATAATGTCTGCATATTTATATTTGTAAAGAGGGATGGTGTTTTATGAACAAAGAAAAAAGAAGCACTTTTACGGGGAAATTAGGGTTTGTTCTTGCTGCTGCCGGTTCAGCGGTCGGACTTGGAAATATATGGAGGTTTCCGTATCTTGCGGCAAAATACGGTGGAGGTATATTTCTTTTAACATATATACTTCTTGCGGTTACGTTTGGTTTTGCGCTTATGATTGCTGAAACTGCAATTGGCAGGAAAACGGGCCTAAGTGCGATAGGTGCATTTAAAGCACTGAACAAAAAATATGCATTTGTCGGATATTTGGCGGCGGTCATACCTGCTATTATATTGCCTTACTATTCTGTTATAGGTGGTTGGGTTACAAAGTATCTTTGTGCATTTATTGCCGGCGGGACTGCAAATGCGGCAAATGATACATATTTTACCGAGTTTATATCCCAAAACGGTGAGCCGATTTTGTGGTTTATTATTTTTCTTGGTGCAACTTTATTTATTGTTATGGGCGGTGTCGAAAAGGGCATAGAAAAAGTAAGTAAATTTCTGATGCCTGTTTTGGTTGCGTTATCGATTTTTATTGCAATATATTCCGTTTGTATGCCCGGTGCAATGGATGGCGTAAAATATTATTTAATGCCTGATTTCAGCCATTTTTCGGCGGTTACTGTGCTTGCGGCTATGGGTCAGCTTTTTTATTCAATGTCGCTTGCAATGGGAATCATGATAACATATGGTTCGTATATGAAAAAAGATGTCAGTCTTGAATCTTCAGTTACGCAGATTGAACTGTTTGATACAGGAATTGCGTTCCTTGCAGGTCTTATGATTATCCCTGCAGTGTTTGTATTTTCAGGCGGTACGCCTGAAGCCTTAGGAAAGGGACCAAGCCTTATGTTTGTTACTCTTCCAAAGGTATTTGATTCTATGGTGGGCGGCACATATATAGGTATTGCATTCTTCCTGCTTGTGTTACTTGCTGCACTTACATCGTCAATTTCTCTTATGGAAACTGTTGTATCAATACTGTGCGATAAGTTTAAAATAAAAAGGAGCATTTCGTGCCTTACAGTATTCTTGTTTTCGGTGATATTGGGTCTTCTTTCATCACTTGGTTACGGGGTATTGGCGGAGGTTAAGATTATAGGCCTTCAGTTTCTTGATTTCTTTGATTTTATAAGTAACAGTGTACTTATGCCGATAGTTGCATTCTTTACCTGCGTTTTTGTAGGTTATGTAATTAAGCCCCGCACAATAGCGGATGAGGTAGAACTTTCGGGAAAATTCAAAAGAAAAGCACTCTTTAATTTTGTAATTAAGTATCTTGCTCCTGTATGTATAGTTCTGATACTTATATCATCAGTTCTTGATGCGTTTGGTATATTTAAAATATAATACTTATAGATTTCAAAAGACAATATTCTGCTTGGGATATTGTCTTTTTATTTTTTTTATGTTATAGTATATATTGGATATTTAGAAATATATTTTGTCATGGTTTTCGGAGGGACAAAAGTGGATTTTACATATTTAAAGCAGGAACTCGACCTGATTGTTGCAGAGGGTAGTGCCCCCGGTGTAGATTGCTCTGTTTATAAAGAGCATGAGGAAATTTTCAGGTACAGTACGGGTTTTAATGATATAGAAAATAAAATTGAAATTACACGTGATGAACTTTATATCATATTTTCAATGACCAAGATGCTTACCTGTACCTGTGCGCTTCAGCTTTTTGAAAAAGGTGCTTTCAATATGGACGACCATCTGTCAAAGTATATGCCGGAATTCTCTGAGATGCGTATATCTGCAGAGGATTTTGATGTACTTAGCGGTAGTGCGGTTGCAACGGGAAAGACACTAGGAGAGACGGCGGGCAGCAAGTCATTCGGATATGCGGAAAACCCTATAACCATAAGACATTTATTTTCTATGTCGGCAGGGTTTGGCTACGACCTTAAAGCAGAGGGAATATTAAATGCAATTAAAGATGGTAAGACATCAACCCGTGATATAGTCAGTGCTTTGTCAGAGACTGTGCTTGGCTTTGAGCCCGGAACAAGACACAGATATAGCCTGTGCCATGATATTCTCGGCGCACTTATTGAAATCTGGTCAGGTATGAGTTTTGGCGAATATATGAGAGAAAATCTTCTTAAACCGCTTGGAATGAATGATACATTTTTCGGTGTACCAAAGGACAAAGAAAGGCTTTCCCGACTTGCGCTGCTTTATGTTAAAAACGGCCCGGGTATATATCAGAAAATTCAACAGAAATGTGCATTCAACTTTACTGATGATTATGAAAGCGGTGGGGCGGGACTTATTTCCTCCACAAACGACTATGCATTATTTTTGGATGCTCTTGCCAATGATGGAGTGGGAAAATCAGGGAACAAAATCCTGTCTAAAACGTCAATAGAACTGATGAGGTCAAATCAACTAAACTATAAGGCGCTCGAAGATTTTGAGGTACAGAGAAAAGGCTACGGTTACGGATTTGGCGTACGTACCCATTTAGACCCGAAAAGGAGCGGTGGTCTCAGTCCCATAGGTGAAATGGGCTGGGGCGGTGCTGCGGGTGCTTACTCACTTGTGGACCCACAAAATAAACTTTCTCTCGCATATTTTCAGCATATGCACGGATGGGAACTGTCTTTAGAGACCAGGCTCAGAGATGCGCTTTATAAATCAATGGAGGAATAAAGTGTTGAAATCGCTTCGTTGTTTTGTAAATATTTCTTTGATGAGGTGAAAAAATGATAAGACACCCGTTTCCGCCTTTATACAATAAAGACTCCAGAATTATAATTTTGAGCAGTTTTCCGTCAGTGAAATCCCGCGAGCAAATGTTTTTTTACGGACATCCTCAAAATCGTTTTTGGAAGGTGATTGCCTCTGTACTTGAATGTAATGTGCCTGAAACTATTGAAGAAAAAAAGCAACTTTTACTTGAAAACGGCATTGCACTTTGGGATGTAATTGCTTCGTGCGAGATAACGGGAAGTTCGGATAGTTCTATTAAAAATGTAAAAGTAAATGACATTTCGGAAATTTTAAAAGCAGCGGATATAAGGCAGATTTTTGTAAATGGAAAAACTGCAGAAAAGTACTTTAAAAAGTACACAAAAGAACAAATAAAAAGAGATGTTGTATGTTTGCCGTCTACATCTCCTGCGAATGCTGCCTGGTCTGTAGAACGACTTGTTGAAAAATGGAAAGTGCTTAAAAGTATTTAACTAAGAATAAATAAGCGATGTTTTTGTTGTCATATCGCCGTAGAAAATATTTTAATCCGACTTGATATGAGGCTAGGTTAAAATCAAGTTAAAACTAAAAAATACAGCTAAATTTTGAACTAAATTTCAAAGCTAAATTATTCCGCTTTGCTTCTGTAGGGACAGGCGTCCTCGACTGTCCGTTTTGTTGCCAGTTAATGCGGACCGTCCGGGAGGCCGGTCCCTACAATTAAATTCGCCATTAGCTGACCGCAAGGTCAATTTAGCTACGAAGTAATTTAGCGTACGCAAGTACATTTAGCTCGCGATAGCGAATTTAGCTGCGGTCAAAGACCGCATATTTTACATGCCAGCTTGTTTAACAGCAGGTCATATTAAGTCAAGAATAAAAAAATCACTTCTTGAATTTATTTATCCAATCCAATATTTCATCATATTTCATATCGCCTGATGCAACCGATAACCCAAAGTCAACTACATCTGCATTGGTACAATTCATTTTTATTCCTTCTGCTTCCAAGAATGTCAGCATAACATATACGCCTATTCTCTTATTGCCATCAACAAAAGCATGATTGGATATCAAAGAAAACCCAAGGCTTGCTGCTTTTTCTTCTTTTGTTTTATAGAGTTCTTCACCACTAAATGTAGCATATGCATTGTTGAGTGCACTTTCCAATAATCCTACATCTCTTACACCGGTACTGCCACCTGTTTCTTCAGCTATTAATTGATGCAGAAGCAAAACCTTTTCTTTACTTAACCTAATCATTTTGCCAGCTCCTCAAAAGCAGGTTTAAATCTATTCATAATCCTCTTTGCCGCTATATCAATTTTCTCATCGTCTGTAATATCAAAGTAGGAATTTGAATCAACATCAATAAGCAAAAATTTAGGCTTGTTATTTTTAAATATAACTGCCTGACCATTATTTTCTGCTACTTTGGCAACCTTTGAAAAATTCTGATTTGCTTCTGTCATTGTTGTAATTGTTTCAGTATTTATGTTCATAAATTCCTCCTATTATTCATACTATAAATATATCCTACAATTTATATTATAAACAAATTGCAGGATAATGTCAACTAATTTATTTTTAGCCAATTTTCGACAATTATACTATAAAGAATGTATAAATTAGATGCCTATATTTTTGGCGATATACTCGCTTCGCTCGTGCGATATATTTTTTCCAAATGCGATATAACTCCATTTCATTTTGTTGCGATATGATATAAATTCCTTTTCTCGTTCCGAAGGGACATATCGCACCGCAAGGTATATCGCAAATTCCGTCAGGAATTTATATCGTTGCGGTCAAAGACCGCATATAAAGACTGTATAATGTAAATGCCATTCTCAAAGGCTTCATTGACAACTTTTGACTTTTGTGCTATACTTTTATTCGAAATAGGAGAATCGATTTCTGAGCGCAAGTTATTTTGACCCGCTCTAAAGCATCTTTATGCTTTGCGATTTCTCCTATTTTTATTTTAGCCAAAATTCGGCAATCTTTATATAAAGACTGTATAATCTAGATGCCAATGTTTAAGATAATAGTTCATATTGCGTTAGGATTAAAAATTTTTATATTCTGCTTCTTGTTCCAATTCTTTCAAGGCATCTTCCAAAGAAGTAAAAATCGATTTTCCCCCATTATCAATCTCTTGCCAAAACGCTGGTGTCAAATCATAACTGCTTCGATAAGTCCATTCTTCTTTGTCAAGTTGATATATTTTCTCATGACGATAGCTAAAAAATCCTTTATCGTTTTTCAACACTATATATCTCATTGCCTTATCTTTAGAATAAATAACCTTTACAACTTCATCATCAAAGCCGTTAAGACTTTTATCATAAAGCATTTCAACAATCTCGTTCCATTCAGGCATTTTGGGAGCTACTCGTTTTTCTTTTCTAAGCTTTCTAAAAAGTTTCTTCACACTATCGCCTCCTTTCGCCAAAATTTGACATTCTTACTATGAAAGATTGACAAACCTGCTCGAAAATAGAATGAAATGAAAATTAAATAGAAAATAAGTATAAGTGCTGTAAATCACAGAGATTACGGCACTTATTTTATAATACAATAAATACAAAAAGGAGGAGAAAATGAAAATGCATATCAAGTCAGAACTAAAAATAATTAATAAAGAAAGGTTGAACGAAATGAAAAATAATAGTATAAAAATTAAAGAAGCTCATAAAGAGAGAATTCAAAACGGAACGTCAAGATTAGGAAAGAGAGTGTGTTATGGATATTCTCAGAATCAAAATGGCGAATTAATTATTAATCCAAATGAAGCTCTGACCGTGATGTGGATTTATGAAAGTTATCTTTCGGGATACAGTTTAGGTAAAATTGCTAATGAATTATTCGAAAGAGGAATAAAATCATCAACAGGAAAAGATAAATGGAATAGATAAGCAATAGATAAATTGTTATCAAACGAAAAATATATAGGCTCAGTTCTGTTGCGAAAAAGAGTTAATGTTATGGGAATACAGGTCGATAATAAAGAATTAACGGATAGATACTTTACTACTAATACTCATCCTGCAATTATTAACATAGAACTATTCAGAGCTGTTCAAAATGCAAAATTAGAAAGAAGCAGGGGAAACAATATGGGAATAAACGAGGCTAGTGATATTCTTAATATAGTTAGTGGCTTATAACATTATGTCTGAAGTAATCGTAATACCCCCGAAAGAAAAGAAACTGAAAAAGAGATTGAGAGTGGCTGCGTATTGCAGAGTCAGTACAGAAACTGATGGCCAAGCAGCTTCTCTTCAAACTCAAATAAAAAATTATGAGTCCGAGATTAGGAAAAATCCAGACTGGGACTTTGTTGGTGTGTATTGCGATACGAAATCAGGATTAAGAGTTGAGAACAGAAAATCATACAACGAAATGTTAGAAAAATGCAGGCTTGGTGAAATTGATCTGATTCTTGTAAAATCAATTAGCAGATATGCTAGAAACGTTTATGATGGTCTCGTTGATCTTAGATACTTAAAATCCATTGGGGTAGATATATGGTTTGAAATAAATGGTATGAAATTATCTACTGCAAGAGACAGTGAT
>JAZSBQ010000080.1:0-23726 GCA_045602485.1 Clostridia bacterium
CGAGAAAGACACCAGCTGATGGTTTCTCTATTACAAGAAATACCACGGCAACGCCTAAAATTGCAAGAGGAGTAAGGATTGGCGACGAAATTCCGCCCGCCAGTCCAAACACAAGGCCTGCTGCCGCACCTGTTATAAGACGGGCTTTTCCTGTTGTATATTTCTTATCAAACCAGTTAAAGTCGGCCTCTATACCAAGCAAATTGCACACAAGAGAAATCAACGCCGAGCCTTTTAAATACTCTGTCACATTTATATCAAACAGAGAGAGCACAAGCCCAATCAACACAACTGCAATTAAAGTAACAGAGAAACCTTCGCCTGCAAGAAGCCCTGCCGCCGCAAAAACCGTAGTCACGCCGATAAATCTTAAGTTTATCGCCATAATGTTATTTAAATATCCGCGGCAGATATTAAAGAACACACTCTCATCAATGACAGATGATAATCTTTTTGCATATTTCTTCTGCAGAAACTCAACAAATGTAAAAGGACTGCGAATAATTTTGCCTGCAATACTCTTTTCTATTGAATCTGCGCCAAAATGTGTACGGCGGAAAAACTCTCCGATCGCACTGTTTCTCCAGCCCTTTGAAATACCGTCATATATTCTGCGCAGCACTTTATATGTCACGCTGTTTTTTATAAAATTCCAAATAAAAAGCCATACCGCCTCAAAATACCCGATATTATTTTTCATGCGATAAACCCCCTTTTATTTCTTCAAAAGTTTACTTGCCGCTATACGCATCTCATATACTCCAAAAACATAAGCCAGACCAAAGTACACAACTGCCGCAGGTGCCGAACAAATGCAAAGCCGTAAAAATGTCATAATTGTGCCTGAGCCAAGATTTGCTGCAAATATATCAACCACCCTTGCAACTATAAATGCCGCCGCTCCGCATATCAATGTTTTGACCGTGTTTGTCATAAACGCTTTTGTAATCACTCCGCTACGGCGTTTATTTATCATAACCATAAGGCAAAGCGAGATTATCAGAGAACTTATGGCCCCTGCAAGCGCAAGACCGCCGACTCCCATTTTAAATACCCCGACAAGCAGCGCCGCCGATATAAAGTTTACTATTATTCCGATAATCGAAGTAACCATAGGAGTTTTTCCGTCTGACAGAGCGTAAAAACTTTTGTTTAAAACCTCGCTTATTGCATATCCTATCATACCAAACGAATAATAGAACAACGCCTCTCCTGTGATTTTTGCAGCATCTGCGGTAAAGGCACCTCTTTCAAACACAAGGCTGATTATGGGGCCTGACAGAGCAAGAAAGAGTGCACACACGACCGAGATTATAAAGATAATATAGCCGATTGACTGCCTTGTGTTTTCGGCAAATTCATCTGCGCATTCATCTCCGCTCAGGCGCGATAATTTAGGAAATATAAAATTTGTAATAGCATAGGCAAAGACGCCTACCATTATTATATATATCTTGTTTGCCCACCCAAGAGCAGAAACCGCTCCGTCTCCAAGACCTGAACCAAATGACATATTGATAACATTACAAAGGGGCTGTACCCACGAACTGATAAGCACGGGCAGAGCAATAAGCGCCGCCTCTTTGATTCCGCTGTCTTTTATATCAAATTTAAATTTATATTTGTATCCAAACTTTTTAAGATACGGAAGTTGAATGACTAACTGAAGCATCCACGCCACAAGCATAGAAACCGCAACGCCGACAAGCCCGAGTTTATCTTTGAATATAACCAAATAGAGTATCATCACTCCGTTTGACACAACACTTATAAGTGACGGAATTGTAAATTCCCCAAAAGACTGAAGTATTCCAACCGCAACATACGCCATAGCCGTAAAAGCAATAGACGGGAACAAAATCCGCAGAAGCGTTGCTGTCTGTTCAATCTTTCCTGCAACTGAACCATAACCCGGCACCATAAGACGTACAAGTGGCTCAGCAAAGATTATTCCGACCACCGCAACTAAAGTAGCAATAAGGCCGACAATAGTAGCAAAATTGTTGGCAAAGGCCATTGCCGCCTCCTTACCCTCGTTTGCGATGCGTTTGTTAAAGACCGGCACAAAAGTAGACAATATTGCAACACCAAGCACCATATCAAAAAACAGAAGCGGAATCTGCGTTGCAGTATTTATCATATCAGATTCCATACCCTGACCGTATATGTTGGCAACAAGCATCTCACGCAGGAGACCCATTACCTTTGCCGCTAAAATTATTATTGCCATAAGGCTTATGGTCTTTGCGGCTTTTTCGCCGTTTTTATGTTTTTTGTCCCCCATTGAGAAAACCGCTCCCTTCCGCCATGTTGACATAGTACACGTCATTTTATATCACTGTATATTATACCTTATAACAACCAAATTGTAAACCTCGTAAGATAAAAGTAACATAATTTTTATATTTGCTTCACAGACAAAAACACCTTTATCCCATAAGGCGGATAAAGGTGTTTAAATTTATTTAATTATGCCTTTTAAGTATTCTAAAAATTCGTCCTTTAAATCATCACGGCGGAGCGCATACTCAACCGTTGCCTGCAAAAAGCCCTGCTTGTCGCCCACATCATATCTGCGGCCAACAAAGTCATAGGCATACATACCCTGCTCCTTTGCAAGTGTGCAAAGCGCGTCAGTGAGTTGAATTTCTCCTCCTGCGCCCGGCTTTGTCTTTGCAAGGTGGTCAAAAATTTCAGGTGTTATAACATATCTGCCAAGAACAGCAACGTTGCTGGGTGCCTCTTCTCTTTTTGGCTTTTCAACCATGCCGTTTACAGTGTAGGTTCTCTCCCCTATCTGAACTCCATCTACGCATCCGTATTTGTGGATATTTTCAGGTGCAACTGTCTGCACACCGAGGACAGACTTGCCATACTCGTTGTAGACATCTATAAGCTGGCCTATACATGGTCTTTCATCATTATACACAACATCATCACCAAGGAGCACCGCAAAAGGCTCATCCCCCACAAAGGCTTTTGCACAAGCCACCGCGTGGCCAAGGCCAAGAGCCTCTTTCTGTCTGATAGACACAACTCTCGTCATCTCACCTATCTGTCTTACCTGATTGTAAAGTTCCATCTTGCCGTCTTTCTCTAAAAAATGCTCAAGTTCAAGGGAACGGTCAAAATGGTCTTCAAGTATTTTTTTATGGGGGCTTGTGATGATACAAATCTCCTCTATCCCTGATTTTACCGTTTCTTCTACTATGTACTGAATCGTCGGAGTATCAACTATCGGAAGCATCTCTTTTGGAGTTGACTTTGTAGCAGGGAGAAATCTTGTTCCCCATCCCGCTGCCGGTATAACCGCTTTTCTGACTTTTTTCATATTTCATTCTCCTTTTTCCAGTTAGGAAGTCCCGTCTGTATTGCATGCATTGTTTTTGTCTTAAAAAACTTATCTGTTTTCATTTTATCGTTTATAAAATCCTTCATATCCTGGCGTTTTGACTTGCCATCCATAGGACATGGGTTGTAGACAACAGGCAGATTTTCTCTCTTTGCAAACCCTTTTATCTCTCCCTCAGGCAGATAAATCATAGGTCTGATTACATAAATATCACGCCTTGAAAGATATGTAACGGGAGAGAAGCACCCAAGACGCCCCTCATAAAACAGAGAGAGGAAGAACGTCTCTAAAACATCCTCGTTATGATGCCCGAGAGCAACCTTGTTACAACCAAGTTCAACAGCAATGTCATTAACTCCGCCTCTGCGCATCTTGGCACACAGAGAGCAAGGATTTTTCTCTTGTCTTACGTCGAATATTATTTCAGCAATATCCGTCTTTTTGACTACATATTCCACACCCAGTCTGTCGCAAAGTTCTCTGACACCTGCAAAACTGACATCAGAGAATCCCATATCAAGGGATACGGCAATAAGGTCAAACTTTTTTGGATAAAATCTGCGCAATGCTGCAAGACCACACAGCAAAGTAAGACTATCCTTGCCGCCGGATACACCGACGGCAATTCTGTCACCCTCCGAAATCATATTATAATCATCCACTGCCCGGCGGATTTTACTCAGTAACTTTTGCATTATCTGCTATCCTTCCAATTATTCCTTGTTGCCTTCCTGCGGTGCCTCTGTTGTTTCTTCTGTTTCAACAACCTCATCATTTTCCTTCTTTGCTGTTGCAACAGTAACTATCTTAACGCCCTCGCCAAGTCTCATAAGGCGTACGCCCTTTGTAACTCTACCGTAGGTACTGATTTCATCAGAATCCATACGGATTATAACACCCTCAGATGTGATAAGGATAATATCATCCTCCGATGACACAATCTGCATACCTGCAACTGCACCTGTTTCTTCAGTAATGCGGTAGGTCATCATACCCTTACCGCCTCTGCTCTGGCACTTGTATTCGTCAAGTTCTGTCCTCTTACCATAGCCGTTTTCACTTACAGTAAGGAGTTTTGCGCCCTCGTATGCAATACACATACCAACAATATAGTCATCGCCGGTCAGTTTCATTGCACGCACACCACGGGAAACTCTGCCCATGTTTCGGACATCTTCTTCGCTGAAGCGAATAATCTTACCAAGGTGTGAGCCAACGAAGATATCGCTATTGCCATCTGTCATATTTACTCCGATAAGTTCGTCACCCTCATCAAGACGGATAGCAATCTTACCTGCCTTTGGTGCGTTTTCGTACTCAGATAGGTCTGTCTTTTTGATTACGCCGGCTCTGGTACACATAATAAGGCTCTTGCCATCTTCGTACTCTCTGACCGGGATAACAGCAGAAATACTCTCATCCGGTTCAAGCGCAAGCAGGTTTATAATAGGTGTACCCTTTGCCTGTCTGCCTGCTTCCGGAATCTCGTACGCCTTTCTTCTGTACATTCTTCCCTTATTGGTAAAGAAGAGAATATGGGCATGGGTAGAAGATATAAACATTGTACGAACAAAATCTTCTTCCTTAGTCTGCAAACCAATGATTCCCTTACCGCCACGCTTCTGGCTCTTGTAGGTATCAACTGCCAGACGCTTAACATATCCCTGATGGGTAAGTGTGATTACGTTATCTTCCTCCTCAATCAGGTCTTCTATATCAATGTCATCAGCAACAGGCTCAATACCTGTTCTTCTTGAGTCACCATACTTTGCAACAACCTCACCGAGTTCTTCTTTGATAATACCAAGAACCATACTTTCATTATTGAGAACATCATCAAGATGAGCGATAAGTTTCATAAGTTCATTATACTCAGCCTCAATCTTTTCACGTTCCATTCCTGCAAGACGCGCAAGACGCATATCAAGTATAGCCTGGGCCTGAATATCTGTAAGTTCAAAGCGGGTCATCAATTTTTCTTTTGCGTCGTTATAACTGTTGCGAATCACACTGATTACTTCATCAACATTATCAAGAGCAATCTTGAGGCCCTCTAAAATATGAACTCTTGCTTCTGCTTTCTTCTTGTCAAAACGGGTTCTTCTTACAATTACATCCTTCTGGAAGTCAACATAGTTTACAAGAACCTCTTTAAGATTAAGCACCTTTGGGTCTGTCTGATTGACAAGTGCAAGCATTATAACACTGAAGGTATCCTCAAGTTGGGTATACTTGTAAAGTTGATTTAAAACAATCTGACCGTTTGCATCACGCTTGAGTTCTACTACAATTCTCATACCATCGCGGTCGGACTCATCACGGAGGTCAGAAATTCCGTCAATTCTCTTGTCATGTACAAGTTCTGCAATCTTTTCGATAAGTCTTGCCTTGTTTACCATATAAGGAATCTCGGTAATAACGATACGCTGACGATTGTCTTTCCACTCCTGTATCTCTGCTCTTGCACGAACTCTCAACTTACCTCTGCCTGTGTGATAAGCAGAGCGGATGCCCGACACACCCATTATAAGACCACCCGTCGGGAAGTCAGGGGCAGGAATGTATTCCATAAGTTCGTCAATAGTGATGTCAGGATTGTCAATAAGAGCAACAATACCATCAATAACCTCTTTGAGATTATGAGGCGGAATATTAGTTGCCATACCAACAGCAATACCATTGGACCCGTTTACCAAAAGGTGAGGAATACGTGACGGAAGAACAACAGGCTCTTTTCTGGTCTCGTCAAAGTTTGGCATAAAATCAACAGTGTCTTTTTCGATGTCTGTCAGCATACTAAGTGACAGTTTTGACATCCTTGACTCTGTATAACGGTAAGCAGCAGGGGGGTCGCCATCAATTGAACCGAAGTTTCCGTGGCCGTCTACTGTAGGATATCTCATCGAAAAATCCTGCGCCATACGGACAAGAGCATCATAAACCGATGCGTCACCGTGCGGATGGTATCTACCAAGAACATTACCGACGGTAGTCGCACACTTACGATATTCCTTATCGGGGGTAAATCCGTCCTCGTACATTGCGTAGAGGATACGTCTGTGTACAGGCTTGAGACCATCTCTTACATCAGGCAGAGCACGGCCAACAATAACTGACATAGCATAGTCTATGTAGGACTTTTTCATCTCGCTGTTAAGTTCAACAGGTATGATTTTTAATTTTGACTCATCAAAAATCTCATTTGGCATAAACAAGCCTCCTTATTTATCAAAAATTTGATAATTCTATTTAATCCTATCCTTTTATAATTCGCCATAAACTTTTAATTTCCTCTTTTTAAGCAAAAAAAATATGCCTACTTTTTATTTTTATATCCTTTTTTGAAAAAGGATATAAAATATGTTGCATTATATTAGTCAACGCCCTGTTCTGCCCGCCACGCCCAAGCGGAGTCCTTTGTACTGCTTCGCAGACGTTGGCTAATGGGGCTTTGCCCCTTTAAAACCCCAAGAATTGTATGATATAGAAAAATCTAATTTGTCACTCTGAGCGTAGCAAAGAATCTATCCCTTCATCCACCACTATCGCGCACGGCTAATCGGGACGTCGAGGACGCAGTCCCCTACAGACAATGGATGCATACAAAAAAGCGGACTTACATTTGCAAGTCCGCTTTGTATAAAACAGTGTGATTATTCAGCTTCTGTCTCTGTAGCTTCTTCTGTTACTTCTTCAGCAACCTCTTCAGTTGCTTCTTCTGTAACTTCTTCAGTTGTCTCTTCAACAACTTCTTCTGTTGTTTCTTCTTCTACAACTTCTTCCTCAGGAACTTCTTCGCCGAGTGATGCAAAAGCACCAGCGATGATCTTAGCAGCTTCTGCTCTTGTGATGTTGTTATCAGGAGCAAATGTGCCATCTTCGTAACCGTTTACAAGACCCATCTCTACGAGAGCTGCAACGTAGCCCTTAGCGTAGTCATCAACATCAGCAGCATCTGTAAATGTAAGTTCTGTTTCGCTTGCTGCGTTGAGTGCACGGCCAAGGATTGCACAAGCCTGTTCACGAGTAATGAGTGCTTCAGGAGCAAACTCTGTCTCGCTTACACCGAGGATGTAACCAGCCTCTGTACAAGCTGCAACATATGGTGTGAACCAAGCATCAGCAGGACAGTCAACGAAAGTTGACTCTGTAGCTGCAGCTTCAAGACCAAATACGTTTGCAACCATCTTAGCATATTCTGCTCTTGTGATGTATGCATTAGGAGCAAACTCTGTAGCACTTACGCCACCGATGATACCAGCTTCCTTAAGAGCTGTGATGTAGTCAGCTGCCCAGAAGTCGCCAGGTACATCTTCGAATGGACCGGTAACTGCAGGAGTCTCAGGATCTACTGGCTGTTCAGGATCAACAGGAACCTCAGGATCTACAGGCTGTTCAGGTGTTACAGGGTCAACAGAACCTGTAGGGAGGTTGCTGCCACCTGCGCTTGTGCTTGATGCAGCAAGACTTGAGTCAATTGTAAGAGGTGCATCTTCACCTACACCAAACTTAAGTGCTGAACCATTGTATGTTACACCAACGCTAAATTCTATGCCTGCGGAATCAAGGCCGAGTTTTGTTCCTTCTGCATCATCTGCATCTGTTTCCATATCCTTGAATGCAACATCTGATTTGATTGTAACCTTATAGCTTTCGTCAGCATTCTTTGTAATCTTTATATTGTCATCAGCAGCATCAAATGTCTGTGTGCATGTTCCGCCGTCCGCTGTAACGATAAGTTCAAATGTACCTGTGTAAACAGCTTCTTCACCTTCGCCCTCTACATCAATAGCACCTTCAGGCAATGTAACTGTAACTTCGGGCTTTGATGTAGGCTTTGTGCCGCTGATTTTAGCTTCACAGCCTTCAATTTCTGCAGGAACTACCTTAACATCGCCGTTGAGGACTGTTTCAGCAATCTTAAACTTGCCATTATCTGACATTGTATTTGCAGGAATTGTGATTGTAACCGCATCCTCGGTTACAGTGTCTACAGATGTTGTATTAACATCGGTTACAGAAATCCACGCATCGTTGATTGTAATAACATCTTCAATGTCACCCTTAGTAATAACTGCTTGTACAGGATCTCCCACTATAGCCTTGTAAGCTGTAAGGTTAAATTCTGTATCCACTTCTGTAACTGTTACCTTAACCATATCAAGTGCTGCAATCTCACCATCAGTTATTGGCTGAAGTGTAACCGTGATCTGAACAGGTTCAGCAATGTTGAGTGTCCAGAAATCGTTATCTGTTGATACTGTACCTTCGAATGTCTGAGGATCAAGTGTTGTTGCATCATAACCTGTTGTATCCCACTCTACATCCAAAGTCTGACCTACTGCACTAGCTGCTGTTGCAGTTTCGATTACAACTGTTTCAGGAAGTTCGAGCTCGTCAACTGCTGTACCAAGAGCCTTGTCCTCAATTGCAGCAGGAGCAACTACAGTGTTGATTGTAGCTTCCTCAGCAATTGTGATTGTGATTGTCTCGGGAGCTGTAACTGAATAATTTTCATAAGTTGTATTATTAGAGAAGTCCGTATCTCTAAAAGATATTTCTGTGTCGCCGACTGTAGCATCTGCCTTTGCAGTAAATACAAGGCTAGCAACTACCTCAGACCATGTTGCACCAGCATCTAATGATACACCCTGGCTGGACATAGTACCTATACCATTAGAACCAAGTATAATTTCTCCTGTTGAATCATCAATTGTTGTAGACTCAGGACTCCAAAGCATACCTGTGCTTTCATCTGTTACAGTCCAAACATCTTTATCATACGCGATAACAGTACCTGTTATACCAAATGGAAATGAACCTGATTCAGCATTTGCCTTTATTTTAAGTTCAAGTCTCATATCACGGCCCTGACCAACAATCGACTTACTTGCGACAGCTGACAAGGTCATATCAGTTGCTTCTGCAAAAACGCTAAAGCTCATCAAGCTCATTACCATAGCAACAACGAGAGTTATTGCCATACTCTTCTTTAAAATTCTCATTTTAGAATTTCTCCTTCCGAATTATATATATTGTTAAGAGCCGATTAAGGCTCGCTATGGTCGCAGCCATAGCAGACTGCGACCATAGCTAATCATTTGCTGATTTATATTAGTCTTCTACAGGGAAGCTTGAGATTGTTCTCTTGAAGTGCTGCATTATCAAAATAGCATCCTGTGCAGTAATTCTTCCGTTTCCGTCTACATCGCCGGCTATTTCCTGTCTTTCGGTCGGTGATATAGTTCTCTTGAATATCTGCATTGTCAATATAGCATCCTGCGCAGTAATTCTTCCATTTTCATCCAAGTCACCATACATAACGCCGAGTTCCTCAGTAACATTGCCGGTAACTGCGATAACAATAGCTTCGTCAAGAACCAACGTATCTTCTGCGCCCTCAACTGCGTATTCGCCTGCAGGGATTTCAACTGTTGCCTCATATGACATAGGCTCACCTGCTGTTACAGAGGTAACAGTAATATCCTCAACTGTGATTGCAACAGTAGCAGTAGACTCTTCGTCTGCCTTCTTAACGTTCAGTACAAGGTTCAGTTCAGATTCGTCACCAAAAAGTTCTTTTACAAGAGCAGCCTTTATAGCAGCATTCAATTCAGCACCTGTCTTAGCGTAATCTTCTTCTGAAAGTTCAATGTTGATTGCATCGATTGTAGGTTCTTTTACAACTTCCCAAACATAATCAACTTCATTCTTAACAGCAGTAACTTCTACATCAAAAGTAACGCCATCACCTGAAACTATACCCGATGTCTGACCTCCTTCATCCGTCATTGTTCCTGCCGGAATTGTAACAGTTACTGTGTATTTGTTTTCCTGACCGCCAACAGGTTCGGCAACTGCAGTAAGGTCGAGAGAATTCAATGTTATAGTGCCATCGGCAACTTCATCAAATTCATTCATAAATGCATCAACTGTTCTGTTGTCAGCACTCTTTATCCATTTAATTGTCTCTGATGCAATCTTATCAAGCCAAGCCTCGGATGTAGAACCTTGTGCTATATTAATTGAATCAAACACCTTTCCGCCGTGACTCCAGTTAACAGAATCAACCTCCCATGGAGCACTCAGGAGCAATGCACCGGGAGTTGAAACACCGTCACCGCCGATAAGGATAACTGCATCTTCGCTGTAGTCAAGTTTTATATCATCAACGGCTGATATATCACTGCTTAAAGCAACTGCGAACTCAACAACATAAACTCCTTCGTCATCGGATTCAACAGGTGTGCCCTGGTTTATTCCGATAATTTCCATTGTGTCTGCATATGCAGTGTCGTCTTCATCGTCGTACACACCGTCCTCGTCAGCAGTAAAATCGCCTGTTGCTCCACCTCTCGCATAAGTGAGCATTGTAGCACCAAGTTCGCCGATTTCACCATCAACAGTATAATAAACTGCAGCGGTTGCAACTCCATCTGCAACTGCTGACCATTCGTAGCCAGTGATCCTAATTGTTGCGCCATCTTCACTTGCGAAACCACATACGCCAAGAGAAGCGAGCATTGCAACTAAAGTAATAACTGCACAAATTTTCTTGGTAAAATTTTTCATAATTATCATACCTCCTAAATAATAAACTAACACCTTTTTTGATAACAACAGAAGTTGTTTTTATTATGTAAAAAGTTTTTACAATCCCTCAACGGGACGTCGGGGACGCCGTCCCCTACAACGAGTTCGGCTAACAACCGTCCGTCATATTTCTTTCCAAAACTTCTTATCAAATACCACGGGTTTATTTAGCTTTAAGGCTCCTCCTTCCTTATAATATTAAATAGACAAAAATACGAACTTTAAGCGCACTCATCCGTATTCTAATAAATTTTCGATTACACATTGTACATTATATCACCTTTGCACATAATTTTCAATAGTTTTTTAAAAAAATTTAAAAGTTTTTTTAAAATAATTTTATAATTTGTTTATGTTTACAATCTTTTTGTCATATAATTGTAATGATTAAACAAATCAGGGAAGTGATTATATTGTCAAACAACGATGTGTATACTTATCAGAAACTTGTCTTGGATATAGAGACGTTTAAAAAAGAACATCGCGATATTCCTGTTTTTTCAATCGGTCAAAGCCACGCAGGGCACGAGATTATTGCAATAAAGTTGGGTAGCGGCCCGAGAAAAATATTTTACAATGGCGCTCATCACGCAATGGAGTGGCTCACCGCAAAGGTTTTATTTACATTTGCAAAGGATCTTGCCGACAACACATATAATACAGCCCCTCTGCTGGACGGCACATGCCTTTATATCGTTCCTATGGTAAATCCCGACGGTGTGCAGATTGCAGCAGACGGCTCAAGATGGCAGGCAAACGCCTGTGGCGTTGACCTTAATCACAACTATGACGCAATGTGGCAACTATCCAAAAGTCTCGAAGAAAAAAACGGGATATTATCGCCTGGGCCCACAAGGTGGGGAGGAGAATATCCAGAATCAGAGCCCGAAAGCCGGGCGGTTGCCAACTTTACGAGGCAGAATAAGTTTGATATGGTTATGGCACTGCACAGTCAGGGAGAGGTAATTTATTATGACTTTTGCGGTTACGTGCCAAACGGAACGGAAGAATACCTTAAACGGTTTGAATCCGTCAGCCACTACAAAAGGGATTTACCCGATGGGATTTCTGCCTACGGTGGCTATAAGGACTGGTTTATAAAGACATTTAAAAAGCCCGGCTTCACACTGGAAGTCGGGCTTGGAGGAAATCCTCTGCCTTTGGAGGATTTCGAAGAGGTTTACAACGGGGTAGTAGGGATTTTGTGTGAGGGGATAAAATAGCACCAATCCCTCAGCCTCGGCTATGCCGAGCCAACCCACTTTTTACAAGGGAGTCTTTTTTACACAATAAAGCGCGGATATTTTTTCAAATCCTCCGTGTCAAAGGGGTTGAACTCCTTTGGCGGAGGGTTTTCGCTTTTTCGCAAAGCAATCGGGTCGGACATCAGAAAGTACTTCATTGCATCATAGAGGTGATCCTCTCCCGTTGTGTCCACATCCTCGGGTCTTGTGCTGTCATAGGTCAACTGTGGCAGGGTTCTTATCATATTTTTGCAGTTCTCAAAAAAATACATCATCGGCACTCCTTCCTCATCAAAAGCAAGGCGACTGTGCACCTGCATTTTTCCGGCTAATCGGTCATTGTTTCCCTTTTCGAAATAAACTCCTCTCTTCTCCATCATTTCGGCTATACTGCCCTCGGGCGAGCCTGTACTGTTCCATATAGCAGGGTCAGCATAGCCCGTTATGGTGCATCCTTTATCTTCTCTCTCTTCAATTTCTTTTATCTTGTCTGCTATCTGCGGCGCAGTCCACTTTATACCCACATCGGGTGTCCCTGTACATCCGTAAAGTTCGCGATAATTATATGCCCTGCCATCATTATCGACCGCAAACCACACCACCGCAAATGGCTTTGAGTAGCCAAAGTCAAAGGCACGGAATCTGCGCCACTCTTTTGGGATTTCAAAAGGCTCTATGACGTGTGACCATCTTCTTGTTTTTCTTCCAAATGCAGAATTACGCCATTCTGAAAAAACCTGTCCGTCAAAGATGTCCCACTCACCGTGAAGCAACGCTTTTCTCTCATTCTCGGGCAGTTGCTCCAGCCTTTTTACATAATCACCATCCGCCTGCATCAAAAACACATTGTCTGTGACAAGCGAGGGTATAAAAAGTCTCCTCACACCTGTTTCCTCATCCTCAAAAACCTTTCCCGGAGTATGACCGTCTATAAATCTGCTTTTGACCCAACTGTGTCCGATTCCGCCGGGGTTAGTGCTTGATTTTACCATTTTGGGGTATGGGTTGACACCTCTTATACGCGATATAAGGTATGTATACTGCTCCTGTGTAAAGTGGGTCAGCTCATCAAACCTGACCACATCATATTCGGCGCCCTGATACCTTAGCACATCCGTCTTTGTTGCACAGTAGCCAAACTCTATTACCGAGCCATTTACAAAAGTCCATTTTTTTGCACTTGCACTATATTTGCAGACATTTTTGGGGTAAAACCCAAGGGATGTAAATATCATAGAATGCTCAAGCTCGGGGAAAGTTTTTCTGAGTATAAGTTGACGGCTTTTTGGATATTTAAGTGCATAAAGCAGAGCATCAACCAGTTGTCCGTATGATTTACCTCCGCCTGCCGCCCCGCCGAACAAAACCTCATCGGCATCAGCATCCATAAACTCTCTCTGCGTTTTGGTAAGTTCAAGATTTAATTGCTGTTTTCTCATATTTCAAAACGTAAATCCTCTACCCTCCTTTATTCTTTTATTGTAATCGTGACTTCAAGATTTATCTCCTTGTCATCCGGTTCTTCTTCTTTTGCGAACATTGACATAAGTTCTTTTGCCGCAGCAAGTTCTACCCTTTCGTTTCCGCAACTGAGAAGTTCTGTCAATTTATTCTTAGCCTCATTTGTTATTATATCTTTATTCTCCATACTATTACTCTCCAACAGCACAGCCTATAAGTTTGGGTATCGCTCCGTCATGAATCCTTATAGCCTGACGCCTGCTGTAAAAAACCTGCAGTTCTATATAATCCCACTTGACACGGTTTATATACCTTGCAACCATTACAAGTCTTTCGTCTTCATCAAGACGCTCAAACAATTTTTCCATATCCCTCATATGACTGTCAAGTTTTGCCTGCAATTTTCTTATTTCATCTTTATATGTATCACACTGCTTTTTAAATGATGGAACCGCCTTAAACTCATCCGACAAATCTCTGTAAAATCTGATTTTAAGTTCAAACTCCTTTTTAATAACCGCAAAATTTCTCAACCACTTTTTTACTTCTCTTTCATTGCTAAGCATCATAAATCTTCATATCCTTTCTCTTTTTCATTTCATCTCTTAACTTAAACTAACATATACTCTTATCTTTTGAATTCTTGTGCCGAGCAGTTTTGCAGTATTCTGCGATTTTCCCGCAATATTTTGCGGATTGTTTCGCCACTAATTATAATATGGCGTTATTTCATAATACTCACAGCAGCAATCCATATCACAAAACAATCCGTCCGTGCTCTCTATTATCTCGCCACTGCCGTCATAAAGCACAGACTCGCAATAAAGGCACTCTCCTATTTTGCAGTTTTCCTCAGTTTGTATATGTCCGAACGTTTCCATTCTTGTTATATCGGGGTGCGTCACGATTTTCCCTCCTTTATAATAGATTTTACACACCGTTATTCTGCCACCCAATATCACATATTTCAGCACATTACGCCAAAACACAACACACCTCTATGTTTTATGGCAAAAATTTTGTCTGCAACTGCAAAACAAACGAATTTTTTGTTATATTAAATATTATATACCCGATTTTTCGTTTGTCAAGGCAATTTTAACAAATTTTTCGTTATTTGTGTTGACAAATAACAGTTAAAATGGTATTGTATAATTAAGGCATATTACGGTGCATGAAAGGAAAGTGATATTATGGCTGACAAAATTATCAGTGCCCGGCTCAAAAAAGCACGCAGAAATGCAGGTCTTACCCAACAAGATGTATATAACCGACTTGGAGTGTCTCAGTCCACATTCAGTTCGTGGGAAACAGGCAAAGCAGAACCATCAATCCCTGTCTTTCTTCAGTTGTGCAGTATATATAACATTGGCAATATTTCAGACTACTTTTTAGCAGACGGCGGTTCAAACACGGGCAACACTCTTGACAATAATCTTCTGTCTATGATATCAAAGCTGACTCCTCAGGGACGTGCCGCAGTTTATAACTGTATAAATTTTGAATACAACAATATGAGGCATCATACCTCGTCCCTCCGCACTCTGCCCCTGTATCTGCAACCTGCCGCAGCAGGCATCGGCAACTATCTTGGCGGCGCAGAATACGAAGAAATCGAAATTGAAGCCCCCACAGATGCCGATGCATGTATCCGTATTTCGGGCGACAGTATGAAACCCGTTGTAAATGATGGTGACATAGTTTTTGTTAAGTTCCAGCCTCAGATTTTGTCGGGTCAGACGGGCATCTTTATTCTCAACGGTGAGGCATATTGCAAAAAACTTGAGTACCGGGCAGACTATCCGTGCTTATGCTCATTCAACCCGGACTATTCCCCCATCTTCATCAGCCCCTCCGACGAGTTGAGAGTTATCGGCAGAGTTCTGCTCTGATGCCATTTTTCTAAGGCTTTCTATAAGTTTCTCTTTGCCGTCAAGGTGAAGACTCTCAAGCATCATTATTGATTCTTCGATGGTGTCTCTTCTGAAGAGCCCCATCTTCCACAAATCCGTCAGCGTCTGATTCTGTGTAATCCTGCTGTACGGATTATTTTTTTCGGCACTTATGGTTATATCAAATTCTGCAGGAAGGCGAATTTCGTCCCCACGCAAGCCCACATTTGAGAAAGAAATATACTCTGATTTTCCATCCCCCATACTAATTCTGTAAGTACGCGGCTCGTCATAAAACTGGCGCATCAGTTCTATGCAAAGATTTACGATTTGTCTGTATGCCTCATAGCTCTCTGCTATCATATCTCTTGACAGTTTCTCGCCTGCCTGCTGAAGCGCTACAATAGCAGAATATGCGGTTACGCCGCCTGTTGTGTTACCCTGCTGAAAATCCAGGTTTCCAGAAACCTCTTTAAGTTCATCTATCTTGTTTTTACGGTGCTGCATAATAAATGAGTGCAGTGGTTTTGTCTGTAGTTCTCTTATGTTTTCGTCCCCTACTGAGCCTGCAACGTGAATTATGTCTTTTGTCAGGTCGGTAAGTTCATACTCGTTAAGTCCGCCGTTGTCCTTAATCATAAATCGGGTCTTACCTGAAATCATTGCATTCTTGCTGATTATTCCGTCAAGTTTGTCTATATACATTTGGGGATTTTTTATTATGTCAACCAAACCAAAACCGGCAGGTGAGTCTTCGTCGGGATAAAGTACATCCATAACGAAGGGATACATGCCATGGTCATACAGACCTTTTTCCCCTCTGTCCTCTGATGCATCAAGGATTAAATCATCAAAAAACTTTATAAGTTCCACTGTCTGCACATCACCGCGCTGTTTTTTGTAATAGCAGTCAACAATCAGGCTCTTATCCTTTAAAACATCATTGGGCGATGCCCCGTTCATATCATCATAAACCTGAGCATCCATCGAAGAACCTGATGAGAATCTGTCAGCATACTGAGGATACTTTTCTTTCATAGCATCATTATCACACAGAGCGGTTACAAACACGAACTTGCTGTCCTGGATATCGGTTATGCCCGGCTCCCAGAAAAGATTTAAAAGGTCAATCTTTCTGATATCTATTTCACCTCTGTTTGACCTGAGACTCGAATTGTAGAAGACACCATAACACGTCGCTCCGTTCTTGAGTTTGTACCACCATGCTCTGCTGTATGTGCGTTTAAATCCACACAAGTCCATCTGAAGGGGCAAAATCTTTGTAAATGTTTCTGCAATAGCGCGGTCACTTTCTTCTCTCTCTAAAATGTTGGGCTGGGGATAGTTGTCCATTGCGTCGGCATGCTTGTTTGCGATTACATTAAATATGTATGGTGTTGTCGGCTCAGGAATTTCCATCTCACCCACTCCATACCTTGACTTGAACCATCTGTTGTTTTCTATAATTCTTCTGTCCATAGCACGTTTATGCTCTTTATAAAGAGTAAAACTCTCTGTTATCTTTGAAAAAAATTCCGGTTTAATTTTTCCGTTATAATCATTTGTATACATTTTATTCATCCTTTCTTATTTTAAAAATTATAATGTTTCACCTGGTTTTAAATTTTCGACTTCTCTTTTTAAGTTGTTGATTTCTCTCAGCACATCTGTTCCGTTTATCAGCACAGCATCCCCGCTGAGCCACAGTTCGCCGCTGTCTTCCCAGAAGTGCATAAAAGGCTTTGCCCCTACAATACCCATATTGGCATAACTTTCGTTTTTCTCGACTTTAAAAGCGCCATTGGTATATGTAACACCGTTTATTACCTTTTTTCCGCTGCCGTTACCTGCACCGAGTATCAGATAGGCTGTCCCGTCATCTGCAACTGCCATACCAACCTTCTGTTTTCGCTCATCACCGTCATCCTGCATAATCTTAATACCCATTTGATCAATATCTGCAAAAACACCGCCGTTGCAATTTTCATACGACTCTCTGTCTGTGCCGATAATGGTTGATGCATAAATTTTTGCACTCTCAAGCATTCCGCCGAATACTGCATCACCTCCGCTGTCTATGCTGACTGTCAGGTCGCCGTCTTCGTTGTAAAGTTCAAATCTGAACTTCCCCTCCTTTTTGTCATACGCCGCCACAAACCTTTCCCGATTTGTGTCACTTATAATTATTTCGGACCCACTGATAGAGAGCCTGCCATCATTGTCCTTCACGTTTACCTTACCCGTGTCCACACTGCCCGCCACAAGTTTGTCTGCAGACAGAGCGCCAATCTGGGCGTTTGATATTTTGGCGTCATTTGTTTCTATATTTTCGGCTCTGACTGACGCCGCCTCGATAACATTGCTGCTGTCAAGGTTGTTAAAAAGATAACTCAACTCATCTATAAGAGCTGTCCCCCATCTTTTAAGGGTCTTGATATCCGCATCGGCTCTCCCTGTGAGCTTTGGCGGTATCGGAGTTGTCAGATTTGGCATTTGCCACATCTCCTTTCTTTTGTTCATACTTTTATTATGCACACCTAAAAGTGTCATAGCGTGCCATGGTAGAAAAATTTCGAATATTTTTCCAATATTGGCAAATACTACATCATATATTTGTCTCTGCGAGGTATAAGATGAAACTTGTAAAAAAATATACAAAACACATACTTATAGGGCTTATAAGCGGTATCCTGAACGGGCTTTTCGGGGCAGGAGGCGGAAGCATCGTTGTCCCTGCCATGGAGTTTTTTCTTAAAATGGATGAGAAAAAGTCCCACGCCACAGCCATTCTGATTATATTGGTTATGTCTATTGTCAGTTCTTTTTTCTATATAAAAGATGGCTTCTTTGATTTCGGTCTATGGGCACCCGTCACTATCGGTGGGGTGTTTGGCGGAATAGTCGGAGCAAAGTTTCTCTCTAAAATTTCAGGCAGGTGGCTAAAGATAATTTTTGGCGGAGTAATAATCATCACCGCATTTAAGATGATTTTTTGACGGAGGATAAATATGATTTCTGTAATAATCGGATTCTTAAGCGGAATAATCAGCGGCATGGGTATAGGCGGCGGCACTATTTTGATCCCTGCTCTTATAATGACTTATGGGATAGAGCAAAAACTTGCACAGGGAATCAACCTTGTTTATTTTTTGCCGACAGCCATTTTCGCCCTTTTTGTTCATATAAAGAATAAAAACGTAGATATTAAAACCGCCGCTGTTATCGGTGGGTGTGGAATTATCGGCGCGATAATCGGTTCACTTCTGGCTATGACGCTCGGTGGCGATATGTTGAGGCAAATGTTCGGCATCTTCTTAGGATTAATCGGAATCAGAGAAATATATAAAGGAATAAAAACAAAGGCACACAAATAACTTATGTTATTTGCGTGCCTTTTAAAATCCTATATCAAAACGGGTTGCAGTTGTTTGCCGCCAATAGCAGCTTTTATTGTAGGTAATATGAGCCTAAAATCCGCAACCAGAGAATTTTCTTTTTCATAACAATCGTCTTGCCCGAACGGCACCATATAAATATGCTTTCTCGCAAGTAATTTCCCGATATTTGCAGCATTTGCGCCAAGTCCGTCATTGGTGGATATTGCAATAATCACAGGACGGTTGTTCCGAAGATGCGACTTTGCAGCAAGAGTAACTGTCGTATCCGCAATTCCTGTTGCAAGTTTTGCTATGGTGTTCCCCGTACACGGGGCAATAACGAGAATATCTATAAGTTTTTTTGGCCCAATTGGCTCTGCCTCGGGGATTGAGCATATTACCCTGCACTTTGTAATATCCTCAACTTTTTTTATAAACTCTCTTGCTTCTCCAAACCTTGTGTCTGTTACTGAACTGTTGTCTGAAAAAATTGGAATTATTTTTATCCCGGCAGAAACGAGTTCATCCAACACCGGTAATACCTTTGAAAATGTACAATAAGAGCCCGTAAATGCAAATCCGACTGTTATCTGGTCATTCATTATTTACACCTCCAATTCCTCCAGTATATTTATCAATGTATCCTTTATAATCTGTCCTGCTGTCAGCGGCGCTACTTTCCCAGGAAGAGAAAGCGCCCATATACCCTGCCTGCCAAGTTCTTTTGCAACATCAAAATCCACCCCGCCCGGTTTTGAGGCAAGATCAATAATTAGCACACCTTTCTTTGTCTTTGACAAAATATTAAAGTCCATAACTCTATATGGAACAGTATTAAATACAATATCAAAATCCCCGATTATTTTATCTATCTTACAGGTGTTCTCTCCATTCAGATTATTGGCATAAATCCAAGCGAGGTCGCTATGTCGTCTTGCAGTTGCCGTTACCTTTGCGCCAAGGGCCATTAAATCTGCCGAAAGAATCTTTCCTATCCGGCCATAGCCAATAACAAGGCACCGGCTGTTATGAAGGGTAAACTCGGTATTTGCCATTGCGATTTCAAGTGCCCCCTCAACTGTTGGAATCGCATTCATAACTGCAAGTTCTTCGCGCTCTGAATAATCAATTACCGGGATTCCTAAGCCCTCGCAGAATTCATTTAAATCCTTGTCTGTCCTGCCCGTGAATATAACAGTGTTTCTATCTGCAGCACTTAGCACATCCTTCACATATATTTCTTTATCACAGAGGGGGGCATTAACTCGTCGTTTATTAAAAGGTTTTCCCGCATCCAAAGAATACGGAAGCGGAAGAACTATTACATCTGCACCGGCTGTGCAGGCTGCAACAGAATCCGATATATATATATTGTCTGCCAAACCCTTATGATTTTGAGGAGCCCCATAAGTTTTTACGTGAAACCCACTTCCGGAAAGAGCAGATATCACATATGACTGTCGAAGGTCCCCACCTATAAATGAAAAAGTCAGAAGTTTTTTCATGTAAACACCTCTATATAATGTATGTCAACGCTCCGTAATCGGTGAATATTAAAGAAACTTTTAAAAAAATCTGTGAGAAAAGATTATATGGCACGATATGACACTTTTACATCATATATAATAACTGTGCAGACGAAAAAAATAAAAAAAGGAGTGATACGATGTCATTATGGTATGATATCAAAAAGAAAAGTTATGCATCGGACGGAAAAGGAAGTTGGCTAAAGTCATATGTAGACAAGGTTTTCTCTGATTTTAAGACTAAATTCAACACATTACTTGAGTCGCACTACATAGGAGATGAGGGGCGTCACAGCGCAGAGGACGTTATCTGCAACAACGGGAAGTCGGTAGAAACCGCACTCTTAAACGAAAGCGCTGAGAGACTGTCATCCATTGCAACCATCAGGCAGGAGATGGAACTCAAAAACGGAGAACTCTCTGAGACAATAAGCAAAGAGACATCCGACAGAACATCTGCAGACGGGCAACTTGAGGCAAAAATCAACGCTGAAGAAACTTCAAGAATTTCTGCTGACAACATTTTGCAAATCAACATTGATGCAGAAACCCAAAATCGTCAGGCAGCCCTTGACCTTAAGGTGGATAAGGTAAGCGGCAAAGGATTGTCTGCCAACGATTTTACCGATACAGAAAAAAACAAACTCTCTCTTATAGAAGAGGGAGCGGAAAAAAATATGGTGAATTCGGTTTCAGGCAAAATAGGAGTGGTTAAACTTACAAAAGAGGACGTGGGGCTTTCAAATGTAGACAATACATCCGATTCAGATAAGCCGGTATCAGCTGCGGTTCAGGCAGCTCTTGATGATAAGGCAGAAATGTCCTACGTAGACAACGCTCTGTCAGATAAGGCAAATGTATCTGATGTTATTACAAAAACAAACACAACCGCTTTCACGCCAACCAACAACTACCAGCCTGCCACAAAGAAATATGTAGATGACAGCGTAAGTGCTGCCGGCGGCGGTGATATGCTCAAATCAGTGTATGACCAAAATGGTGACGGCATAGTTGATAACGCAGAAAAACTTGGCGGTCAATCATCATCCTATTATGCTACCAAATCAGATTTGGATATATATGCTACAAAAACAGAGTTAGATGCAAAGGCACCAAAATCTCATGCCTCCACATCCACAACATACGGAGCAGGAAGTACTACAGATTATGGTCATGTAAAGCTTGCTAACAATTTGACTACAACATCTACAACAGGATACGCTTTGGCTGCAAATCAAGGTAAAATTCTAAACGAAAAAATTACAGCTCTTGCCACAGAAATTAATACCCCACCGGCACTTACTGACGTAACTCCTGACGGAACGAAAATTGGGAATGCGGCATGGACAGGAACAGGATGGGTATGCACCGCACAAAACACAAAGTATGCAGTTAAAGATACCCCATCCGCCGACATCAAGAATTTCAACAGATTCTGTTTAAAACCCGCAAATAACTCTTTTGATTGGCGTAGTTGGACGCCGTTTTTTGAGTATAATGATGTGAAATATGAATTTTTCTATTCTGTAAGCAGAGGTTTGTATGAGGCTTTAATCCCATCAAACACAATGACTGCAGCAGAAGTTGTATCAGAAATTGTTTGGGAGAATATTGCCCCATCAGAGTTAAGATATGGAAAAGTTTCCAACGCCCTCGGCTATCGTGAAATAACTACCACAAACACCGATGGTTCTACCAGCAAAAGCGAAAAGTATTTTGTAAAGCGAGAGAGTGATTTCAAATATCCATATGGAGACCTCACCGAGACAGATGCAAATGTACAATTTGGTTTGTATATGGGAAAATATACAATAGAATCCGGCAAAATAGATGTAAACAACTTGGCTTTCCTTGTATTGAGTTATGACCTGGAAGTAACCGGCAGCGTTTCTATCACGAATGTTTCATCTGTAAATAAAGTTGTAGCCGGCACAACATCAGATTTCATAGCAGATAACATTGACAACTTCAGTTAAAACAGAAAATCCCGACAAAGCAATCGCTTGTCGGGATTTTTTAGTATCTTAGTGAATAATAACTGCCTCTGTATCCTTATCAAAGAGATGAATCTTGTTTGCATCAAGAGCAACTTTGATGTTCTGACCATGCTTAGCAGTTGTACGTGGGTTAACTCTTGCAGTAAAGTTAACGCCTTCAATCTTGAAGTAGAGGAATGTCTCTGCACCCATCATTTCAACGAGGTCGATATCTACATCTGATACGCACTCAGGCATTGATGCGACAGCATTTTCGCTGTCATCAATGTTCTCAGGTCTGATACCCATAATAACCTGCTTGCCGTTATATGCAAGAACTTCTTCCTTCTTGCCTTTACCGTCAGGAAGTTTAATTGAGAAGTTACCGTTTGTGAGGTATGTACCCTCTTCTCTGCAATCAACTGTAACTTCTATAAAGTTCATCTGAGGGCTTCCGATAAAGCCTGCAACGAACATATTGCAGGGATACATATAAAGGTTGTTAGGTGAATCAACCTGCTGGATGATACCATCTTTCATAACAACGATTCTTGTACCCATTGTCATAGCCTCTGTCTGGTCATGAGTAACGTAGATAAATGTTGTCTGGAGTTTCTTATGGAGCTTACCAATCTCAGTTCTCATCTGTACTCTAAGTTTAGCATCGAGGTTTGAGAGAGGTTCGTCCATAAGGAATACCTTAGGCTCACGTACGATAGCACGACCGAGAGCAACACGCTGTCTCTGACCACCGGAGAGGGCCTTTGGCTTTCTGTCGAGCAAATGCTCGATGCCGAGAATCTGTGCAGCCTCTTGAACCTTTCTCTTAATTTCATCCTTTGGAACCTTTCTGAGTTTGAGACCGAAGGCCATGTTCTCAAAAACAGTCATGTGAGGATAAAGCGCATAGTTCTGGAAAACCATTGCTATATCTCTGTTCTTAGGAGCAACATCATTTACGAGCTGGTCGCCGATGTAAAGTTCACCGTCTGTGATCTCCTCAAGACCTGCAATCATTCTGAGGGTTGTTGACTTACCACAACCTGATGGGCCGACAAAGATTATAAACTCTTTGTCCTCAATCTCTAAATTAAAATCTGTTACGGCAGTAAAACCGCCGGAGTATGTCTTCGTAATGTTTTTAAGACTTAAACTCGCCATGGAAAGATACCTCCTATATATTTGTAATCGTTCTCTAATTTAGCAAATCCTATTGTATCACACTTCTCTCAAAATTGTTAGAGCCTAATTACACAAATTTACAAAAATCTTTTTAGTAAATTTGTATAAAGATAAAAAAATCAA
>JAZSBQ010000081.1:0-14000 GCA_045602485.1 Clostridia bacterium
GGCGGAAACCACTAACAACCGCATGGAACTTATGGCGGTAATCCGCGGTCTTGAAGCGCTTAATCGACGTTGCCGTGTCACAATTTACAGTGACTCCAAATACTTTGTTGACGCCGTTGAAAAGGGCTGGGCTAAATCGTGGCAGAAAAACGGCTGGAAGAAAAGCGATAAGTCCCTCGCTAAAAATCCTGATTTGTGGGAGAGGCTTCTTTCTCTTCTTGACAGTCACGAGGTCAAACTTGTATGGCTAAAAGGGCACGCAGGCCATCCTGAAAATGAGCGATGCGACGCTATGGCCGTTGCAGAATCGCAGAAGTTCAAAAATTAAAATATTTACAGAACATCTACTTTTCATAGATTGCTGCTGTAACATAAAGTATAGAAAGGTAGGATAAATATGACAAAACGCATTTATGTAGACAATGCCGCAACCACAAAAGTTGCACCTGAGGTTTTAGATGCGATGCTCCCGTACTTTACCGAGAACTTCGGTAACCCGTCGAGTATATATGCCGAGGGCAGAACAGTAAAAACTGCCGTAGAGGCGGCAAGAGAACAAGTGGCAGCTGCCATTGGCGCAGATGCCAAAGAGATTTACTTTACAGGCTCAGGCAGTGAGGCTGACAACTGGGCTATCCGCTCAGCAGCTATGGCTTTCAAAGATAAAGGCAACCACATAATCACATCTGCTGTTGAACACCACGCGGTGCTTCATACCTGTCAGGATTTAGAAAAACAGGGTTTTGAGGTAACATACCTACCCGTTGACGAGTTTGGTATGGTATCAGTTGAGGGTGTAAAAGCCGCAATAAAGGATACAACAATCCTTATAACAATTATGTTTGCAAACAACGAAATCGGTACAATAATGCCCATAGCCGAAATTGGCAAAATTGCAAAAGAAGCAGGTATTGTATTCCATACCGACGCCGTTCAGGCAATTGGTATGGTCCCCATTGATGTAAAAGAAATGAATATAGATATGCTCTCTCTTACAGGCCACAAGTTCCACGGTCCCAAGGGCTCGGGCGCTTTATATGTAAGAAAAGGCATCAAACTCAAGTCCTTTATCACAGGCGGTGCACAAGAGAGAATGCGCCGTGCCGGCACAGAGAACGTAGCGGGCATTGTAGGACTTGGCAAAGCCATTGAGATGGCAACTGCCAACATAGAAGAAAAACAGGAAAAACTTAAAACTCTCCGTGATGCCTATATCAAAAAGATACTCGAAACTGTGCCCTACTCAAGACTTAACGGTCACCCAACAGAGAGACTTTGCGGAAACGCAAATATTTCTTTTGATTTTATCGAGGGTGAGGGCTTGCTTCTCTGCCTTGATATGAAAGGCATCTGTGCCTCAAGCGGCAGCGCTTGTACATCAGGCTCTCTTGACCCGTCTCACGTTTTGCTTGCGACAGGTCTTAAGCACGAGCAGGCTCACGGCTCTCTCAGAGTAACATTCGGAGAAGATAATACATTAGAAGATGTTGACTATATTGTATCGGCAGTTGCCGAGATTGTAGAGAGACTCAGAATAATGTCTCCGCTTTATGAGAGCGTTATGAAAAACAAGTAATATAAATTTAATTGATTGTAAAATGTGATTTTTCGGGCTGTCGAGGACGCCAGCCCCTACACATCGTATTCTGTCTTTATGAAAATACAAAAATTGTTGTGGACAGCCTCCCGGATGTCCCGTTTCAGCCATTTTACAATCACCTAAATAGTATAAATCTGCAAAGAGAAAGGTGATATATATGTATAGCGAAAAGGTAATGGACCACTTCAGCAACCCAAGAAACGTTGGCGAGATTGAAGATGCAAACGCCGTAGGTCAGGTAGGTAACCCACAATGCGGCGATATTATGAAGATTTATATGAAGATAAATGATGAGACACAAATCATTGAGGATGTAAAGTTTAAAACCTTTGGTTGCGGTGCGGCTATTGCAACAAGCAGTATGGCAACAGAACTCGTAAAGGGCAAGACCGTTGATGAGGCTCTCGCTCTTACAAATCAGGCGGTTGCCGAGGCTCTTGATGGTCTTCCTCCTATCAAGATGCACTGTTCTAACCTTGCAGAAGAAGCAGTACACGCCGCTATCGCCAACTACTATGAGAGCAAAGGTATGGATGCCTCTGCTATAAAGAGCTGCAACGGTCAGTGCTGCGGTTGTCCACACAGCCACGAGCACTCAATGGACGAAGAATAATTTCCGAAGGGATTGCTCTTATATGAATAAAAGAGTTGTAATCGGAATGTCCGGCGGTGTTGACAGCAGCGTTGCTGCAGCAGTTTTAAAAGAGCAGGGATATGATGTCATTGGCGTTACTATGCGTCTTTGGGATGGCGAAAATATAAACGATTCTGTGACAGAGAGCACTTGTTGCTCTCTGTCTGCAGTTGAAGACGCAAGACGTGTTGCCGACAAACTTGGAATTGACTATCACGTCCTTGACTTCCGCAGGAAATTTTCCGAATATGTAATTGACTATTTTACAAATGAATATATAAACGGCAGAACCCCCAACCCATGTATTGCCTGCAATAAGTTTCTCAAATTTGATGCAATGGCAAAAAAGGCAGAACTTTTTGGCGCTGACTATATTGCAACAGGACACTACGCAAGGGTTGACTTTGATGAAAGTTCAGGCCGTTATTTGCTAAAGAGCGCAGATAACGCAAAGGACCAGACCTATGCTCTGTATAATCTTACACAGAAGCAGTTGTCAAAACTTCTTCTTCCGCTTGGCAACTTTGCAGGCAAGGATGAAGTCCGCGCTTATGCTGATAAAACTGGTCTTGTAACCGCTAACAAGCCTGACAGCCAGGAGATTTGCTTTATCCCTGACAATGACTATGCCGCATTTATTAAACGCCGCACAGGCTCTCTCCCGCCCGAAGGGGATTTTGTTGACCAAAGGGGAAACATTCTCGGACGGCACAGGGGCATTGTCAACTACACAGTCGGGCAACGCAAGGGGCTTGGGATTGCCTTTGGCAAACCTATGTTTGTTACCCGTATAGACGCAGAAAACAATCAGGTTGTCCTTGGAGAGCAGGGAACAGAGTTCTCTCTCAGTCTATATGGCAAAAATCCCAACTTTATCCCATTTGAAACCATCAAAGAGCCGATAAGGGCGACAGCCAAGGTGCGCTACAGTGCAAAACCTGCACCCTGCACAATCTCTATGGAGGGTGATAAAATCAAGGTGGAGTTTGATACCCCCCAAAGAGCCATCACCCCCGGACAGGCAGTTGTAATCTATGACGGTGACCTTGTAATCGGCGGGGCTACTATAATATAAGAAAAAGAGTGTACTATGGAAAACTTTATAAATATAAGACGAAAAATTTTACAAAAAGAATATAAGAATCTTAACTCAAAACAAAGGGAGGCTGTGTTTCACACCGAGGGGCCTCTTCTCGTCCTTGCGGGCGCAGGCTCGGGAAAAACCACGGTTATAATCAACAAGATTTATCAGTTGATTAAGTATGGCTCTTCCTACGAGAGTGAAGTTATGCCTGAAAACCTTACCAATCAGGACGTTGAAGTTCTTGGCTGGTATGCAAACGATGTTATTGACGTTTTGCCTCCTCATCTTGAGGATGCACTTATCGAAAACCCTGCAAACCCGTGGCAGATACTTGCAATTACCTTTACAAACAAAGCAGCAGGCGAACTGAAGAGCCGACTTGAGGCAAGACTTGGTGAATGTGCAAACGACATTGCCGCAGGGACTTTTCACTCCTCCTGCGTTAAGTTTTTACGCAGAGACATAGATAAAATCGGCTATGAGAAAAACTTTACCATATACGACTCTGCCGATCAGCAGACTGTCGTAAAGACTTGTCTTAAAGAGTTGTCTCTTGACGACAAGAAATACGCACCACGGGCAGTGCTCAGTCTTATCAGTAACGCAAAAGATGCACTTATCGGACCTGATGAGTTTGAAAAGCATAACAGGGGCGATTTTTACCTTTCTAAGGTTTCGGAGATATATTCTCTGTATCAGAAGAAACTGAAAGCAAACAACGCCCTTGATT
This sequence comes from Clostridia bacterium, assembly GCA_045602485.1. GTDB lineage: Bacteria > Bacillota > Clostridia > Monoglobales > Monoglobaceae > UMGS1820. The sequence goes on from JAZSBQ010000081.1 coordinate 4,049, forward strand.
TTGATGACCTGATTGTCAAGACCGTTGAACTTTTCGAAGAATATTCTGATGTTCTGGAATATTATCAAAACAGATTCAGGTACATTCTTGTAGATGAGTACCAGGACACAAACCACGCACAGTACAAACTCGTAAGTCTTCTTGCCGCAAAGCACAGGAACCTCTGTGTAGTTGGTGATGATGACCAGAGCATATATAAGTTCCGTGGAGCAGACATCCGCAACATTCTTGACTTTGAGAAAGAATTTACAGACTGCCACTCTATAAAACTTGAGGAGAACTACCGCTCAACGCAGAACATTCTTGATGCGGCAAACAATGTAATCTCCAACAACGCAGGCAGAAAAGGCAAAAACCTCTGGACCTCCAACGGCTCGGGAGAAAAGGTTCATATCTACATTGCACAGACAGAGCACTCAGAGGCTCAGTACATAGCCGAAAAAATTGCAGAGAACGGCGGTTCTTTCAGTGACACAGTTATTCTCTACCGTATGAACGCAATGTCCCGTGTGGTCGAGGATATGCTGCTTCGCTCCGCGATTCCGTACAGAGTTCTTGGCGGTCTGCGATTTTATGACAGAAAAGAAATTAAGGATATTACTTCCTACCTCAGGCTTATACAAAACTATGGCGATGATGTGGCTCTTCAAAGAGTTATAAACGAGCCAAAGCGAGGCATTGGCGCAACTACTGTTGACAAGGCTGCAGCAATTGCAGCAGAAAACGGCATAAGCATCTTTAATGTATGCCAGAGAGCAAGCGAGTTCTCAGATGCACTCTCTTCCAAGGCGGCAGGAAACCTCAGCAGTTTTGCTGCACTGATTGAAGATTTGCATAAAGAACTTGACGAGGGAATGGGGCTTGAATTGTTCGTCCGCACAGTAATGGAGCGAAGCGGAATGATTGCCGCCCTGAAGGCAGAAAAAACTGTTGAAAATCAGACAAGACTTGAGAACCTTGAAGAGTTTATTTCCATGGTTCAGGAGGCTGTAAACTCCGATGCCGTCCTGACTCTTGATTCGCTTCTGGAGGATATTTCTCTTGTCTCTGATATTGATAACTATGACGAGGATCAGGACACAGTTACACTTATGACGCTTCACAGCGCCAAAGGGCTTGAGTTCCCCAATGTCTTCCTTATTGGCGCAGAAGAGGGCATCTTCCCATCAACACGTTCCTTTGGTGATAACGAAGAAATCGAAGAAGAACGCCGCCTTTGCTATGTTGGTATAACAAGAGCAAAATCACGCCTTTATATAACAAGGGCAAAAAGCAGAACTCTGTTTGGCAGAACAGCCTACAATCCACCATCGAGATTTCTTGAAGAAATCCCGTCAGACCTTGCAGAGTTCACCTCAGAGAGAACTGCAAAAACCTATATCTCAGGTGGCGAGAGTCTTTATCCGTCTCACTCAAGAGGACAAAAGAGTGCTCTGCTTGACAACATATCCTCTAAAAAGCCTGATAACCCACCTGCTCTTGACTACTCTGTCGGCGATAAGGTAAAGCACCGCAAGTTCGGCATAGGCACAGTAATAGGCGCGCAGAGTATGGGCAAGGATATGCTGCTTAAAATCAGTTTCCCTGAGGGTGAGAAGAATCTTCTTGCCGCATATGCACCCATTGAAAAAATCTGAGAGAGGTAGATTTTTATGTATAACAAATTTGCCGACATATATGACAGACTTCAGGATATGGATTACGGCTCTTTTGCAGATTATTACGAAAAAATTTTTAAACTTAATAATATTGAGCCAAAACTGATGCTTGATTTAGGTTGCGGAACAGGCAACATTACCATCCCTATGGCAAAGAGGGGCTATGATATGATTGGCGTTGACCTCTCTGCCGAAATGCTGGATATTGCCGCAACCAAAGCAAGGGGTGATGAACTTGACATCCTCTTCCTCAATCAGGATATGACCGAGTTCGAGTTATATGGCACAGTTGACGCAGCGGTCTGCTCTCTCGACGGTGTCAACTACCTCACAGAAGATGATGACCTTGACAAGTTATTTGCTCTGATACACAACTACTTAAATCCGAGCGGTATATTTATATTTGATATAAACACCGAGTATAAGTTAAGTTCTGTCCTTGGCAACAACACATTTGTATATGATGAGGATGATATCTATTGTGTATGGAGCAACTCCTACGACGAAACTGACAAAATCTGCGGCTTTGATTTAGATTTCTTTACCAGGGCAGAAGACGGCCTCTACGAGCGCCACAGCGAATATCAGGAGGAGAGGGCATATTCCGTAGAAGAAATCAAGGCAAGCGCAAAGAAAAATTCCCTCAATGTAGCAGGCATATATAATGACCGGAGTTTTGATGCCCCAAGTGACACATCGGAGAGAATATTTTTTGTAGTTCAAAAATAAATAATATACATATATATAATGAAAGGACACACTCTTATGAAAAAGTTTTTTAGAGAATTCAAAGAATTCGCAATGCGCGGCAGCGTAATCGACCTGGCAGTCGGCGTTATCATCGGCGGTGCTTTCCAGAAAATCGTTACTTCTTTGGTAAACGATATAATATCGCCCCTGATTGGCTTGATTGCAAACAAAGACTTTACTGCCCTTGTTGCAAAAATCGGTGATGTTGAAATCAAGTACGGTGCATTTATCACAGAGATAATCAACTTTATCCTGATGGCATTTGTTATCTTCCTTATCATCAAGGTTCTTAACGCCATCTCTTCTATCAGAAGAAAAGAAGAAATTGCAGAAGAGCCTACAACAAAGCAGTGCCCATACTGCTGCAGCGAAATTGATATCAAAGCAACAAAGTGCCCACACTGCACATCAGATGTAGAATAACTTTAAAGCCCACGATTATCGGGGGCTTTTTTCTTTTAAAAAAATTTTTAAAAATTTTTTTAAAAACTATTGACAAATTAAAAATATATGTTATACTTAAATAGTCATGATTACTATTACTATTTAGGAGGTGCTATATGGAACCAAAAAATCCTAAGAGATATAGCAAACAACGAGAGACTATTCTACAAGTCCTCGAAGGCACAAAAGCACATCCGACTGCAAACACAATTTATGAGGAAGTCCGAAAAGAGATTCCCAACATCAGTCTTGGCACCATATACCGAAATCTCGCTAAACTCAGCAACGACGGTTATATTGCAAAACTTGACACAAAGGACGGGTCAGAAAGATACGATTATAACTACCGTCCCCACTACCACTTATACTGCAACTGTTGTGGTAACGTATACGATGTTGAGATTGAGTATTCTTCCTCTCTTGACAAAATCGCCAGTGAGCAGAGCGGCGCAAAAATCGACTATCACAGTCTTGTGTTTTGCGGCTTGTGCGAAAATTGCAACAAGTAAAATATTAAACTTACTATATTAAATTTATTTTTGGAGGTATAAATTATGAAAAAATATGTATGTTCTGTATGCGGATACGTTCACGAGGGAGACGCTCCTCCCGCTAACTGCCCTGTATGTAAGGTTCCTGCTGACAAGTTCAAGGAAATGGTTGAGCGCGCAACCCTTGCTGCTGAGCACGAATACGGTGTTTACGGCAAGACCGTAAAGAACAACCCTGATATAAGCGAAGAAGACAAGAAGTACATCTTTGAGCAGCTTATGGCTAACTTCAACGGCGAATGCTCTGAGGTAGGAATGTATCTCTGCATGGCTCGTATCGCTCACAGAGAGGGGTATCCTGAGGTTGGTCTTTATTGGGAAAAGGCAGCCTACGAAGAGGCTGAACACGCAGCAAAGTTTGCAGAACTCCTCGGTGAAGACCTTGAGCCTAATATGAAGGCTACTACAAAAGACAACCTTGCTTGGAGAGTTGATTGTGAGTATGGTGCAACACAGGGTAAGTTTGACCTTGCCGCTTGCGCAAAGAAGAACGGCCTTGACGCAATCCACGATACAGTGCACGAAATGGCAAGAGACGAAGCCCGTCACGGTAAGGGCTTTGAAGGTCTTTTGAAAAGATATTTCGGATAATCGAATAAATGTGATAACAAAGGCATTTTTAAAGGAAAACACCTCACTTCAAAACGAGGTGTTTTTCTTTTGCATAGTGTTAGAATTAGTCTGATATTATGGTCATTTTGGACACAGCGTTGGACAATTCGCTATTTTATGTCCGATTTTACTGTCCAACATTGGACAAAACGAAAATGTAAAGTGCTTCAAAGTCGCATAAACACTGGGTTTGTGGTGTTGGACAAAGAAATTTAAAAATTTTATAAGATTCATAAAATAAGATGTAGTCTATGATTGTTGAAAAATGGCTTAAATATTGCCTTTTTCATAGACTACATCTTATTTCGTTTGTATTTTAATTTAATTTACCGAGTACAGTTTTGGACGATTTGCTTTTTCTAATATTAGACTATATCTTACGGTATATCACTTTTCGGCGGAATCATTATAGTATTCATCCAGATTTTGCAGTGCATTCAGTTGATTTATTTCATTTTGCGAAGGAGAATTTGTATCATTTGATAATAATTCCTCTAACACGTCTATTTTGCCTTTTACCCATCTGCCCTTACATCTTTTTAGTTCTGTTCCCACTATATCCAGATTAACTTCATCAATGTAAACAGGCGACTCCTGAAACGAACTTCGTGATAAGGCATATTCATAATCAGCAGCTGTTAGTGTGCCAGTATCGCTTTTCTTTTCTAATGTTTTTAAGATGCTTTTCAATTTTTCAGAACTAAATCTCACATTCATTCCTGTATCATACATATCAAAAAAGATATTTAATGCATTAACTACTGGTAAAGATGGTTTACCTGATTTGGTAGCGATATGGGCAAGAATATAATTTATGCTTGACAAATATTCTTGTAAATCAATATCTTCCGCTTTTAACTGACAAAGACTATAAAAAGCAGTCTCGTTAATACCATACTTTTTAAATACTTTGTGTTCCTCTATTGGTGCCTGCTCCGATGTATATGACATGATGTTGCTAGTTCCCAATAGCCACTCCATAGTAACATTAAATGATTTAGCCAACACAGCAAGATTGTATGTTTTAGGAAAATAGTTCTTATTATACCAGTTGTTTACTGCTTGGTATGTTGCATCCGCTAAGGAAGCAATATCGTTTTCAGTTAAATAGTCTTTATTTTCTATTTGAGACGCAAGTTCCGTTCCAATATATGAACTGTTAATGGTAATACCACGAATAGTGCGATTTTCTTTATCACGCAAAATATCAAGATTGTCAATGAAAAGTTCATGTATTTTTTCTTTTCCTGTTACACCGTTCAGATTTTCTATTTCGGGTAATTGCCTTGAATCCGAAGTTATATTGTTTAGGTTTTCAGATTTCATCTTATTCAACTCCATTCAACTAAATCTACCTTTACATATTATAACACAGACAAATAAGAAATGCAACACAAATTTAGTAGAAAATTTGCCTATCAACGAAAATTGAGCAGGCGTGTTTGATTTTATGCATTTTATAATCAATATTGAAAGTTGAGTCTATTCCATTAACTCTCAATTAAAATTGTGATATAATTCTGAATGTAATCAAGGTTGAGATGCGCGCATTAAAATCAATTGAGATTGAAAGCGTGCTGCTGAAACTTAATAGCCTACCTACCTAAATATAATATGAAACGAGGTACAGCGTTCAGGGATTGAGTTTAGTAGTCGCTATATAAAAATTGTTCTTTGACAAATACGATGTAAAATTCATCGTCATATTGAAACAGATGCTACTCTTATCAATGCATATATCTTGCTGACCTTAAAATTTGTTTAGTAATGTAAGAAAGAATAAAAAATGCGCAAAAAATTTTTAGTTAAGGAGGAAGCGCGGGTTTAAGCATTTCCTGTGCAAAAAGTATTATGGGTAATTATTCTAATGTGATTGAGACAAAAGTGGGTAATCATGACCCCTAGCGTTCTTAAAAGAGCCTCATATAAATACAGAAGTTTATAAAGAAGCGCTTCAGCGTCAGGTGGCTCTTACAGGTGAGGATGTGGATTATATCTTGGAAGGGGTAAATCAGTACTTGCGTAAACTTGCAGAAAAACAAATAAGGATTGCCTTTGAGCAGGCCGAAAAAGAGGTTGAAGATTTGCATAAAAGAACATCCGAAGGCTTGCTGACTGCAAAGTTAGAGGGTAAACAAGTAGGCGGAGTCAAGGGTAAAAAGTTAAATGTAAAAAAGGCTGCTGGTGCTAAACTTAAAATTCAGGAACTATCTAAAGACTTCGATGGTTCCTTGAGTGATGTGGATTTAATGGCAATAGTCGGAGTTAGTAGGAATACTTTTTATAAGTATAAGCGGGAAATAATGATTGAAAGGGCTGGTTTGAATGGCTGATTTTAGAAGGTGTGCTTTCTTCCTGAAGGCTTCTGATGAAGCGGAGGAAGCAATGAAGTTAAAGGTGTTGCATGATTATGCAGATGCTAACAATCTGCTTATAACTGCTGTTTTGCGTAGCGAACAGGATTTCTTAGAAAGTAAAGAGGCTTATGATTTGATTGCAACAACTGACACAATTATGCTTCCGATTGCAGGCGTGCAGATAGTGCGGGTACAATAGCATCAAAATGGCAGAGGGGTTTTATAAAAGATTTTGAGTCTTTTATAAAACCTTTTGCATTGTTTTATAAAACTTTCAAACCTGTTTTATAAAATAATTTGAGTGGTTTATAAAAACTCCCCCTGTCCCCACGCTCCCCACATTACTATATTCGGAGAATAGTGTTATATTGTAACACGTGTTAATTCGAGAGATGTTAATTATAATTAGCATAGTAAAATGAGATATAAACTATATGTATATAGCACGTTAAAAGTGTTTTCTTTTTAAGGAGGTGAAAAAGTATGGCGTTATCCATGTTTATGCATTATATTAATAATAATTCAGGCGTTCGTATTACTAATGCTGAAAATTCATTTGTTATTGTTGCTATTGCTGAATATTGCAGATTGGTTGAATTGCGTGATTTTAATAAAGTTGTATGTAGTACAGAAGTTCTTTATAGGGTTGCTAAAAATTATGCAAGGATTATTAATTGTGATTGTAATTTAGCGGAGACTGATTGTAAAACCGATTTTTCTTGTGAGTTCCATCCTGACAATTTAAAATTTGGCAGAGGAAAAGATTGGTTTACTCAACCTCGTGCTTTAGTTTTTCTTTCTGATATACATAAAGTAAACGAAGCACAACCAAGAGAATTGCAATTTGATAAGAAATATTTAGATGAGCAGTTCAATTCATTTTTTAATAGCCTTGGTGATTGTTTGGATTTAATTTAAACTATATGTTGTCCAGAGTTATAATAATGTTAATACTGATAAGTGTTTATAAACAGGCAGACGTGTAAATATGTTAGCCTGTTTTCTCTTTTTTATGTGGATAATTTTTTTAAAAACTCGGAGAAATGCCTCAAGTTAACACTGTAAATTGGACACTTCAAATAATAGTATAACCTTTTTAAGTTGGTATCTGTAGGATATCAGGTTGTGGTTATACAGGAAATAATTTGGTCAAAGTGGAGAAACTTTCGCGTACCCCTTGACTAAGTTATCTGACTGCGGTAACATTCAACAAACTTAAAAAGGAAATCTAATTTAAGGAGTGTTTAATATGGGTGAGAAATTACCTACAGGCGTGCGTGCACGCGGTGAAAAGTTTGAGTGCAGGGTTCAGTATAGGGATGAAAGCGGTAGGCTATTTAAACATAGCGAAAGCGGCTTTGATACTCCATACGAAGCGGCTTGTGCTCGTGATAAGTGGTTTGAGGCGGTTATGGTCAAGGATATTAAGACCAAGACTAGGGATTGGACTTTTGTAGAGGTTTGGGAAGAAAAGACGCATTCGGGTGTATATAAGGAAGCCTCTATAAGGAAGCGTGATAGTCTTTTGAGAAATCATATTGTGCCTTATTGGGGGACGGTCAAAATCGTAAAGATGACACCTGGTGATATCAAAGCGTTCCTAACAAAAAAAGGTGAGCGTGCAAAAGATTGTAATTACAATAAGGATATTGTATATTCACAAGAGTATATTTTTGGTATATACAAGGCTATGAAGGTTACTTTTGATTATGCTCTTGAAAATGGCATGATTGATAAAAACCCTATGCTTAAGGTTACAGCGTCTGAAAATGCAGATTGGCGTAAAAAGGGCATTCCGAAAGAAGTGGGGCGTTATCTGAATACCAAGGAATTGGCTGTTATTGATAACGGTCTTAAAACTTCTAATATCTATCCATCTTTCGTTATTGCAATAAATACAGGTGCCAGAATATCTGAAATATTCGGACTAACATGGGATGATATAGATTTTGACACTAATGAAGTGTATATCAATAAGCAGTTATTATATAGCACAGAAAAAGGTTTGTGGTGGCTATCTTCTTTAAAAAGGACTGCATCTGACAGGAAAGTTCCAATGTCTCAACCTCTTCGTAAGTTCTTGTTGGAATTGAAAGATAAGCAGGAAAAGAATAAAGAAAGATATGGTAGTGCATATGAAAATGGGTTGCGTAGTGTAGGTATTGAAACAGAAGATGGAGAATTTTTCCAAGCTTATGTACATAACTTTGTTAATGTTAAGCCAACGGGTGAATTTTTAACATCAGATAGTACAAAGTATGCAACTCGTAAAGTTGAAAAAACAACGGGTAAACACAGATTTCTGATAGAAAATGATAAGGGTGAGATGGTAGACCTTGACTTTTCATATCATGATTTTAGACATACTTTCTTAACTGAATTGGCATTGGAAGGGAATATTCCAATAGATGATTTACAGAAGTTGGCAGGTCATTCGAAGCCTGAAACAACCAAGAAATATTATATTCATGATAAGGATGGTAGAATGAGGGTTGACCCTCAAAGGGATATTAAAGTAAATGACACGCTGACTGCATTGAGTAATGCTATCAAGACTGTTAAACTATCTGAAAATGATGTTGTAGTTAATATCAATAGTGAAGATAGCAAAAAGAAAAAAGAGCAAATTATTGATTTGCCTTCTGGTCACTTTAAAAATGGTATTTTTTATAGGGATTAAAGTTAAGGAGAGCAGTTTATAATGGCTGCTCTCTCTTAAAATAAATATTATTTAAAAGGTATTTTTGATGGCTATAGGGTTTAATTATATATTATGCTTGAAAAAGAGTATGATATGTGATATAATATAAAAAAAGTAAAGTGAGGTTGTAATTATGGATGCTAAATTATTTACAGAGGCTCTCCAGAACTTTTTAGAAGATAATATGGAAACTCATGATGAGTTAGTAGTTGCTATTCGTTTAAGCAAAGACGATAAAGGTGCAATTTCATATTATTCTATAAATCTTTTTAGTGAGGGTTTTGATTGTACTGAAAGTGTAATAGAGGGTAGTGACGAAGTGGTAGCAATAAATATAGAAGATACAGAAGAAACTTTTGCTGGTGAATTGCTTCATACTATGGTTTCAATACCTTTAAGTGAAGTTGCTGAATACATAAATGACGATATTAAAAATGGCGATGATGTTTTAGTAAATCGTTTTATAGTTGTTTATAAAAATGGTATGGTAACAGAACTTGCGTTCTTTAAACATTAAAAATAGAATAGTTGGTTATAATAGATTCAGGAATTTGAGTCTGACTTGCTTAATATTTGCTGAGTACAGTTTTGGACACGAATTTTATTGTTAGAATATATCTAATACTATGAAAAACAGATATTGGGGTATTATATGAATCAAGTAGAATGTTGTCGGACAACTTGTCGGACAAAAAAAGAATTGTATTCCCATAAAGTTAGATTAATTCTAATACTACGATAAAATTTAGCACGGCGAGGCAAGTCATGGGAAGGGCCTTGAGGGACTCCTTAAAAGATATTTTAAATAATACCAATTAAACAAGTGAGGAGCGATGCTCCTCCCTTGTTTTTATTTATATCTTGAATTTAAAAATAAAT
>JAZSBQ010000082.1:0-3366 GCA_045602485.1 Clostridia bacterium
TGAAGAATTAAAGAGATATATTAATTATTACAACAATGAAAGAATTTCATTAAAACTAAAAGGAATGAGTCCTGTACAATACCGAACTCACTCCTTAGTAAGTTAATATTAAATTTTGTCTAAACTTTTGGGTTCACTTCATTATGCATCGCTTTTTTGTTTTTAAAGACAAACTATTGTACTACTCCAATTCTTGTCCGCATATATTTTAGTATGGCTGAGGACAGGAGAGGGGCAGGCAAATGAAGAATATAAAAGGGCTGACATCACAGCAGGCAAAAAAATCAGCACAGGAGAGCGGCAAAAATATACTGACGCCTAAAGAAAGGCGCGGTTTCTTTAAAACATACTGGGACAACTATGATGACCCGATAATAATTGTGTTGCTGATTGCCCTTGGCATAAATATAATATTTACGTTTTTTGGAAAGGTTGACTGGCACGAGTGCGCAGGGATTTTACTTTCAGTTATAATTTCTACTTTTGTGTCGGCAATATCTGAGTACAGCAACGAAAATACATATCAGAAACTTCAGGCAGAAGCAGAGCAGATAAAATGCAAAGTGCTGAGGGATGACAGGCTATGTGAGGTGCTGATATCAGAGATTGTTGTGGGCGACGCGGTTTTGCTTCAGGCGGGGGATATGATTCCTGCAGATGGGAGAATTGCAGACGGTCAAATAATGGTTGACCAATCATCACTCAGCGGAGAGAGCCGGGAGGTTGAGAAATCGGCAGACAATAAAATATCTGAAAAGCTGGATTTTAATAACTTCTGGAGCAAGAGCAGCTTGCTTCGTGGGAGTTTTGTGCGTTCAGGCGAGGCAACGATGATCGTCGATGTGGTGGGGGACAAAACGGTTTACGGAAGATTGACAGGCGAGGCTCAGACGGAGGGAAGAGAAAGCCCGATGACTGTAAAACTTGGAAAACTTGCAAAAAGTATAAGCCGGTTTGGTTGTATCAGTGCAGTTTTAATAGTTCTTATTTGTTTTTTTAACGATGCCTTTCTGGCTAATAATTTTGACCCTGCCTTGATTTCTGCATACTTTGCAGATACAACGCAGGTGACATCGGATTTGGTCAGCTCGCTGATAATTGGCGTAATCGTAATTGTTGTAGCAGTGCCTGACGGCCTTCCGCTTATGATAGCCATTGTGTGCTCGCTTAATATGAAGAAAATGCTGAGGTCAAATGTGCTTGTAAGAAAACTGATCGGTATAGAGACAGCAGGAGGAATAAATATTCTGTTTACCGACAAAACGGGGACAATAAGCAAAGGCAGATTAAAGGTAGTTAAGTTTATAGATTGCCTCGGTGGTGAGACAGAAAAGTTTGACAAACTTGATAATAATATGAAAAGATTTGTTGGTTTATCTGCGGCGGCAAATTCGTCGGCGAAGTTCTCGGGTGGGAGAATTATAGGCGGAAACACCACAGAAAAGGCTCTGCTGGAATTTGCAGGGGCAAAAGGGGCAGAATTAAAGAATGTGTCGGTAATTAAAACTGTTCCCTTCACCTCAGCAAAAAAGTACTCTATGGCAACAATAAATGATGTAGGCGTTAAGACTCTTATAAAAGGTGCGCCCGAAAAGATTCTGCCCCGTTGCCGTTTTGGTTATGTGCAAGGAGAGAAGAGAGAAGTAAAATCGTTACTTCTTGAAAATAAAATAAAAGAACTTGCAAGGGGGGCAATGCGATTAATTGCCCTTGCTGTCAGAGATGGCGAGTGCGAGGGAGAAGAAATGCCGGACAAAATGACTCTTATTGGAGTTGTAGCCATAAGGGATGAAATAAGACCTGAGGCAAAGGGCGCAATAGAAGAAATGCAAAGAGCCGGGGTTCAGGTGGTAATGATAACGGGCGACAGGTATGATACCGCAGAGGCAATCGGGCGTGAGACGGGGCTTGTGGGTGACGGAGACATTGTAATGACGTCGGAAGATTTGTCACGGATGTCGGATGAAGAAGTAAAAGAAATTTTGCCAAGACTGAGAGTAGTGGCCCGTGCTTTGCCCGATGATAAGAGCAGACTTGTAAGAATTGCACAGGAGAAAAACCTTGTTGCCGGAATGACAGGCGATGGTGTAAACGATGCACCTGCCCTGAAACTTGCAGATGTGGGATTTGCAATGGGAAGCGGCACCGAGGCTGCGTCAGCGGCCTCTGATGTTGTTATTATGGATGACAACTTCCGCTCGGTAAGAAACGCCGTGCTATATGGCAGAACAATATATAAAAGTATAAAAAAGTTTGTGCAGTTTCAGTTGACAATTAACGTTGCGGCGGTAATAATATCAATGCTTGGCCCAATAGTTGGGGTAGAAAAACCTCTTGATATTTCGCAGATGATTTGGACAAATCTGCTGATAGACAGTCTTGCTGCAATTGCTTTTGGCGGAGAGCCTGCACTTAAGAAATATATGCTTGAAAAACCAAGGCGCAGAGACGAAGACATAATTGATAGTAAGATGTGGGGCGGGATAATAACAAACAGTCTTTATATATGCGCTCTCAGTCTTTTGTTTTTTATTGCTCCTGTAATCAGGGAAGCATTTCGAAGCAGCGCGGGGGATATATACTTCTATACGGGATTTTTTGCATTTTTTATATTTATAAGTATATTCAATGCATTTAATGCCCGTTGTGACGGGATAGATTTGCTCGAAAATCTGTCTCTTAACAAACAGTTTATTGCGGTTATGGCAAGTGTTGCCATTGTACAGATATTAATGACATATTTTGGCGGAAGTCTCCTCCGTACGGCGGGACTTAATATTGGAGAATGGATAGTTGTGATGTTGCTTGCTGTAACCATTATCCCTGTTGATATAATAAGAAAGATAATAAGCAAGAAATCCTGATGCATTGCACCAGGATTTCTTTGATATTACAATATTATAAATACACAAAAGGGGAGTAAATAAAGGTAACAGATATTAAAGGTTTTAGCTTTTTTGTTTTGTAACAAAATTAAGGTATATGCGTATATTGATAGTAGGCAAAACAGTGCGTAGATACAGGGGGCGGGTATTATGTGGATTAAAAGAGGATGCGGATGCAGAAACAACTGCAGGATGCCAATCGGTTCTATATTGATTACTCTCGGGGCGGGGATTTTGCTGGCGTACATAATTCCGTATTACATACTGATAACTCTTCTTGGTGTTGCCCTTGTTCTTGCCGGGATTTGCTGCCTCAGAAGAAAATAAAAACATTTCTGCTATGCCCGAAGGCAGAAAAATACATATAATATCGGGCAGAATGGAGAGTTTATATGCAGGTTGTTGTGGTCAAGGCTCCAAAAATAATGAGAGGAATTCTCAGGATGATTTTTAAAATGAAAAAAGAAACGGATTAAAAGGT
>JAZSBQ010000083.1:0-26925 GCA_045602485.1 Clostridia bacterium
TGCTAATTTTTCTTCTTTGCTGTGAAATACATTAGTTCCACCTTTTGGTCTTCCCATAAAATTCAACTCCTTTTCTTTAGTATAGCATAAAAAATGATGGCAGACACTTTTTTGTGTCTACCATCATTATATCACTTCACCCTTATGGGGTGTTTTTTTTATCATTGCGTTTATCATATTTAAATCGTTTTCAAGTGCATATTTTACAGTATATGCGGTGCCGCCGCGGGGTGAAGTCATAAAGAACACGCAGTGGGCACTGTTGTCTACCATAAAACGGTTGCGCTTTCGCATACATTCCGGGGTGTATTCCTCCGAGACATAGATAATTTCATCTGCTTTTTTAAAGATTTCTTCATAGATGGATATCAGGGTTTTGTTCCAGTTCTTTGTCTGGTCTTTGCAGGGCAGGGCAAGAATCAACCTGATATTATTATCGGTTTCTTTTGCTTTCAGAACCGACTGCGCGGCTATGGTATCAAAACCAAGTGCACCGCCTGCAATAAAATCGGTTATGCCATCGCTTAAAAGGCTTTTGATAATTTCAGGCAGATTTGCAACAAGACACTCCTTATGTATATTCGAGACAGCCCTGTGTCCCGTAAAGCAGCAGCATTTATTTTTGTCTCTCATAAGAGGGGTGCCCCTTTCTTTTTACATATAAATTCGCTTAAAAGTATAGCATAACTGTGAAAAACTGTCAATCGGGGCAAAAAACTGCACAAAAAAATCGGGACAAATCTTTATAATGGGTGTTGGTTCGACTTTTATGATTTTTGTAATATTTCAGGGGGATAAGCACAATATTTAGGGCTATGCAAAAATTTTATACACACCATACGGCGCAATTTACATATTATTACAAAAATATTACACTGGCCACCAATTTGGTTATATGTTACAAAAAAATGAATAAATTGAAAACAAAAACCTAAAAAAAAGACGGAGTTGCTTGATTTTCAGCTCAAAACGTGGTATAATTATCGTGTCTTGTTGAAAAGCAGCAGGGCACAATTATTGAATTTTTGAGGTGGACTAAATGCATAATCGTATTATAGCAGCAACTGTTTGTATGATACTCATTCTCGTTACAGTTGCTGTTCCATACTCTGTTTATGGTATGGAATTTTCGGATGTGCCAATTACCGCATCATATTATAAGGCCGTTGACAAACTCAGCAATGAAGGCGTAATTCAGGGCAGGGGTGACGGTGCATTTGCTCCAGGGGATAACACAACCCGTGCAGAGTTCTGTGCTTTTATTGCCAGAGCAAACAACTATAACGCATCATATTATAAGACCGCGAAAACTCCGTTTACGGATGTAAAGAGCGGCAACTGGGCAGAGGGGTATATTTCTTTCTGCTATGAGAACGGATATATCAATGGTATGGATGATACCAGTTTTGCGCCAAACAGCAATGTTACCTGCGAGCAGGCAGTTAAAATAGTTGTCTGTGCTTCAGGGGTTGGTAACGAGTCACTTTCAAAGGTTGGGCCAAAATGGTATTCAGGCTATGTAAATGTGGCACGCAAGAATAATCTCTTAGAAGGTGCAGACTTCAAAGTAGGAGAGCCTGCAAATCGTGCTTTTGTGGCACAGGTTGTGTATAATTCTATGCTTATAAAGGGCGAGGATAAGACCGGAAATCACGCCGTTGACGTAGGCGGCAGTAACACAGGCAAGGTAATTGTGGGAACTCAGACAAACGTAGCAGTTGAATTTGAGCCTGAAGAAATATGGGAGCCGGACTCAGAGTGGGATTACTATCAGTACTATGGTGAGGATTATAAGACATATATGGCAGAAGACGAGCAGGCGGACGGATATACAGTTCCTGAAGAGCCTGAGCCCGAATACGTATGGTCGCCGATTGGTTCTTCAGAAGGCCTACTGGTTGTAGTTGATGCCGGCCATAACTATAGTGGTGTCGATACGGGTGCAACGGGCAATGGCCTCCGTGAGCAGGATATTACATATTATATTGCCGAAGAATTAAAGCCACTGCTTGAGAGAAACGGATTTACAGTTATTATGACCAGAAATTCTCTTAAGGAAAACGTTTCAACTGAGTCTGTAAGTGCTTCTCTTGCACGCAGAGCAGAAATCGCAAACCGTTCTGGTGCGGACATCTTTGTTTCGATTCACTGTAACGCCGGCGGCGGAACAGGTACAGAGACATATTACTGCACAGGTTCAGGCGCGGGCAAAGCGCTTGCAGGATTTATTCAGGACGGAATGCTTGATGAAGTTGGGCTTCGCAACCGTGGTGTAAAGAAAGCGAGATATGCAGTGCTTAGAAACACAAATATGGTTTCTGCCCTGGTTGAGACCGGATTTATTGACAGTGCAAATGATGCCAAGTATCTTGCAGATAAAGAATCCCGCAGAGATTTTGCTGAGGGTATAGCACGCGGTATTTGTGACTATGTTGGCATTGAATTTAAATAAATAAGACCTTTTATGCCGACGACACAAACTGTGTCGTCGGCTTTTGTTTAAAGAGAGGAGACAGAAAATGAATAAGAAATTTCAGGAGCCGGAGTTGCTTGCACCGGCGGGCAACCTTGACAAATTGAGGGCTGCAATAGAATATGGCGCAGATGCAGTTTACATTGGCGGAGAGGAGTTCTCTCTGCGTCAGGCGGCAGATAACTTTACACTTGATGAGATGAAAAGAGGAATCGAGTTTGCCAAAGAAAGAGACAGAAAAGTCTATCTGACAGCAAATATAATTCCACACAACAACGATATTGATGAATACGAAAAGTATCTGAATGAGGTAAAGGATATAGGTGTAGACGCAGTAATTCTATCAGACCTTGGTATGTTTGCGGTAACAAAGGAGATAGCGCCGGACCTTGATATTCATATAAGCACACAGGCAAATAATGTAAACTACAAGAGCGCTAAGACATGGCATGAAATGGGTGCAAAGCGCGTGATTCTTGCAAGGGAGATGTCGCTTGAGGAGATCAAAGATATAAGAGAGCGTACAGATGCAGAACTGGAACTTGAAGCCTTTGTTCACGGGGCCATGTGTATATCATATTCGGGCAGATGTTTGCTGAGCAACTACATGACAGGCAGAGACGGAAACGCAGGTGCCTGCGCTCATCCGTGCAGGTGGAAGTATTATCTTATGGAGGAACAGCGACCCGGAGAATATATGCCTGTATACGAAAACGAAAGAGGGACATTTATATACAACTCCAAGGATTTATGTATGATAGAACATATTGACAAACTTGTGGAGTCAGGACTTTCAAGTTTTAAAATAGAGGGACGTGTAAAGTCAGAGTTTTACGTCGCAACGGTTGTTGCTGCGTACAGACGTGCAATTGACAGTTATATGGAAAATCCAAAAGAGTGGAAGTTTGACTCGCAGTGGCTGGGAGAACTTAAAAAGGTCAGCCACAGGGACTATACCACAGGTTTTTACTTCGGAAAGCCCGGCGGAACAGAGCAGCATTATGCCAGCAGTTCGTACATTCGCGAATATGATATGGTGGGTGTGGTAGAAGATTATGATGCAGAAATCGGCCTTGCTAAAATAGTTCAGAAGAACAGATTTTTTAAGGGGGATGAGGTGGAGTTCCTTTGTCCTGACGGAAGTTTCTTTACACAAAATATAGAGATGATTATTGACGAAGACGGTAACGAAATTGAGGTAGCCAACCGCCCGCAGAGCGTTGTCTGTATAAAGACCGATAAGAAAGTGGAAAAGGCTGCTTTTATGAGGAAAAAGAAACAATAATAACATAATCGTTACATATTTGTAAGAGTTTAACAGACCTTGAAGCATTGACTTTTAAATCCAAAGATGATAAAATTATTGTGAAGAATTTTTCGTTTAACCGATAACGAAAGAGTAATTATATATAAGGAGGCACTTTTATGAAGACAAAAAAGAGAATCTTGTGTATGGCATTAGCGGTTATGATGATAATGTCATCACTTGTGCTGGTTGTTTCTGCAGATGAAACAGAAGAGGCAACCGCTGCCGGATTTACCGATATTACAGGCACAGAGGACTATTATAATGCGGTAAACACCTTGAATGTTATGGGAATAATCAATGGTTATCCCGATGGTTCATTTGGACCTTTGCAGAATGTTACAAGAGCAGAGTTTACTGCGATGCTTATGAGAACATTGAACCTTGGTACTATGGGCGCTGCAACTGTAGCGGCGCTTCCCTTTAGTGATGTAGCTGATGATGATTCATCTATTAACTGGGCTATTCCCAACATCAACACAGCCTATGGTATGGGAATAATCAATGGTTATGAAGATGGCACATTCAGACCAAACGCAAACGTTGCATACGAAGAAGCAATCAAGATGATCGTATGTACCCTTGGCTATGGCAGAGATGTTGACGTTTCTGTTACTCCCTGGTACAGCAATTACTTAACAATTGCAAATCAAACCGGCCTTACTAAGAGTGCATCAAAACTTGGCGCTGCTGAGACACCTGCAACCCGTGCGTGCATAGCACAGCTTTTGTATGATGGTCTTGAAGTAAAACTTGTTGAAAACGGTGAGAGAACTGACAAGACAATCCTCAGCGACTATCTTGGCTATACAAAGTGCAGAGGTATTATTTATTCAAACAATGCGACAAGCCTTGCATACGCAGACATAAATCTTCGTGATGAAGAGATTCAGATTTATGCAAGAGAAGAAGATTCATATGACTATGAAGTAAACACATACTACACAACAGATCAGAGCCTTAAGAACTATATCGGACATGAGGTAGAGTTCTATTATGCAGAGGATGGTTCAAGAAACCGCACACTTATGTTCTGTGTGCTTCAGGACTCAGACACTCTGAACATAAATGCGGCGAACATAGATGAGTATGAGACAGAGGATAATCAGATAATATACTATGAGGGCGTAACAGATGACAGAGAAAAACGTGCAAATCTTGACCCTGAGAATGTAGTTATATACAATGGCAAACTCTACGGCAGCGAAGCAGACGAGAGCAGGTTTGGTGATGTTTTAGATGATAATATGATCCCTGAGGTGGGAACATTTGACCTTATTGACTCTGACAGCGATGGAAGATACGATGTAATCAATATGACAGCGTATGAGATTTATTATGTATCCAGTAAGGATGCAGTAAACCGCAGCATAGTTGATAACCTTGTAAGAGTGGTAGAGCATCCGGATGACAAGACACTTTCTCTTAATATCGATACAGACCGTCGCCTCTCTATTGTAAATAAGAATGGTGATGAAATAGAATATAGTTCAATCGCTGTAGGCAACATTATCTGCTATACTGAGAGCGTAGATAACGGTGGAGAGACTATCAGACGTGCGGTTGTTCTGGCAGATAAAGTAAGCGGAACAGTTAATGCAAGAAACGCTGGAGAATCTGTTGAGATTGACAATAAAGAATATTATTATTCAAAGGCTGCTCCATGGATGAATGGCGGAGAAGCGATACTTGCAGAGCCTCAGACTCAGGAAGCCGGCACATTCTATCTTGATATAAATGGTGACTTGGTTGCTTACACAAAGAATGCATCAACCGAGACTGTGAAATATGGATACATCATCGGCTACAGCGAGGAAAGAGATTCATTTGACGGCAATGTTTCCTTCAGAATCCTTAACTCATCAGGAAACACAGAAGATCTTGGCACATATAAGAACACAACCGTTGACGGTGATACCTGTCCGACAGGAACAGATGTTGTTGATGCTCTTGAAATAACAGCAGACAATGACCTCAGTGGTAAACTTGCAGTTCAGCAGCTTGTTAAGTACACCACAAGAAATTATGACGGGAAAATGGTCCTCAACAAGATAATCACTGCAACTTCGGTTGATAAGGGTCAGGAAGTTACTTCTGATAAACTTACAACGCTCAGCGGTATAACAGCAGAGGATAGTGTTACTTATACAAGTTCTTCTAAAGTTCTTACAAAGGACAGTGTGAGAATCAATATAGGCAGTGCTATAGTAATTGCTATTCCTGAGGACAGAACAGAATATAGTCAGTTCAGAAAATCTACAGTATCAGGAAGTTTCAAGAATGGTCTTAACTACAACGTAGAGGCATTTGATGTATCTGCAACAAATACTCCTAAGGTAGTTGTTGTATACGGCGCTGATAATTCAGAGGATGTAAGTTCGCTTTCGCCGGTATATGTTCTTACCGGAATTAACGAGGCAAACAACCCGCAGGAAGACGATGTAATGTACCGTGCAAATGGTTACAAGGTTTCACCTGACAAAGCAGGCGGCGCTTCATTCACAGAGTGGATTTCTGATGAGACAGGAAGATTTGCAGATGACCTTGAAAAGGGTGACATCTTCAGAGCCGGAACCGATAGATACGGATATACCCTTGTTGAAGAAGAATATATGATTTACGATGTAGACGGCTCAAATGAGTTTGGTATTATGTTTGACGAAAAGGAACTCGACGCAGCAGAGGAAGCAGGACAGGACCTTGACATTTATGATGCAGAGTTTGTTGCAATTCTTGCCAGCGTAGTTGCAAGAGATGACACCACATTGACAATCGCACCGCGAGAACTCGAAGCCGACGATGAGTATGATATAACGGAGGCTATCAGTTTCAATGTAGAAGACTTTGAGAACGCTCAGATTCTTATCTATGATGAAACAGGCAGAGAACTTGCAATTAATGAAGGAGATTATATCTCTGCAATAGCAGGTCTTACTGCATATGCTGATAATGCAACACCAAGCAGAATACTGATTTATATGACAGAAGGTGAAATCAAACTTATCTGCGTACTTCCTCAGTAAGATTAAAAATCAAAAAGAGCACCTCGCCGTGAATTGCCCTAGTTTGTGCAAACATCACAAAAAAGAGTGCCTATGGCATAAATATTAAATTTTAAGCAACATACTGACTTCGTTTTTTCAAGCGGAGTCAGTTTTGTTTTTAGTTTTTTCTATTGTCCGTTTTTACTGGACCTGTTCACCGAGGCACTCTTTTTAATTTAAAAGTTTATTTAAAATATCCGACAAACTTTTTTAGTGCATCACTCCTGTGGCTTATGACGTTTTTAATATGAGGTTCTAACTGCCCCATAGTTGCATCGTATTTTGGAATATAAAAAACAGGGTCATAGCCAAAGCCGCCGTCACCTTTTGGACGGGGTGCAATTTTGCCGGCACATTCACCGCTAAAAGTTATAGTATCTTTATCAGGAAACGATAAGGCAATTACGCAGACAAACTTTGCGTCTCTTTGCGTGATGTCAGCATCTTTCATTGCGCTGAGAAGTTTGTTGATATTTTCTTCGTTTGTGGCGTTTTCCCCTGCGTATCTTGCGGTATAAATCCCGGGGGCGCCGTCAAGGTAATCAACGCAAAGACCGCTGTCATCGGCGATGGTTGGTTTGCCGGTGGCTTTCATAATGGTTTCTGCCTTCTTTATGGCATTTGCCTCGAAAGTGTCGCCGTCTTCTATTACATCGATATAACCTGCGCCTGCCTCGGTCTGGGTTATTACTTCAAAGTCTTCTCCGAGAATCTTTTTGATTTCGTCGGCTTTATGTTGATTTTTACTTGCAAGGACAAATGTTTTCATCTTTATAAATCTACCTTTCTTTTGTTGCATATTCCGCCAAAGAGGCAGTAGGTACACGCATTATACAGATTATCTGTGTACGGCTCTGCTTTTATGTTGCCGTTGTATATGCCGTTTGCGGATTCTTTTATTTTTTTGTTTGCCGCAGATATGCGCCGTAAAAGTTCGCTTTCTTCAACCAAAGAGGATTTACCGCCCGGAGTGTAATTCTCTCCGTTTTCTCCTCCGCGGCTGTAGCCTGATACAACATCTGCGCTATCGTTAAGCCATCCACCGAATTTAATGTTTCCGTTTGCAACCCTTTCTATCTCGGCGTCGGTATCCGACTTTAATTTAGAGTCGCTGACTATCGGGTCTGTCATCTGCATATAAAGCATAGCAGCAGGGCTTGCGTTCATTCTCTTACATACAATGTCAGAGTATAAAAGCGGCTGAATGTTCACGCCGGCCTCCGAGAGCCTTGCGTCAAGACTCTTGGGTGATGACTTATAGTCAATAATACTTATATAGGTTCTTCCGTTTATAACGGCAGAGTCAGCCCTGTCTATTATTCCTTTAACAAAGGCAATTTTATCTCCATTATCATTCTCTATCGAGATAGATGGGATAGGTCCGTTTGTGCCTATTCTGATTTCATATCCTACGGGTCTAAAGAGACTGGACCGGTAGAACTTTACAACCTCCCACGCGGTTCTTGCTGCGATTCCCTGCATTCTTGAGACAACATACTTATAGTAGGCGGAACTCTCATAAAGAAGTTCGGCCTCTGCAATTGCTTCTTTTTTAACAAGTTTGTATATGTCACCATAGCAGGAGTCTTTTGTTATATCAGTATAGTTAATGTCATTTTCTTTGAGAGTGGTAAAGTAATCATAAAGCGCTGCATGTTGAATGTTTCCCATACCGCGCGGTTCTATGTTTGATTTTTCTCTCTCAGACAGATAAAGGCCGTAGTTCAGGAAGTAAGAAAACGCACAGGCGTTGTATTTTTCAAGCCGTGAGACACTCAGGGACAAGGTTTTGCCGTAAATTGCCTCCACGGCTGAGTGGGACAGTTTATCGGGCTCTTTTGCCTGCATAGCGCCCAGCACCTGCATAAGTTGAGGAGAGTACACATCGTCATTTTCGAAATAGTTATATAACTCCTGTGCTGCAGAAGAAAAGAGCTCTTTGCCGCCATTGTTGTCTGCGAGGACAGAGCACAAAACCTCAAAAGCAGCGGCTTTGCCCTCTGCACCTTTTAGTATGTCATCGGTTGCGTCGGGATTGCAAAGCGTAATTTCGGGGAAAATCTTTGTCTGTATTTTTCTGACAATGGGTGATACCTCAAGCGGCTTACCATCGTTTCCCGACATAGGGGAGAAGAGATATAACTTTTCTTTTGCGGCAGTCAGGGTGGAGTATATAAGAAGTTGTTCTTCGTTGCGTTTTGATTCCGCACCGGGGGCAAGAACGATTCCGCGTTTGAGAAGTTTCTCTCGCTCTGCATCAGACAGAATACCCTCTGAGGTGTGGTTTGCAGGGAAAACTCCATCTGTCAGGCCGAGGACAATTACAACAGGGGTGTTGCTGCTTCTGAAGAGGTCAATGGGGCTAAATATTACGCTGCCCTGAGTCTGCGGTGTCATACCAACAGAGATACCGCCACAGGCGCTTTTAAACAATTCGCCAAAGTCTGTATAGGTTATATATTCGTCGTCCATAAGGGCAGAAATCTGTGAAATCACCGAGATAACACTATTCCAGACCTGACGGTATTCCTCGGCAAGATAAGGCATATTGCGGTTTTCAAAATCATTGCAGATTTCCTTGATTTTTTCTGAAAGGTCCTGCTTTTCAAGACAGTTTAAAATTGCTTTGCATATCTCGCTTGCAGTTTTTCTTCCGGATAACTGATAGGAAATACTCTCAACGGGCTTTACAAGGGTGTTTCTTACATGATTTATAACCGAAAGGTCATAATCTGATGGACAATAGGCCCACTCTTTTTGCTCCCACATTGAGTGGGAGGGGTTAACAGAGAGAAGATAGTTCTCAAAAATATCTGTTTCTGTATCGGTAAGGTCAAAGAGGCCTGTTCTTGCAAGGCTCATTACTCTGTCATAAGAATATCCGTAAGATAAAATATCAAGAACAGAGCAAATCATAGTCAGCAGGGGTTTTGTAAGGATGCTTCGTCTTGTGTCAAGAAAAACATCTATGCCGCGGCTTTCAAATATCGCAGGCATAATACGGTTATAGTCAGCGGTGTTGCGCGCAAGGATAAGAAAGTCTGAAAATTTACGGTTTTCCGTGCGGCACAGTTTAAGAATCAAATCCGCAGCAGCCTCTACTTCTCTGTATCGGTTTGATACCTGATACAGAGCAACGCTCCCAGGAGTTTTCGAATAAACTTGAGGGCGGGCTTTAAAGTAATTCAGGGACAGATGCAAAAGAGCATCTTCGCCTGAGAGGGAATCTCTGCACACCGGTGCTGAACATTCAATTCCATTTGTCGCTGCAATTTCTGTAAGGGTGCGGCAGGTTGCCGCCACAGGGGCAAAGAGAGAAGAGGGAGAAGACACGCTATTGCAGCACATAACTGCACATACATCCATAAGTTTTATAATCTCCCCAATTACCGTATACTCAACTGGAGTAAAGGAGCGAAAGTGCATTATATAAAGTTCTCCGCGCAGAAAGTCGCAGTCTTTTATCTTTGATGATATCAAAGATAAGTTATCTTCGGCATCTGCCGCCTGATTTTCCAGAAAGTTATTAAAGGTTTCCAGAATAAGAGAAATATCAGCAAGTTTTGCAGAAAATTCAGGGTTGTCATCATTCTCAGCAGCACAAGCAAGAGCGTCAGGAGTGACGCCATATCGCTTAAACTCGGACGCAAGACCTACAACAGTAGAGGAAACCCCTGTTTTTCTAAGACTGGCAGACAGTTTTCCGAGACGGCCCTTAAGGGCGCGAATTGTTCGCGCGGCAAGAATTTGTTTGCCTGCATCGTTTATATATTGTGTGCGGAGCGGCCCGAGTTTTGATAAAACAAGGTTTGACAGACGGGAAAATGTTATAACCTTTATATGGGACTGGGCTGATATGCCAAACTGTTTTATAACTGACCGCTCTGTAAACATAGAAAACTGCTCGGGGACTAAAATCCACGAGATTTTTCCCTCCGACATAGCGGACCGTATTCGGTTTTGAGTATAGGCATCTCTGTCTGAGCCATCCAGACCATATATTATATTAAACATTTGTTATTCTCCCGCGTCTAAAATATCAATAACTTCTATAATATCATTTACAATAAAATCCGCACCGACCTTTTTTAGGTCGTTTTCCTCAAAAGAGGTAGTAACTGCAACACATTGCATACCTGCAGCCTTTGCAGAGGTTACGCCGTTTAAGGCATCTTCTATTACAAGGCAGTCTTTGCTGTCTGCACCTAATTTTTCTGCGGCGGTAAGGTATGGTACGGGTAAAGGTTTTTTCTCTTTTAAATCGCTGCCTGTGATAATAACGTTAAAATAGTTAAGGTCTATCCCTGCTGTTTTGAGGTTAAAGAGAAGCCGCCTCTTTGCAGAACTTGTAACGACAGCCAGTTTATAGCCTTTGTCATACAGGGCCTTTATAAGCGGCAACGCCGACGGAAACACTTTCAAGGTGGTTGGTGCTATTTCTTCATAAAGGTCATACATAGCGCCAATCATCATTTCTGCTTTGTCAGATAAACCGTGCTTTTTGGAAATCTCGGTTATAAAAAGCGTTTCGCCTGCACCGATGTACGGCTCAAAGTCAGAATCAACCGTATCGATTCCGCAAAGGGCAAGAGCCTTTTTGGCAGAGCCGATAGAAGCAGGCTCGGAGTTTATCAAAACCCCGTCCATATCAAAAATAACGTAAGAAATATTCATAGAGGAACCCTCCAGATTAGTATAAATGTATTTTATCATAAAACACGCCATATGGCAAGTGTGTGGACAAACACAGGGTTTTGTGGTAAAATGAAATAAACCGCAGGGAAGGAGACAGGTACAATGAAAAGAATTGCAGTTACTTTATTAGTGGTAATAATATTATTAGCAACAGGCAGTGTAGCCTGTGCTGAAACTCTTGAAAGCACGCAGATTGACGATTTGCAGCAGATAGGAAGCCTGTGCCGCGTACGGACGTATTCAGGCGAAGAATACGTAGTCGACAGCGAGAATAACGTTTTGGGCGGCCCATATAAGTATGTATCGGATAATTCGGGATATTGCTCGGCGCAGGCTTTTGATGGAACAAAAGTGATGTTTGATCTTGATGGCACTATTCTCGCAACTGTATCTGAGAATTATGACATAAATCCCCCGAGTAACGGTATTTATACTATTAGGGAGTGCAAAGAGGGCGACGAGGCAGAACTTGTTGTGTATGACTATGAGACAAATGATGAGATTCTTCGGACAACGGGAACTTTTCTTTATTATCTTGAGCATCAGAGCGAGAAGATGTTTATAAAATCAAATGGTAAATACGCCATTGTAGACAATAAGTGTAATTTTATAACCGATTATATATACGATGATGTAAAGAAGAGATTTAACCCTGAATATGTACCATTTCCAAAAGCCTATGCTATAGTTGTTCAAGATGGCGTTGAGAAACATATAGACTGGAATTTAAACAAGATTGACCTTAATGACTATAACGGAGAAGTCTTTATAACAAATTGTTACCCAATTTCGCCAAAATATAAAAATTATTATGTTTTAGAGAGTGGAGAAAGGCTTGCTCTTTACGATATGGATACAGATAAAATTTTAATTCCTTATCAAACAGAATATAAGTTTTTGAATATGAATGATAAATATATCATAGTTGAAAAAGGTGAGGAGCAGGCAGTTATTGATTACTTGGAGAATATTGTAGTTTCCTATTCCAAGAGCGTTCTGCATCTTGAGGAAAACGGACAAATATCTTATTCTCACTATGACGGAGAGACTATGCACAAAGGCGTTCTCAACCCTGAGGATGGGCAGATATCGGCAGAACCCCTTGGCTGGGATGGAATGTTTTATCAGGTAATAGGCGAGACCGATATGGATAATATTGCATTTGGTACAATTGTGTCAGGTGACGTTGCGGCAGATATAAGAGAAGAAGACCTTGACAAGTTTTTGGAGGTATACTGGAATTTTGGCTATGAACGTGTGATATCGCCATATTCTGAATATTACAACAATCAGGACACTTATATTAAACTCTGGAACGAGGATAAAACAAAATCTTATATAATATATCCCCACTCGGGGTTGCGTATGGGGCGGTTTGGCGAGCCGTCATGGTCGCACGGGGTGGAAAAGATAAATTATCTCTGGTATATGCCCCTCTTTGGTAACGGCAGAAACGCCCTGTATACCGCATTTGAAACAGTGAGACACACATATTTTGATAAGGATTTTGAGGGATATGTCGAGGTGCAGAGAGAGGTTACAGAGCAGGATAAGGCAGAGCCGAAGAAGGAAAATATATTGCCCATAGACGGCGCAAGTGATTGGGCAAAGCCTGAAGTTCAAAAGGCAGCAGCCTGCAACCTGCTGATTTATGACCTGACGGATAAGTATACCGAGGATATTACCAGGTATGATTTCTGCAGGCTTGCATATCGTCTCATCGCTACCGAGTTTGACCCGACGAGTGATTCAAGAGCAGGTTTGGGCACAACGATAGATAATATTTTATCAGAGCGCGGAATAAAAGACGCTTATATAAACAAGTTTACAGACTGTTATTATGGCGAGGTCGAGGTTTTGGCGTCAATGGGTATAATCGAGGGTATGGGTGATGGTACATTTGCCCCCGATGAGAGGATAACCCGTGAACAGGCGGCGGCAATTCTGTTTAGAATGGCTGTGTTCCTCGGCAACAAAACAATTCCAAAGGAAGTTTTAGGTAATTGGCATTACCACGATATGGCGGATGTTTCCCATTGGGCGCAAGACTCTGTGGGGGCTGTATACATTATGGATATAATGAGAGGGGGGCCTGACGGAAATTTCTATCCGCAAGACAATTATACCATTGAGCAAGCAATTGCAACAATGCTGAGACTTTATGAGTGCTACTAGGAGGTGCATAGGATGAAGAGAATAATATCAATTGTTTTGGCGGCAGGCTTTATAGTTTCTATGTTGCCGACAGCCTTTGCGGCAAATGGTGATATAGCGGGGAAAATTTATTCGACAGATATAAAAACGTGCATAAACGGAGTGTGGGTAGACTCCTACAATATAGGCGGAAAAACCGTTGTAATCGTTGAGGACATAACAAATCAGTATCAGTATTGGGACGAGATAAGAACTCTCGAAATTTACGATTTTAACCCCGAGAGGCTTGCGAGCGGAAAGAATTCCAACAACAAAAGGCCTGGGACTGTTGTAGGCAACATATACGAAACGGATATAAAAACATACTTCAGAGGCAAGAAGATTGAGTCTTATTCACTTGACGGCAAAATGGCTGTTGTAGTAGAGAAACTTGGAGAAGATAATGCTTTTTCGGACATAGGCGGAAGATATGTCTGGAGTGAGAGACTTAGGACACTCAATCTTGAGTTGATGCATTGCTATCCTTACAGTATGAGAAATATGATGGAAGATAAGGGTTATAACATTATCCTGACGGAGAGTAATGGTGTGTTAGAGGCACAGCCTATGCGTGCGCCACTGACCGGCGGACACATACTTTGTGAAAAAGAAATCCCCAAAAACTCTTTTATACCTGTTACATATAAGGGCGAAATTATTGGCTACAAATGCAGTTTCTCGATGCTTGTGTTTGAAGAAGACGAAGATGGCATCTATGGAGCCAAAGAGAGGCAAACCCCTGTGGAGTATTACTATGTCGATAAAGTCGAGGATATGATTTTTGAGGCAGGGGTCGTAACGCCGACGGCGGATGATTGGCCTAATTATTTCAAGAACCATACCTTAAGCACCATCAAGGACAGTTTTGAAACAGACGAATATTTGTTCTTGTATATGTTCTCAAGTTATTTTATGGATGGTTCAGACCGCCTGATAAAGATAAACAAAGAGAGCGGAACAAAGACAGAGTATCAGGATTCCATAGGTGGCGAGATTGATAAGAGGTTTGCCAATGTAACGATTGACAGAGAAAACGAAAAGATTTTTTTTACATATGATAAGGAGTATGTGATTAACCTCGAAACCGACGAGATAAGGGTTTATGACAGGCTGGAAACAGACATTGGAGCGGGCTTGGCAGATGGACAACCGTCTGACTACGAAACAACTACGTCGAGAAACGGCCAAAACAAATACAAACTTATGGCAGACGGCAAAGAATTGTATGTAGACGGATTTTTTGTTCATGAGTATTATTATGGAATTATGCTCCCTCTTGCCGAAACCTTTGATTTTTTGAATATTAAGTATTCATTTGAGAATGACATTTTAACAATTGACACAAACGAGGCAAAACCATTTAAATGGGAAAAGACAGAAGACAAAGCAGATGTATTGGGTGGTAACCCGATTAATTATCTGTATATTGACAAAGTAATTTTAAATGGGGAAGAAACAGAGGTTACCTATCAATACATAAGCGGACATTTTGAGGCGACCCATTATGGCAGAGCCAAGGCAAAGCCTTATGTATGTAATGGCAAGGTTTATATAAATGCAGATTTTATAAGTTTTTTGTATGAATAAAAAACAGCAGACGCTTTTGCGTCTGCTGTTTCTACTTTGAGTATACTATATTACACTTTATAGGGTCGATGGGGATTTCGATAATTCCGTTTTGGGATAAAATTTCTTTTTCTTCCTCAATGCCGACATATAGGGTCCCAAAATCAAACTCTGAAATATCAAGAGTTATTTTTTTCTCTTCAAAACTGCGGTTTATGGCGCATATTGCAAAACTACAATCACCTTTGTTGCCAAAGGCATCTTTGCCGTCTTCAAAGTATCTTGCAAAGACAAAGACATCATCTTTCGCATAAAGGGTTTTGTATTTGCCTCTCTTTAATGCGCCGATATTGTTTCTTAAAGTCCCAAGTTTCTGATAGTATTCAAGCAGGCCAAGGTCTATGCCTCTCCAGGGGAAGGGGGCTCTGTTATACGGGTCTTTGCCGCCCTGCATTCCTGCTTCATCCCCATAATAGATTGATGGCACGCCCGGATATGTCATCTGCATAAAGGCAGCACACATAAGACGGTAGGTGGCAAGGCTCTCCATACCCCAGGGAAGTTTTGTGTCCCTGCAATCATCAGGCAGTCCCCCAAAGAGGGATTTTATTCTCATAGTGTCGTGGGTGCCGATATGATTCATAAGCGAATAAAAAACATCACGCGGGTAGTTTTCCATTACAGACATCAAGGAAGAGTTCATATCTTCTGCGTTTATGTTTCCCATAAGGAAAGCGGTTATGTTATCCCTGAAAGGATAGTTCATAACGCTGTCAAGTTCAAAACCGAGAAGATACTCCCTCTGTTTGCTGTAAGCCACTTTGTTTGAGGCATCTTCCCATACCTCACCAATTATAACGGCGTCAGGTTTAACCTTTTTAACTTCCTCGCGGAGAATTTTAATAAATTCGTCAGGGAGTTCATCTGCTACATCAAGGCGCCAGCCCGATGCACCGAGGCGTAACCACTTTTTAATAACAGAATCCTCATCGCGCAGAATATAGTCAAGGTAGGAGGGGGTCATCTCGTTGACGTTTGGCAGATTACTGCATCCCCACCAACTCTCATAATTGTTGCTGTCGTCAATCTGGTACCAGCACCTGTAGGGAGAGTTTTTGTCATTGTATGCACCGCCGTCTCCGCAAGACTTGTATTTGTTAAAGTATATACTGTCTGCGCCTGTGTGGCTAAAGACTCCGTCTAAGATTATCTTTATATCAAGTTTTTCTGCCTCTTTGCACAAAAGAGCAAAGTCTTCTGCACTACCAAACATAGGGTCAATTTCTTTATAATTTGCAGTGTCATATTTGTGATTTGAATACGCATCAAAAATTGGATTTAAGTATATAACACCCACGCCAAGTGATTTTATATAAGGGAGTTTTTTGATAATTCCCTTTAAGTTGCCGCCGTAAAAGTCATTGTAGGCGGGACCGTCCTCATAGGGGTGACGGTTAAAAGAGCACATCTCGTGGCGGTCATAGTGGATAATATACTCGTCATGTTTTTTGATTATATCGCCCTCGCCCCAGAATCTGTCCGGGAAAATCTGATACATAATTCTGCCGCTGAACCACTTTGGTGCAGAGAAACTTTTATCATAAACAGTTATCTGGTACCCACAGTTGTCTGCGCTATGAGAGACCTTCCCGACGCCGCCCTTTCCACCTGAGTTTACATAGGTATATGTTTGCCCGTCTGAGTTTACGATAAATGTATACCACAAAAGGCAGGGCGAATTAGGAACTAAAAAAGTGGCTGTATATACAAACAGACCACCGCCTGTGCCGGACTTGGACATAGGCAGGATGGTCTCATTGTTATTACAAAAAGTTTTTAAACAAACCGACTCAGGGGCGAGATCTGACTCTACATCAAGTCTGAGTGTAACCTGTGTATGGGTAGTTACAGCCCCAAAGGGAGAACGATATAATAAGTCTTGTGAGTTGTGAAAAAGTTTCATAATTCTATCGTCCTTTCTGTGCTGAAGTCATACTATTTCTTTATTCTTCTCAGGTCTGCGCCGACAAAAGCAAGTACATCATAAGAACCTGCGATTCTCGATGCCAGGCGAGTGCCATAGGTTTCATCAATTTTAGACGGACTGAGATTTGAAGAAATAATGGTGCTCTTTCCTGTTGCAAGTCTTGAGTTAATTATATCAAAAAGAGCGGCGGAGGAATATGATGATACAAACTCCGTGCCGACATCGTCAATTATAAGCAAATCAACATCGTACGCGTATTTGGTTGCATAATCGGCTTGTGAGACTTCGTCATCGTCATAGCGGCCGAATTTTAACTTCTCAAGCACATCAAGAAGTTGAAACGCCGACTGATAATACACAGAAAAGCCTCTTGACAGAACCTTGTTTGCAATGCAGGAAGATATATATGATTTTCCTGTGCCTGCGCTGCCGTACATAAATAAGTTTGCCTCGGTTTTTTTAAAAGTATCAGAAAAGTTTAAGGCTTTGTCAAAAATGGTTTTTACAATTTTTGCAACAGACCGCCCTTTTATATCAGGTTGATTTTCAAACAGGGAAAAATCGAAATTGTCAAAGGTCTGTTCCCTCATTATATCGGTCAGGTTTGAGTTTGTGCCGATATATTTGGAAATCATATTTTTAAGGCAGTGACAGCGGCTTCCTTTTTCATCAAAGCCGGTATCTCTGCAGTCTTTGCAGGAGTATATATCATCAAGATAGTCAGATGGAAGAGACAGACGTGCGAGAATAGCAGCCTTCTCTTTCTGTGCGCTTTCGATATGTGCTCTGATATCTGATATATCAACTTTGCCCGACAGAACACACTTTGAAAGTGCAAGTCCGCCTGCGGCGAGTTTTGCCTCTACTGTTGCAAATTCGGGCGCGGCAAGACGCACCTCCGTCTCGCGTCGGCGTTGCTCGTCTTTATTATCTTTTCTGATTTTCGCAATTTCTGCATTTGCAAGAGAGTACGCAGACTCCATAAAAACACCACCGTTTCTTTGCCTTATATGGTGCCGTCAAGCATCATATCAAGTATATGTTCTTCGAGTTCTTTATAGTCATCTTTGTTGTCATCGTCGTAATTGTTGAATTTAGATTTTTTCGTTGTTTTAGATGAAGAAGTTTTCTTAGAGTTATTCCTATAAAACTCCTCATCAGCGGCGTCTACTTCTTCAATGGTCGTAAATCCGTTTGCAAGCCAGCTCTGCATAAGTTTGTCCATATAATTCCAGCTGAGTTTGCCCGTGTAGGCAACCGTCTTATCATATGCGTGGGATATCAGTTCTGTGGGGATTTTAAGGTCATATGTCCAAAGTTTTATGTACTTGCGCTCGGTTGTTGTAAGCCCTCTGTCATATATCCCGAGAATAGAGCGGACTGCCCTTTCTGATTTGTCATATTCTTCAAGTTCTGTTACAAGAGCCTCAGCCGCCTCATATGTATCAATGCCCTTGTCTGCCCAGTCAATGGCGACAGTTTCTAAATAACGCTTTGTTGTCTTTCCCCTCTTTGCGGCATAGGATAAAAGCATCATAATAACCTCTACGGGCAGCCCCAGCCAGTCGTTAAATGAGAAGAGCATCTCCATCTCGGACGCGGTAAGCACCTTGCCGAGAATAGTTTCTGCCTGATAGAAAAGGCCCGAAATATTTTTGTTCTGTGCAGAAACCTCGCTTATCTCTTTCTGAGAGTAAGAGGGTTTGCTGCTGAGTATGCGGCGGGTTTTCTGCGTTTTTGTAGGGGAGGCGGTTTCTTTTGGTGTATTGCTGTCAGGAATTTTATAACCACTGTCTGTAAATATAAGTTCACCGCGGCTTGCCCAGAATTCAAATATAAATTCTGCCTTTGCAGGGGATATATCAAGAGCGGCGGCAACATCTGATGCAGATGGGAAAGCGCCGTCTGTCTGTGCCCTGTAAGTTGCATACAAATAAACCTGAACATATTCAGGCTTGGTAAATCTCACATATTTATCTATAAAGTCGTAAGAAATTGAAATGTGATTTTCCATATGCTGGTACCTCTTTGGTTTATTTGCCGACACAGAATTTTTCAAATACGCGGTCGATTATTTCTTCGCTGACAGTTTCACCTGTAACCTCGCCAAGGGCGGTGAGGGTATCCTCAAGGTCAATAAACAAAAGGTCATAGGGCATACCTGTTTTGAGGCCGTTTTGAGCACACTCAAGAGATGCCCCGGCACGGAGCAGAGAATCTCTCTGCCTCTCGTTTGCAAGGTAGACTCCGTCTGATTTAACTTTTCCAATAGTGAAAAGTTCAGAAATCATATCTTCCAGTGTGTCAATGCCCACAGGGTTTTGTTCTTTGGGGGCAGAAGTCAGGATTACCGCCTCGGGAGAGAGGTGTAAAAATTCCTTTGCCTCTTCAGGGGAGAACTGTGGTTCTTTGTCCGTTTTATTTATAATCAATATGGTTTTTTTGTCTGTTAATATGCTTGCAATTTTTGTGTCATCATCGGTAAGAGCCTCGGAGCTGTCTATAACAAAAAGACACAGGTCTGCTTCCCTGAGGTTTTCTCTTGAGCGCTCTATACCAATACCCTCAACGGTATCCTCGGTACTGTGTATGCCTGCGGTATCAGAAAGCCTCAGGGCAATTCCGCCAACAGTAACAAGTTCTTCTATGGTGTCACGGGTTGTGCCGGGGATATCGGTTACGATGGCGCGCTCCCACCGAAGCAGGGCGTTTAAGATAGAGGATTTGCCCACATTCGGCCTGCCTACAATTGCGGTTCTTACGCCGTCGCGCATTATTCTGCCTGTCTCAAAACTGCCAAGAAGTGCAGAAATTTCATTTTGCAGAGCAGAAAACCCGTCTTCAAGTTCCTCCGCAGACGGAGGGTCAACTTCTTCGGGATAATCGGCAGCAGCAGAGACGTGAGCCGCAAGTTCCATAACAGAGGTGCGAAGAGAGTTTATCTTGTCTGCCAAAGCGCCGTTTAAGGTTACTGCGGCATTGTGAAGTCCTGACTCAGTGCTCGAGTTCATCAAATCCATTACGGCCTCGGCAC
Source organism: Clostridia bacterium (assembly GCA_045602485.1). Classification (GTDB taxonomy): domain Bacteria; phylum Bacillota; class Clostridia; order Monoglobales; family Monoglobaceae; genus UMGS1820. The sequence goes on from JAZSBQ010000083.1 coordinate 20,299, forward strand.
CGCTTAAATCGGTCTTTCCGTTTATAAAGGCACGTCTTGTAAATTCGCCCGGCTCTGCAAGGCGTGCGCCGCATTTTAAAAGCCCGGTCAGAATTTTGTCCGCTACCAAAAAACCGCCGTGGCAGTTTATCTCCACGACGTTTTCGCCGGTGTATGATTTTGGCGCGCGCATTACCGAAACCAGAGCCTCATCAATTATGAGGCTTGGGCTATCAAAGGAATGTATGTTGCACAGAGTCAATTTGTGACTCTCAAGCTTTGTTACATCCTTGTCGCTTTTGGGTTTGGCAAGTTTTGCGGCAATCTCAGGGGAATTTTCTCCGCTGAGACGAATTATAGCAATGCCACCCATACCTCTGGGGGTGGCAATTGCGGCTATTGTATCATTAAGTTTCATAGTGTTCTCCAAAAATCAGTTCTTGCGGATGTTATTAACAAGTTCCTGTAGTTTTTCTGCAAGTTCCTTGTCTCCGCTGAGGTTTGACCTGACCTTTTTAACTGCGTTCATAACAGTTGAGTGGTCACGGTTAAAAACATCTCCGATATGGGGATAGGACTCACCCAGCACCTCTCTTGCAAGATACATTGCAATGTGACGGGGATATGCAACATCGTTAGAGCGCTTCTTGGTCACAAGAGAGCCTGGCGGCAGGTGATAGTACTTTTCAACCTCGTCAATTATAACTTCGGTTGTGATGTTTCTCTCCGGAAGAATTTTAATTATTTCTTTAAGGGCCTTTTGCGCAAGGTCAATAGAGATGGTGTTTGTTCTCTCTATGCCCGCATAGGCTAAAATACGCTTAACGGCACCCTCAAGGTCACGCACGTTTGAACGGATATTCTCTGCAACATACTCTATAATTTCTTCGTCAAAAGTAAAATATTCTTCTTCTATCTTTGCGCGCAGAATAGCAAGACGTGTCTCATAATCGGGTGGCTGCACATCCGCAATCAGTCCCATCTGAAATCTGCTTTTGAGTCTGTCAGTAAGATGCGGTGTCTCAGACGGCATACGGTCTGACGTCAGAACTATCTGTCCGCCTGCCTCAAATATCGTATTAAAGGTGTGGAAGAACTCGTCCTGAGCAAGTTCCCTCGTTGCGAGGAACTGAACATCATCAACCAGAAGAAGGTCAACGGTGCGGTACTTGTTGCGGAACTCCTGATTGGTTTTCTCACGGATTGCATTAACAAGTTCATATGTAAATTTTTCGCTGGTTGTGTACAGGACTTTTCTGTTCGGGTAAAGCTCAGAATAACGATTGCCAATTGCCTGCAAAAGGTGAGTCTTTCCAAGACCGCTGCCCCCGTATAAAAATAGGGGATTATACTTTTGACCCGGAGCCTCGGTAACACCAAGAGCGGCACCGTGCGCAAGGTTGTTGTTGCCGCCGACAACAAAGTTCTCAAAAGAATATCTTGAGTTAAGGGAGTTCTCGTGGCTGAGAGGGTCATCATTGACAGTCTTCTCAGGCTCTGTGTTCTCAATTACAACTTCTATCTCAAAAGAACGGCCTGCGGCAAGTTCAAGACAACTCTGAATCATCGAACGGAACTTGGTCATTATCATATTTTTATTCGGGTTGCTTACGACAGACAGAGTAATAGTGTTTTCACTGATAGAGACGGGCTTTATCGGCTTTATCCATGTATCGTAAGATACCGCAGTAATCTCCTCGGACATCTGCAGTAAGACATTGTCCCAAATATTTTTTAATTCATCCACAACTAACTTCCTCCTACAAAAAACTAACGAAAAATCGCCCTATGGCGAACAAAATATCTGTTTTGTAATCAAAACAGATATTCCGAAAAAAAGCAAATATAATTATATGAAAATCTTTAAGAAAACTCTAAAAAACTACCTTGTAATATATTTGTAACATTATAATAGCAGAAAATAAAATAGATTTCAACACCTATTTTTGGCAAAAATTTACCATAAAATTCCTTTTAAAAATGCGGACACAAAATATAGTTGAGAGTATAAAAATCACTAACAATATCTTTGATTTTTTTCGAAAAAAATTTTTTAAAAAAATTTTTAAAAATTAAAAAAAGTGCCACAGATTTTTTCTGTAGCACTAAAATTTTACTGTGTTAAATTTTCTGCCTTTTCAACCTCGGTTTTAAGAACCAGATATGTGTCTCCGTCAGAGTTTTGTGCTATAAAGTTGCGCTCGCCGTGGCTGTAATATGCGGTAACTTTACTGTCGCCGTTATTTAAATCAAAAGTGATGGTCATATAAGGTTCGCCGCTTGGGGTCAGATTGCCTCTTTGAATATAACCAATTGACATAACAGTCTGATATGTTTTCTTAAACGTGCTTTCGTCCACCTTTTCTCCGCAGACAACAAAATCTTTGGGAGACATTGTGAATTCTCCCTTGGCTGATTTGATGGTTATCTTAGAAATATCACCAAGTTTTTCGAGGTCAACAAGTTTTGTGGTGTAAAGGTTTGGGTCTATTCCAACAACCGCCGCGCGGAGGGCGTTGCCTACGATATACATATCAGAAGTCAAATCGTTGCGCAGATAAACACCGCCGCTTTGGGTTTCGTTGCCTATGCTGAAGACATAATCCTTGCCATTTGCAGAGATTTCAAGTTTATAGTCAAACACAGGAGTCTCTGCGGCTGATGGGAAGTCGATAGCCGAGATGTCGATAAAACTTTCAAAAAGTTTCATAACTTTATCGGCGTCCACCTCGGAATACCAGGGCTTTTCAATAACCCACTGTGTTGGAACAATCATTTCATCCTGCTCCTCCTGGGTGGTTTCTTTAAAGCCTACAACAAGGTTGTTGTTGTGATAAAGGGTAAGGTCGCTTATATCGGTAGATGCGCCCAGAATGAGGATTCCCTTTGGCCTGTAATCTGAGATAGTTTTTGATACAAGTTGTGCGGTACGGCTGCTTACAGTATAAATTTTGTCGCCGCCGACTGTCATGCAGTAGAATTCGCCGCCGGTTGGGATTTCGTCACCGATTAAGATGGTTGAGCGGGTGTTATCATTCTTTACTATTGTAAATCCGGCAGAGGTTTCTGTCAGGCCGTACTCAGATGGGTTTGAAACATCATCTGAAACGGTACGGGTGGCAGAGGTGGTTATTAAAGAGACAAAGGTGTTGCCGATAAGATGAGAATCGAGAGTATAAGAGGTTGTCGGCACGGAGTAGGAAGTTGCCCCGTCCTTGTCGCTTTTTAAAATGGTGTATTCTTCGGTCTGGTTTTTTATCTCTATTGAGGATACGTCTTTCTGATTTTCAAAAACCACATAGGTAAGGCTGGGGTCATAGTTTGATTCTTCAGACTCTGTGCTGCCCGGCTCCCATTTTAAAGCGAAGTAATATCCGCCGCCAAGGATTGCCACAGCCAAAATCCCGATTACAATGTTTCGAATAAGTCGTTTTTTTGCTGTCATAAAACTACTTTCCTTTCAGATAAATTACAGATATCTTCTCTTAAGCCATACAAGAAGACCGATTGCAAGAATAAGCAAAGGCATAACATACTGAACAAGCACAACAGAGAAGTTAAACTGTTGCTCGCTCATTGTAAGGGATTCTGTACTGATTTCCTTTGCGCGGATGTTCAGGGCGTCACCCTTGTCGGTCAAATATGAAAAGGCGTTAAGGATAAAGTCTCCGTTTGCATAACTTGAGTTGTCAAGTATGCCTTGCCACTCTATTGCCTGAACAGAGCCGATTACAAATATCTTTCCTGCACCGCTCTTTTCGGATAATGCGGCAATAGTAAGAGGACCTGTAAAGTCGCCGTCTTTTTTATCCATAGACCTGCTTGTATCGGTTATACCCCAGGATGCCTCAGAGGTCATAAGCAGAGGTGTAACCTTTGCTGTCTGGGCGTTGCTGTCTGAAACAGACATACTGCTTGCCGCAGGGGTAATAAGGGCAATGTCACCTCTGAGCAGTTTCTCTGTAATAGTATGAGGCTGCATCTTTGGAGCAGGGACAGGCGCCCCTGTCTGTGTCTTAAATGCCATAGAACTGTCAGACTCAACAACAAAATCGTTGTTGGGGGTGATTCCCCACTCGCCAAGGTAGGAGTAAAGGCGTTCCATCGGTTCTGTGCCGGCGGTAAATGCAAAAGCCGCTTTGCCGCCGCCAAGGAGGTATGCGTCAAGGGCATCGCGCTCCTCTGCAGAAAAGTCTGCGGCAGGGGCAAGCGAGACGATAAGGTCTGCATCTTCGGGGATTGAGTCTGTGCCGATTACTATATCGCCTACAGAATATCCTTCATTTTTAAATGCAGAGGCAAGAGCCGAATCCGACCCTGCATGCTCGTTGTGACCTTTGATAAAATATACGTTAACAGCCTCACTCATACCGCTGACATAGCGGATTGCAGATGTAAGTTGTTTTTCTGCATCTATGGAGGTAGAACCGTTTACGCTGCTTTGAGTATAGAGGTTTTCAAAGCGGATAACACGGAAGCGGTCTCCGTGCTCAACGATAACAGAGCCGACCGCAATGTCACTTCCGTACTGACGCACAAATGAGGGGTCCTTGTACGGGTCTTTATAAGAGATGGTGATTTTGTCGTTCATTTTTTCGTAGCGGTCTAAATATTCGCCAAGAGTATTGACGTAGGTGTCGTTTGCATCATCAGGGTAGAGTGCATATATGGTTACATCCTTGTCAAGGTTTTTCATAATCTCTTTTGTCTGCTCTGAGTATTTGTACACATTGTCATGTGTAAGGTCGATTTTAAGCGGTACTTTAGATGCTACCGTTGAGACAATAGAGTTAACGAGTATAACTGCAACAATGGTTACCGCTGTAACCACAAGGTTGTTTGTAAGCAGTTTTGTGTCGCTGTACTGTCTGCGGCGGATAAGCTGAACTGTCAGAAAACCAAAGATAAATATAAAACTGAGGTAATACAGTATGTTTTCTATATCCAGAATTCCTGTCTGGAAGACCTTATATCTGTCCATAAGGGAGAACCACAGAAGAACGGATTTAACGGTCTCGTTTGTTATACCCGCTATAAGCGAATTCATATAGTAGATTATAAGCAACGCACCAAAGGTAATAACTGCCGCTATGGTTTGACTTTCTGTGGTGGATGATATAAACATACCAATTGATATAAACGCACTCCAAAGAAGAATAAAGCCAATATAAGAACCAAGCATCTCGCTGACGGACGGGTTGCCGAAAATCATCAGGATAGCCGGATAAACAAGTGAAAGAGCCAGAGTTACACCGAACACGCCAAGTGCCGCAAGGAACTTACCTGCAACGATTTCAGCAACGCTTACAGGGCTTGTAAGCAAAAGTTGATCTGTTCTGTGGGCGCGCTCTGATGAGAAAAGGCCCATTGTAAGGATTGATACCAGAAACAGGTATACAACGTTTATGTTAGAAAATATAATGTTGAGATTTGCACTCTGGTACATCAACGCTCCATTTATAAAGAAGAAGGAGCACAGAACAATAAAAATGCCGGTAAAGATGTAGCCAATCGGTGAATAAAAGAAGTTTTTCCATTCTCTTGAAAATATGGCTTTCATTATTCGGATACCTCCTCGTCTTTTTTGTTGCCATCTGTTGCAGACGGGTTCTTGTCCGTTGCATCTTCACTGATGGATTTCATAAAGATTTCCTCAAGGGAGTGTGCCGCTGCCGCAAAGGACAAAACAGGAACTCCTGCAGATGCAAAGCAGTTAAATGTATTTTCTCTTATATCGCAGCCGCCCTCGGCAGTCAGGTATAAATCGGTCGTTCCTCTCTCGTGGCTTCCTGCGTTTTTGACAGAAGCGAGGTTTTCAATTCCTCTGGCAATCTTAACAGCCGTCTCTCCGCTTGTTTTGATGCAGATGCGGTATCTGTCAGAGCCGCCTGCTGAGAATTCGTTCATACTTCCGGTGGCAACAATTTTTCCGTGATTTATTATGGTATAACTGTCGCACACAGCCATAACCTCCTGCATAATGTGGGTGCTGAGGATAACGGTTCTTTCTTTGCCAAGTTCTGAGATAACATCGCGGATTTCTAAAATCTGTCTTGGGTCAAGGCCGACGGTAGGCTCGTCCAGTATAAGAATGTCAGGGTCGCCGATGAGAGCCTGCGCAAGCCCTACCCTTTGCTTGTACCCCTTTGACAGGTTGCGTATCATACGGTTTTTAACATCATAAATCCGCACCTTTTCCATTACTTTGCGAAGGTGCGCCTGCTTTTTTGATTTAACCCCTTTAAGTTCATAGACAAAATCCAGATATTCAAGAACTGTCATATCAGTATAAAGAGGCGGAATTTCAGGTAGGTATCCGATTTTGCGTTTTGCATCCATAGGATTGTCAAGAGTGTTGATTCCGTCAACAATAATCTTACCTTTGCTTGGGGCAAGATAGCCTGTAATTATATTCATGGCTGTTGATTTGCCTGCACCGTTAGGACCTAAAAAGCCCATAACCTCGCCTTTTTTCACATTAAAATTAATATCAGAAAGAGCCTTTTTCTGACCATAGAACTTGGACAGACCGCAAATTTCTATTGCAGAGGACTGAATTTTTTCTTCCGACATAGTTTTACTCCTCTCTTGTTTTTGTTTTGCCTATGCAAAACAAAAAAGGTTACTTACAGATATAATAACATTACT
>JAZSBQ010000084.1:0-7060 GCA_045602485.1 Clostridia bacterium
GATTTCTGCCCATCAATTTATAAGTATAACATACTTATACGATAATTTCAAACAATTTTTTTAAGAAATGTTAAAAAAAAAACAATATTTTTTGTGCGAAATGCCTATGATGTTTATAATTTTGCATAATTTATAAAAATACATAGAAAAAATCATCTTAAAAGGATGTCTTTTAAGATGATTTTAAGTTATCAGTTGATATGGTATCCGGCTTTCGTTTTGGTATAAATCTTTCTATAAATCGGCCGTTACCTCTTGTCTTGATATAGATGTATCCAAATATTGAAAAAAGTACTGCGCCAATAAAGTTTACGACCAGATCAAACATCGTGTCTATAAGACCGATGTCGAGGTAGCCGCCATTGCTGATGATAAATTCTCCACCCTGCTGGGCAGAGCCGTTTAATGTCAGACCACGGCCGTTTACAACAATGCTTTCAATGCCGTCGAGAGTTGATGCAACATTGAGTGCATCGCTGTTTAAGTTTACGCTTGTGATTGATGTAAGCATAAAATCCTTTTGCATATCCGTATTAAAGGCAAGGTCCATAAAGAATTCAAAAAACTCCCACAGGACACCGACTGTCATAGAAAAGCAGAAGGACACTATTGCGATAAACAGCGGCGAGAGATGAAACTTAAATCTGTCGTTGTTGTTGAGTATATCAACCATAGAGAAACCGATTGCCGCCATAAGAAATCCGTTAAGGGTATGGAGCATACTGTCCCACCAGGCAAATTTAATGTAAAATGCATATATCTCTCCAAGCATTTCTGCTGCAAATATAAACAGAATTATGATAATTTCAAGGGTTTGAGGCAGGGTGATTTTGAGTTTTGATTCTACAAAGTTGGGGATAAGGAAGAGCGCAAGGGTCAGTGCACAAGTGAAGCAGTTTTCGTATCTGCCATTAATTGCCTGATCAATCAGAACCAACACAACAAATAATGTCAGCAACTGATATATAACAAATCTGCCAATCCCTGCTTTTTTATTAAGATTTTTTTGTCTGTATAGCCGAAGCCTTGCCCTGAGGCGCAGACGCTTTCGCTTTTTTTGTAATGTGGACATATAAATAGCCTCCTGTATATGGTGTATGGAAACAATGCCTATGTGCGTCAAATTTATGTGTTGACATAAGAGAACTAATAAGGTAAAATTAGTAATATATATGGCAATCGGAGGAAGAGTTAGGAGCAATGAAGAGAAAAATTACCGAAATATCCGTTTATGAATTTTTTATGTGCATGTTTGTAATAGCGATACATCTTTTGTCGGAGGGCGTTGACGCCTTCCCTAAATGGAGTGTATCGTCTATTGTTTTTATGTCTCTTACAAAGCTTATGACCTTTGCTGTACCCGGATTTGTATTTACAAGTGCCATAAAGTTGTTTTATAAGTACGGAGAGGGAAGGTTCAACTATCCTAAATTTTTGCTCGGCAGATTTTTAAGAGTTTACCTCCCGTATATGATTGCGGTTGTTATTTATTACATTGTGTTTGTATATGCTATGGACCTCGATGGTTTTAACCGTTTTGACTGGAGAGAACTTGGCGGATTTATCCTCAGGGGTGACATCTCTGCACAATTTTATTTTGTTATACTTATTATGCAGTTTTATATATTGATGCCGCTTTGGGTGCTTATGACAAAGATTAAGTCTAATATCTTTGGAATCGTTTTAATTGTGGTCTCACTTGTTATAACTGTTTTGTCAAGAATGTACTTCCCGCAGAGTGCACTTTCGGTTATAGAGTGGGCAAGCGGTCTTAAACTGCCATTTAATAATCCAATATCTACTGAAGGTGTTTCGGTTATTACTCTTGCGGCATACACAAACAAGTTCTTTACATCATATCTGGTGTTCTGGATTGCAGGGATGTATATCGGGCTTAACTACGACAGATTTGTTGAGACTGTCAAAGCCGCAAAACCGGTTATATACATAGGCTGGTTTATACTTGCGATTTCTCATTGCATACTGTCATATATGCAACACGGCGGTCTGATACAATATTCGTTTGACTCGGTAATCGTCGTTATGTTTTGTATATTCTCGATATTCGGGTTTTATATATATGCAGAAAACCTCACCGTATCTCTTGAGAATATGGGTAAAGGATTCTTGACAAGTATATCCAACGCGTCTTACGATATTTATCTGATACATTGTCTTATAATATCAGTTCTTTATTACTATATGGGTCATATTGAACTCGAGAGCACAATGCAGAAGTTCTGGATTGCCACAGGCGTTACCTACTCGCTGTCGATTATACTTTGTGTGCTTAAAACCACAATACAAACCAATATCAAACTAAGTTATCGCAAGGCGTCAGCAGAGAGAGCCCGCAAGGCGTCCCGTAGAAAACGCTATCTGTAAATTAAAGCCGCCTGTCAGGGCATCCACATCTATGATTTCTCCTGCAAAAAACAGTCCTGAAACAAGTTTTGACTCCATCGTAGATGGATTAATCTCGCGGACGTTTACTCCGCCTGAGGTGATAATGGCCTGCTCGATTGGGCAAAGGCCTGTTACATTGAACTCAATATTTTTCAGAAGCTCTGTAAGCCGTCTGCGTTCCTGAGCGGTTACAGAGTTTACTTTTTTATGTGGGTCAATGCCGCAAAGTTCAACAATCACGGGGATGAGAGCCTTTGGTAAAAGGGCGTCAAGAGAATTTATAAAGTCCTTGTTTGTGTTTGCAGAAAAATCGCGCAGAACTCTCTCGTCAAGTTGCTTTTTATCAAGTGCAGGCTTTAAGTCAAGATGTATTTTATAATTATCGGTATCTATGTTTTTCATATGTGCGCTTGCACTCAGTATAACAGGCCCTGTCAGTCCGAAGTGGGCAAACATCATCTCGCCAAAATCTGAATATATCGTTTTGTTTTTATTATTTTTAACAGTTATTGCAATGTTTTTAAGAGACAGCCCGACCAGAGAAGAGATAAAGTCTTCTTCGACTGTGACGGGTACAAGAGAGGGACGTATCGGGGTTACGCTGTGACCGAGGTCTTTGACAAAGGTGTATCCGTCACCGGTTGAACCGGTCTGGGGATAGGAAACCCCTCCTGTTGCAAGTATAACAGAATCAGCCCTCAACTCGCCGCGCTTTTGGCATATTACGGAAGAAACTTTGCCCTCGTCGGTTAAAATTTTTAATACCTTGTCATTGATTATCTCTACGTTGTTTTCTATAAGAAAGTTTCTCAGGGCAGAGACAACATCACCGCTCTTGTCAGAGACGGGAAAAACTCTGCCGCCGCGTTCAATTTTTGTTTCTACGCCGAGTTTTTCAAAAAATTCTATGGTCTGCATATTGTCAAAGCCATAAAAGGCGCTATATAAAAAACGGTTGTTGGTGATTACGTTTTTTAAAAGGGTTTCTGTGTCCTCGCAGGCGTTTGTTATATTGCATCTGCCCTTGCCCGTAATCATCAGTTTTTTGCCAAGAATTTTATTTTGTTCAATCAGGGCAACACTATACCCTCTCTCTGCAGCAGTCCCTGCCGCCATCATTCCTGCGGCGCCGCCGCCTATTACAATAACTCTTTTCTTCATAGTTTATTCTCGCTTTAAATAAGGTATTTGTCTTATGCGTGTTTTTTTCGTCTTATAATCCAGTATAGGATTATGGACAAAACTGATGTAAGCACTGTAAGAATAACAGAAAATATAAAAACCGCTGATGTTGGGTCTAAAATGCTCATTCCGGCGGTTGTTGCCGGGATAAGCCCGGGCAATGTACCTACAACGCTTGCAACAACATAAGGGATGTATGGCACCTTGACGGAGCCAAGACACATACTTATTATATCTGCAGGCAGACAACTGACAGAGCGCAAAATAAAGGACGGAAACCAGGAACTGCTATGCTGCATATCAACAATCTCTTTTACTTTCGGGTACTTGCGCATCAGTTTTTCGGTTGCGGCAGACCCTGAGAATCTGCCGGTTATATATGGTATCGTATATGCAACAGTTGTGCCGAGAATGTTTAAAAGCAGAGCAGCCCAAAGTGGAAACATAAGCCCTGCGGCAACCTGAAGAACAATTATAGGAAACACAACGGAAAGACTTTTGAGGGCATACATTCCCATAAGAAAAAGGGCAGACAGAAACATACTGTCAGGCATAGAAGAGAGGATGTTCTCAACGGTTGGATCTTCATTGGATGACAGAATTGCAACTATTAAAATGCCCATAATCGCAAATGGAAGTATTTTAAGGATTGTTCCAATAGTCTTTTTCATAAAAGTTCTCCATTTTATTATACAGAGGTGTATATAAACGCTTGTCCCTGTATTCTGATAACACAAGTATACATTAATACAAAGGTTTAATCAATAACATTTGCAAAATTTAACTGTATGTTTTGAAAAAGTTTACAATTTTTTTATATTTATGACACACTTAATTATTATTTAATGTTTATTCTGTGTATATACAAATAATGCAAAAAAACAGGACTCAGAAAGATGAGCCCTTTTGTGCGCAGATGTCAACTTATTTCCTTTAACTTTTTAAACAGATAATCGTATCTTGTCTGCGCTGCACGCAGACGGTAGATATAGTAATCAACCTCGTCATCATTATATACCATGTCAAAGTTTTTCTGTGCGATATCCATTTCTGATTTTACTCCTGAAATATCGCCAAGAAGGGATTTAATAAGTTCTTCTCTGTGTGGATTCTTTTGGATTTTTACCTGTTTTTTTGTCATAATAGTAAATCACTCCGTAAAAATATTGTATATTCTATTATATATAGTTAGAGAGACAAATATTCCCTAGCGGATAAAAATATTGACATATTGATTTATTGTAAAATTAATAGTATAATAAAAATATATGCCGATGATTTAAGAGGTGTTATTTATGAACAGTACAAAAAGTAAAATTTTAATAGTTGATGATGAGAGAAACATTTGCGAACTTATCCGTCTGTATGTAGAGAAGGAAGGCTTTGAGTCAATAATTGCAACCGACGGCGGTGCGGCAGTAGAGTGTTTTAAAAAGTTTTCTCCCGATATGGTGCTGCTTGATATTATGCTTCCCGTCAAGGATGGCTGGCAGGTGTGCCGCGAGATAAGGGCGGTCAGCAACACACCTATTATTATGCTGACGGCTAAAGGAGAGACTTTTGATAAAGTTCTTGGTCTTGAACTCGGGGCTGATGATTATATTGTAAAGCCCTTTGAACCTAAAGAACTGATTGCAAGAATGAAAGCGGTTCTCCGCAGAAGTGAGGTCCGCATGGCTGATGCAGAAGAAGCAGATGTAATCTTTGACGGCCTTAAAATAGGCAAAGAAACTTATGAAGTATATCTAGATGATCAAAAACTTGATATGCCGCCCAAAGAGTTTGAACTTTTGTATTTTCTTGCAAAAAACAAAAATAAGGTTTACACAAGAGACCAGTTGCTTGATGAAATATGGGGATATGAGTTCTTTGGGGATTCCCGTACGGTAGATGTCCATATCAAAAGAATAAGAGAAAAGATAGAGGGCGAAGAGAGAAACTGGAGACTTAAGACCGTCTGGGGTGTAGGATATAAGTTTGAGGTTGATTAAACAAAAGAAACTGAGGGTATGTAATGGGTAAGAAAAGTGTTTTTTCTAAGATATTCAGTATAAATATGATATCACTGCTTGTTTGTATTATAATTCTGGGGTCGACGCAGATGATTTTGCTCACCAATTATCTTACCAAGCAGAACGAGCAGTATCTTGAAAAGAATATCGAGACTATTGTTGAGATGGTAAACAGCAATAAAAAGATTGAGAATATCGACAATGTCCTCGACGGCTTTGCCCATATCAGCGGAAGCCACATATTTATAATAGATTCGCGCTCGAGAATTCTTGCGTCTGCATCGGCAAGCGAGTATATAAACAATATTCCGGTGTTTATGGAGCCTCAGTATTCCAAAACTGTGCTGAGCGGTAAAAAGAGCACGATGATTGGCACGATGAATAACCTGTTTAATGAGACAATGTTTACTCTGCAGATGCCTGTTATCGGCAAGGGCGGAGACGTAATAGGTGCGGTTTCTGTCAGCAGACCAATCCCTGAGCACGAGAAGGTACGCTATGACCTTTTCAGGATACTTCTGATGTCAATGGTGATAATCTTAATAACCTCCCTTGTGCTCTCTTATGTTCTTGCAAAGAGATTTTCTGTACCGCTTAAGAGTATAAGTAAATCAACAAAAGAGTTTGCAAAGGGTAACTTCTCCGTCAGGGTAGATGATCATGCGAGGAACTCGGATATATATGAGGTAGCAGAACTTGCCGAGGCGTTTAATAATATGGCGGCGGAGATAGAAAAGTCAGAAGAAGTAAAAAATATGTTTATATCAGATGTATCCCACGAACTTCGCACGCCGATGACAACAATCGGCGGATTTGTGTCGGGTATGCTTGATGATACGATTCCTCATGAGAAGCAGAGAGAATACCTGGAAATCGTATATAAAGAAATAACAAGACTTTCAAGACTTGTAAATACATTTTTAGACATTACAAGACTCAGGTCTGATAAAATGATACTCAGCAAGGTAAAGTTTGATATAAATGAGCTTATTAGGATTTGCATTATCGGGCTTGAACAGAAAATTGATGAGAAGAAAATAGATGTTGAACTCGATTTAGAGTCAGACAGTTGTATGGCATATGCTGATAAAGACAGTATTACAAGAGTTATGACAAATCTTCTGGATAATGCCGTAAAATTTACAAATGACGGCGGCAAAATTACGGTTTGCGTTAAGACAAAGCAACACGAGGTTATTGTCTCTGTAAAGAACACGGGCGCAGGAATAGCCAAGGAACAGAAAAATATGATTTTTGAGAGGTTTTACAAAGCGGATAAATCAAGAAGTGAGAATACAGAGGGTACAGGCATTGGCTTATATCTTGTAAAGAGTATTCTGCTTGCCCACGAAAAAGATATAACGGTTGACGGCAAAGAGGGTGAGTATGCAGAGTTTGAATTCCGCCTGGACAGAGCAAAGTAAATAGTTTATAGCACTTTTACAAAATGTTCATGAAAT
>JAZSBQ010000085.1:0-17881 GCA_045602485.1 Clostridia bacterium
AGTATTTTCAACCAAAAATGTAAGCCGCGCAACCTTTCTCGATACTTGCCGATATGCTTATGATTACGGATTTTCGGGATTTGAGATTTATGACGCTATAAAAGAGTGCGGTCAGCATCACGACAGCATACTCCGCCGTGACCGCGTTGCCGATGCAAATAGAAAACTTATAAACCGCAATCTTTCTGTTCCTGCGCTCAGATATCCGTACTCAGTAGAGACAGATGATGCAACCGCAGACGCAATACTTAAGTATGTGGATATGGCGTCGAATGCAGGTGTTTCTTATGTAATAGTGCGCGTGGAAGAAAAAACATCTTTGGATGTTTTGAACGAAAAACTCAGAGTTGCAATAGATAAGGCAGAAAAATCCGATGTAGAGATTTTGTTTGAGACAGTAGGGTATCTTTCAAAAACAGAAAACGTAATTGATATTATAAACTACTTCTCATCAGCGGCTATCGGTGCCGCGTGGAACGTGCGCGGAACATACTTTGGCGCAGGAGAGACAGCCGAGACTACAATAAAGACACTTGGCGCATATATAAAGTATGTACGCCTTGGTGATATGAAGGGCGGAAAGACTGTTTTAATCGGCGAGGGCGAACTGCCTGTTGAAGAATTGATAAACGCTCTTTCGTCACTTAATTTTGACGGATTTATCTGTGCGGCATGGAATGAAGAGATAAACGATGCCGACATAGTGCTGACACATTTTGCGAACTATGTCTCATCTCTTGGCAGAGAGAAAAAGAGTTTTGAGTATGCATACTATAACAGGGCAAAAACAGGCACATTTGTGTGGAAAAAGTATGACATTATCGAAGCGACCTTCTCTGAGGTTCTTGACACAATGGTTGAAAAATATCCCGACCAGTATGCCTTTAAATATACAACACTTGACTACACAAGAACTTATGAACAGTTCCGCAGAGATGTTGATGAGTGCGCAGCGGCGCTTATTTCGCTTGGCGTAAAGGCAGGGGACCATGTTGCTGTGTGGGCAACCAATGTTCCCGAATGGTTTATCACATTCTGGGCAACAACAAAGATCGGTGCAGTTCTTGTAACTGTAAATACCGCTTATAAAATAAGCGAGATTGAGTATCTGCTTCGTCAGTCAGACACTCATACCCTTGTTATGATTGAGTATTGTAAGGATATAAACTATAAAGAAATCGTACAAAAACTCTGCCCCGAACTTGATGGGTTAACCCCCGGCGAGCCGTTATATTCTAAAAATTTGCCTTTCTTACGCAATGTTGTAACGGTTGGATTTTCTATGGACGGATGCCTCACGTGGGAGCAGATGCTCTCTCGGTCTTCAATGGTGCCGAGAGAGGAAGTCAGAAGACGTGCGTCCCTTGTAAAGCCTGATGATGTATGTAATATGCAGTATACCTCAGGTACGACAGGCTTCCCAAAAGGGGTTATGCTTACTCACCGCAATATAGTAAACAACGGCAAGACAATCGGTGACAGAATGGACTTGTCAACGGCTGACCGTATGATGATTCAGGTGCCTATGTTCCATTGCTTTGGTATGGTGTTGTCTATGACATCTATGATGACCCATGGCGGCACATTGTGTCCGATTCCGTATTTTTCACCGAAGTCTTCTCTTGCATGCGTAAATGACGAGCATATTACATGCTTTAACGGCGTGCCCACAATGTTTATTGCTATGTTCAATCATCCCGACTTTGCAAAGACGGACTTTTCATACATCAGAACGGGTATTATGGCAGGCGCAAACTGCCCTGCAGATTTGATGCGCCGTGCGGCAGATGAAATGAATATGAAAGAGATTATATCTGTTTACGGACAGACCGAGGCATCTCCCGGATGCACAATGGGAGAGGTAAACGAGGATATTGACCATCGTGTAGAGACTGTCGGCAGTCCTTTCCCGGGTGTTGAATGTAAAGTTATCGACCCCGAAACAGGTGAAGAACTCCCCGACGGCGAGAGCGGAGAGTTTGTAGCACGCGGCTTTAATATTATGAAGGGCTATTATAAGATGCCCGAGGCAACGGCTCAGGCTATAGATGCTGACGGATGGCTTCATTCAGGGGATATCTGTTGTCGTACAGAAGATGGCTACTACAAGGTAACAGGCCGTCTTAAGGATATGATTATCCGTGGCGGAGAGAATCTCTACCCACGTGAGATTGAAGAGTTTTATCTTACAAACCCCAAGGTGCGTGACGTTCAGGTTGTTGGTGTGCCCGATGAAAGATATGGCGAGGAATGTTGTGCGTGGATTATTCTTCATAAGGGAGAAACCGCAGGCGAGAACGAAATGCGCGAGTTTGGTAATGCATCAATTGCAAGACATAAGGTACCGAGGTATTTTGTGTTTGTGGATGAGTTCCCGATGAATGCTGCAGGCAAAATCCTGAAGTATAGGATGCGTGATGAGTCGATAGAAATTCTTGGCCTCAAAAAGTAATTTTAAAAAAAGTATTGACAAAATGGCAGACTGCCATTATAATATAATATAATTTGAATATCACAAACAACTATGACGAAGACGGTCGGATTACCGAGCCTTGAGAGAGTTGGCGGTTGCTGCGAGCCAATGGCGGAGTTTTCCAATGACCCATCACTTCTGAGTTGGAGGACCGAAAGGGTAAACCGAGTAGACTCCTTCCGTAATGCTGCGTTAAAGCAAAGGGCTTGATAGAGCCTGATGAGTGGCGGAATTTTTCCGCAATTTGAGTGGTACCGCGAGTTGACAAACCCGTCTCAAAATTCTATTTTGAGATGGGTTTTTTGTTTTATTCAAATCTGTTAACACCTAAAAAAAGGAAAGGAGCAGAAAAATGGATTACAATTTGAAAGAGGTTGCGGGCAGAATCAAAGACCTGCGAGAGGCGAAAGGATACAGCCAGGAGGAACTTGCTAAACTTACAGGCGTATCAGTAGAGGACTACAAACTTCTGGAAGAGGGCGAAACCGACTTCAGTTTTACCTTTATCTATAAGTGTGCAAAGGCTTGTAATGTAGAAGTTGTTGATCTCTTAGAGGGTACAAGTACAACACTTACATCCTTTGCAATCACCAGAAAGGGTGAGGGCCTTAAAATTATTAAAAAGCAGGGCGTAGTATATAACAACCTTGCACCAAAATTTAAAGAAAAACTTGCAGAACCATTCCTTGTTAAGTTCCCTTATCTTGCAGAGGAACAGAATGCACCGATAAAACTTAACTCTCATAACGGACAGGAGTTTGACGTTATCGTAAAGGGTTCGCTCAAAGTTCAGGTTGGTAATCATATTGATATTTTAAACGAGGGAGACTCAATATTCTATAACAGTATTATCCCCCATGGTATGATTGCCGCAAGCGAGGGCGGATGTGAGTTCCACGCGGTTGTTCTTAATCCTCAGGACGGACACTTCAGCGAGGAATATCCCGAGGCACCTTTTATTGCTGCAAAGGCTGCAGCGGCAGAAAGAGCGGCAGGCACAACAGTTGCGGATAATTTTATCGAGTCATCTTATGACGAAAATGGAGTATTCAGCGGTATTAAATTTAAAAACGATGATAAGTTCAACTTTGCTTTTGACTGTGTTGACGAGATAGCAAAGAAGAACCCTGATAAACTTGCTATGATGTGGGTGGCAAATGATAAGACTGACCGCAAGTTTACCTTTGCAGATATGAAGAAGTATTCTGCAAAGACGGCAAACTACTTTGAGTCACTTGGCATAAAGCGTGGCGATACAGTTATGCTTGTTCTCAAGCGCCACTATCAGTTCTGGTTCTGTATGCTTGCACTTCATAAAATCGGTGCAATCGCAATACCTGCAACAAATCAGCTTGTAGAGCATGACTTTGATTACAGATATAAGGCGGCGGGTGTAAAGGCAATTGTCTGCACCGCCGACGGTGATGTATCAGCAGAGGCTGAGAAAGCGGCTGCAAACTTCCCCGATATGCTTAAAATCCTTGTTGGCGGCAAGAAGGACGGATGGTATGACTACGATGTAGAGATGGAGCGTTTCAGCACTCACTTTAACCGCAAAGAGGATTCACCCTGCGGCGACGAGCCAATGCTTATGCTCTTTACATCAGGTACAACAGGCTATCCGCGTATTGCAACACATTCATATAAATATGCCCTCGGACATTATCCGACTGCAAAGCACTGGCATAATGTAAACCCTGACGGGCTCCACTTTACAATATCCGACACAGGATGGGGTAAGGCACTTTGGGGTAAACTCTATGGACAGTGGCTGTGCGAGGCAGGGGTATTTACTTATGACTTTGACAGATTCCGTTCTGAGGATATTCTGCCACTGTTTAAAAAGTACAATATCACAACATTCTGTGCACCGCCCACAATGTATCGTTTCTTTATCAAAGAGGATTTATCAAAGTATGATTTGTCTTCAATAGAATATGCAACAACTGCGGGAGAGGCACTTAACCCTGAGGTATATAACCAGTTCTACAAGGCAACAGGCCTTAGAATAATGGAAGGCTTTGGACAGACAGAGACAACATTGTCTATTGCAAACTTTGTAGGCACAACACCTAAAATCGGCTCTATGGGTAAACCAAGCCCCCTTTATGATGTTGTTATATTAGACCCGGATGGCAACGAGTGTAAGACAGGTGACACAGGTGAAATCTGTATCTGCACAAAGGATGGAGCACCCTGCGGACTCTTTATCGGCTACTATAAAGACGAAGAAAAAACCAAAGATGTCTGGTATGACGGATTTTATCATACGGGCGATCAGGCAACAATGGATGAGGATGGTTATCTCTGGTATGTAGGCCGTATCGATGATGTTATCAAATCATCGGGCTACCGTATCGGACCTTTTGAGATTGAGAGCGTTATTATGGAACTCCCTTATGTTTTAGAGTGTGCAATCACCGCTGTGCCAGATGAGGTGCGTGGACAGATTGTAAAGGCAACAATTGTGCTTACCAAGGGAACAAATGGAACAGACGAACTCAAGAAAGAAATTCAGGAATATGTTAAAACACATACTGCACCTTACAAATATCCGAGAATTGTAGAGTTTGTTGACGACCTGCCAAAGACCATAAGCGGTAAAGTAAGACGTGTTGAAATCAGAAATAAAGACCTTGAAAAGGTAAATAAGTAGAATAAGCAGGCAAGCAGAACAGTTTTTGCACAAATAAAGACTGTGATATTTTAGGTTGAAATTTTGAGCGGAGAGTGATAGAATAAATATGTAAGATATAGAATGTTGCCATAAAAAGAGGAATGGTTATGAGGATAAGAAAAGCAGAACAGAGTGACTTAAGTTCAATACTTGGGGTATATGCAATTGCCCGGGAATATATGCGCCGGAGCGGCAATCCCAATCAGTGGGGAACGAACAAGCCCCAAAAGGAATTACTTGAAGAAGACATAAGAAAAGGTGAACTTTTTGTAGGTGAGAGTGCCGATGGGAGTATTCGCTTTATATTTGCATTTATATTGGGCGGTGACCCTACATATTCTTATATAGAAAACGGCAGTTGGCTGTCTGATGAACCTTATGGAACCATTCACCGCGTTGCAAGTGACGGGACTATTAAAGGTGTTGTCAAGGCTGTGGTTGACTACTGCAGAAACACAATTTCAAACCTCAGAATAGACACTCACGAGAACAATAAAACCATGCAGCACATCCTGGAAAAGTCAGGGTTTGTTAAATGCGGTATCATATATCTCAGCGACGGTGCACCCAGAATAGCATATCAACTTTTATAATCAGATACAGTTCGCAGGAGGATTTTATGAAGACGGAGAAAAATATCTTAATTGCTTTTATTCTAAATTTATCATTTTCAGTTTTTGAGTTTTTAGGCGGTATATACACAGGGAGCGTTGCGATTTTATCTGACGCATTGCATGATACAGGTGATGCACTGAGCATAGGACTTTCTTATTTTCTTGAAAAAAAGAGTAAGAAGCAACCTGATGACAAATATACTTATGGATATGCAAGATATTCTGTCTTAGGCAGTATAATCACAACTTTGATTCTAGTTATTGGATCTGTTGTTGTGATATATAATGCGGCAGGCAGAATAATAGAACCTGTGGATATTAATTATGACGGAATGATTATTTTTGCTGTTGTTGGGGTTTGCGTCAACTTTATTGCAGCATTTTATACCCGTGGGGGAGAAACACTGAATCAAAAAGCGGTTAACCTGCATATGCTTGAGGATGTGCTCGGTTGGGCAATTGTGTTGGTTGGCGCAATTGTAATTAAGTTTACGGATTTTGTGCTTATTGACCCGATTTTGTCAATTGGTGTAGCAGTATTTATCCTGATAAATGCTTTGAAGAATTTAAAAGATGTAGTTGATATATTTCTTGAAAAAATACCTCATTATATTGATGCTGATGAAATAAAAAAACATATTAAAGAAATTGATGGGGTTATTGATGTTCATCATATTCATATCTGGAGTATGGACGGTCAAAGCAATTATGCTACAATGCATATTGTTACAAATGCAGATAATCATAAGATTAAAGAAAAAATCCGTGAAGAACTGACAGAGCATGGAATATGTCACGTAACCTTAGAACTTGAGACAGAGGATGAGCATTGTCATGAAGAGTCATGCCATATTGAGATAAAAGCAAATACAGGGCATCATCACCATCATCACTAAAACAAAAGGCTATAAATCATTGTGATTTATAGCCTTTAAAATTTTAAATTGCATCTTTGCAAATCATACTCATTTTGTCAAACTGTTTCTCCATTTCGGCTGCAAGTCTCCCTGAAATTAAATAAACATAAGTTATGCAAAAAATCTGCACAGGGTTTAAATCTGTGCAGATTTTTTGTATTTTATACTTGATTTTATTGTTGTATAATGATAAAATAATGGGGATTATGTAATATAGTCAGTAAAATTAAGAGAATATTTATTTTTGTGAATTTATCCAAATAAATTATGGAGGAAATTATATGGGTTTTTTAAAAGGAAAAACAGCGATTATCACAGGTGCCGGATTTGCCCCTCTTTCTGACGGAAAGTGCGGTTCAATCGGTTATGGCATAGCTACTGCTTATGCAAAGGAAGGTGCAAACCTTGTTATTACAGGTCGTAACGTTGCTAAACTTGAAAAAGCAAAGGAAGAACTTGAAAAGTTATATGGAATAAAAGTTCTGGCTATCCCTGCAGATATATCAGACGGCAGCGATAACGAAGCAATCGCAAAAGGTGTTGTAGATCAGGCAATGGCAGAGTTTGGAAGAATTGATGTTCTTATAAATAATGCTCAGGCATCTGCATCGGGCGTTACAATAGAGCAACACACTACAGAGCAGTTTAATCTTGCAATGTACTCAGGCTTATATGCAACATTCTATTATATGAAGGCGTGTTATCCATATCTTAAAGAAACACAGGGCAGTGTTATAAACTTTGCATCAGGTGCGGGTCTTTTCGGTAACTACGGTCAGGGCTCATATGCAGCAGCAAAAGAAGGAATCCGTGGTCTTAGCCGTGTTGCTGCAACAGAGTGGGCAAAGGATGGAATCAACGTAAATGTTGTATGTCCTCTTGCGTGGACTGCTCAGCTTGAGAATTTTGAAAAAGCATATCCGGATGCTTTTAAAGCAAATGTAAAAATGCCGCCGGCAGGTCACTTTGGTGATTCAGAACTTGAAATCGGCAGAGTTTGTGTACAACTTGCAAACTCTGACTTTAAATATATGACAGGAGAAACCCTTACACTTGAGGGCGGAATGGGTCTCAGACCTTAAAATTTAATTAAAATATTAATGAAAAGCCCAGATAAACAGAAGTGAACCTCAGGGCTTAGATTAAATTAAATATTAAATTATTTGTGAATGGGTCCGGCACAATGCCGGGCTCATTTCTTTTTTATGTGCAGTATGTTTTTACTTGTAGAAAATATAGAAGCGGAAGAAGAATTGTGTGTTGCAAAATGTATTAAGGTATGATAAAATGAGTTTGCAAAGCAAACTCAATGAATTTCCTTACGGCATGAATTGAAATCAAAGATTTCATGAAATGAGCCTTACGGCTCATGAATTGCACTTCGTGCGTTAAAAGGCAATTCAATTCATGGAGCAAAGCGAGAAATCATGGCGGAACGCCAATTCATGACAACGTTAGTTGTCAATTTATTAAAAATGAATGGAATCTAAAATGTACGCAAATTTTAAAATAAAAGATTAAGTAATTCTTTTATTTCCCCTTATGTTGAGACAGTATGGCAGATCAGAGCAGAAGAATATGTGTCTGTTGTGGATTTGTTTTTATCTAAACTTAAAACAATAAGATTTTAGTATATAATTTGCAGAGAGGCGATGTATTGAAATGAGAAATGTTGTAAATATTCTTGGAGTAAACATAGATAAGATTACGGCTGCAGACGCTCTTAATAAGGCGGAAGAACTTCTGCATTGTGATGGTGTTTCGGTTATATATACACCCAATCCTGAGATTGTTATGGTTGCATATGAGGATGCGGAGTTTTGTGAAATCTTAAATTCCTCTGATATGTGTGTGCCTGACGGAATAGGCGTTGTATACGGCGCAAAAATGATTGGCGAGCCTGTCCCTGAAAGAGTTCCAGGATTTGATTTGTGTTGCGGACTTTTAGAGCGTATGGGCAAAAGCGGTGACGGAGTATTTCTTTTTGGTTCAAAGCCCGGCGTTGCAGAGCAGGCGGCAGAAAATCTTGTGAAAAAACATCCCGGTCTTAAAATTTCGGGTACACGAAACGGATACTTTAAAGAAGATGATGTACCACAGATTATAAATGAGATAAACGAGTCAGGTGCGAAACTTCTTATGGTATGCCTTGGCGCACCCAAACAGGAGAAGTGGATATACAACCACAGAGATGAACTTAAAGTTAATCTCTGCATAGGCGCAGGAGGGTCCCTTGATGTACTGGCAGGGACAGTAAAGCGTGCCCCAAAGATATTTATAAAACTTAACCTTGAGTGGTTTTATCGTTTTTGTAAGCAGCCAAGCAGAATCGGCAGATTTGCGGCTCTGCCAAAGTTTATACTGACAGTAAAAAAACACAATAAAAAGGAGAAATAATAATGATATATGTATTGCTCGCAGAGGGGTTTGAAGAAGTAGAGGCTATTGCCCCCGTAGATATTATGAGAAGAAACGGCCTTGATGTTGCTCTTGCAGGTGTTGAAGGTGAAGATATTTGCGGTGCGCATTCAATAAAGATTTCAACTGAGATCAAGGCTGAAGATATTAAACTTGAAGATGTAGAGGGTATAATTCTTCCCGGTGGAATGCCCGGAACTTTAAATCTGCAGAAAAACGAGACAGTAAATAAACTCATTGAGTATTGCAAAGAAAACGAACTTCTTATTGCATCTATTTGTGCGGCACCTATGATTCTTGGCGAACTTGGACTTTTAAACGGCAGGGAAGCAGTGTGCTATCCGGGATTTGAAAAACATCTGAAGGGAGCAGATATATGCGATTGCCCTGTTGTTGTAAGCGAAAACATCATTACTGCAAAAGGCGCAGGTGCAGCTTTTGAATTCGGCGCTGCAATAGTTGATTATTTTTCAGGTGAGAGCGGTGTGGGGGATGAGATTCTCTCGCAGATGCAGTATACTGTCAAGTGAGCACAAAGGCGGACTTGCGCAGAAAGTATGCGCAGATAAGAGATAGCATAGATGAAGACATCCGTAATTGTATGAGCGAAAGTATACTTGATATACTATGCGACACAGAAGTGTATGCAAAGGCAAAAACAGTATTTATATATGTTTCTGTTGGAAGCGAAGTTAAAACACACAACCTGATTGACAAGGCTGTGTCTGATGGTAAAAGGGTGGTTGTGCCACTTTGTAATACTGAGAGCCATACAATGGATATATACGAGATAAAGGACACAGGGCAACTTGAGACAGGTTCGTATAGTATCCCTGAGCCAAAAGCAAACTTGATTGCAAGCGGTATTATCCAAAAGGTAATGCCATCTGAGATTGACCTAGCAGTTGTTCCGGCGGTTGTCTTTGATAAAAGAGGTATGCGTATCGGCTATGGCGGCGGATACTATGACAGATTTTTAAGTGAGTTTAAAGGTATATCGGCAGGCGTTGCCTTTTCGCAGTGCATTGTCGATGTATTGCCGACAGAAGAATTCGATTGTGGGGTAGACAAAATTATCTGCCCTGAGGGGATGATAGAAAATGGCGAGTTTATATATAAAAGATAAACAAAAACTGAGAGGGATAAGATATATGCTGCTTAGCATCGCGGTTATAAACGCGATTGATATGATTATCCTCAGTATTATTTCCGATTTTTTTGAAAATTCAATACCTGTATATATAAATGCGCTTGTTATAGGGCTGACTGCATATGTTGTGCCGATAGTTGTTTATGCAAAGACCAACAGTATAACTGCAAAAACTGTGGCAGAGCGGTTTAAGTTAAAGTCGTGTGATGCGTCAGCACTTATGTTTGTGGCATTGCTTGGCGTTGCATGGCAGTTTGTTATGATTGTGATAAATCTGCCGGTAAACCTTATAACGGGTGGAGAAACAGACCCATATATACTCGAAAGTTTATGGGAAGTCTTTGCGGCAATCGTAGTTGTGGCGGTTATACCGTCTTTCTTTGAGGAATTTCTGTTCAGAGGGATAGTCGATGGCTCAATGGAAGAAATGAATGTAAAAGCATCTACGATATTTTCGTCGGTTATGTTTGCTATACTGCACGGAGATGTATATGGCTTTTTGGGATATTTGTTTATGGGTCTTGTGCTGTCATCCATTACACGGCGCACAGGCTCTTTGTATGCGGCAATTGTTTTTCATTTGATGAATAATGTGACTGCAGTGCTTCTTGCCTACTATAATGCAGAACTTATATATGAGCCGGTACTTACAATAGCCTTGTTTGCAGGAGGAATTATATGCTTTGGCATATTGTATGCACTTTTTGTAAAGGCAACAAAGAAACCTGAGTATGAGACTAAGATAAAAACATCCCAGTTACTTGGACAAAGTTTTGTGAATGTTCCGATTTTGCTTAGCATTGCATCGGTAATTATAACGGGTATTTTAGTGGGAATTTTGTAAAAAGATAGACAGGTGGTACAGATGTACAGAAAAAAACGAAAGATAAAACTTATAGCAGGCATTATTCTGCTGATTGTAATTATCCCTGCCTTATTTGATATGGCAGGCGTAGGCGGCGGAAAGAACCCGATAGACATTAAGGTCGAAGAAGGAATGGGTTTGTCTGCTATTGCTGAAAGACTTGATAAAGCAGGCGTTATCAACAGTGAATTTGCCTTTAAGGTGTATGCAAGGCTGACAGGCAAACATGTGTATCAGATGGGTATACACAATTTTAACGCATCTATGAGTTACAGACAGATAGTTAAAGAACTTGAGAAGATGCCTGAGGCAGACACTTATACAGTCCTCATACCGGAGGGGTATGAACTTCGGCAGATTGCAGATGTTCTTGATGAAAAGGGCTTGATAAACAAGGAAGTTTTCTTAAGAGAAGCATCAAACGGCAGTTTTGAAAACAGCTATGGCTTTGTTGCAGATATCCCCGACAGAGATAATCGACTTGAGGGATATTTGTATCCTGATACTTATACGTTCTCGAATGATATGACAGAGCGTGAAATTATAAGTGTAATGCTCGATAATTTTGAGAAAAAGGTTATCCCTGTTTATGAAAGTGCTCATATAGACAGGAGTCTTGATGAGATTATAAACCTTGCATCTGTCATAGAGCGTGAGGCGGCAAACGATGAAGAACGCGGTAAGGTAGCATCTGTATTTATAAACCGTCTAAGTAAGGGGATGAGGCTTGAGTCATGTGCAACGGTTCAGTATATTTTAAAAGAGAGAAAGGCTGTGCTCAGCAACGAAGACACAATGATTGACTCTCCCTATAACACATACAGAAACAGCGGGCTTCCATACGGACCTATTGCCGCGCCGGGCATTAAGTCAATAGAGGCGGCACTTTATCCTGAGGATACAGAATATTTTTATTTTCTTGCAACAGCAGACGGAAGTGAAAGTATTTTTGCCAGAACCTTTGAAGAACATATACAGAATCAGAACAGAGTTCAGTAAAATTAATTGGAGACAGATATGATTGATGATAATATAAACTATGAGTATATAATCAGATATATAAGACGGTCGCTTAAACCAAGTGACGGAATCATTGCTGATATGGAGGCCTTTGCAAAAGATTACGATGTGCCGATCTCTCAGCCGGAGACTATAAAACTGATAGAACTTCTGATACGCCTTGGCGGAATAAAAAGAGTGCTTGAGGTTGGTACGGCTATCGGATATTCTGCAATACGAATGGCAAATGCAGGGGCAGAGCATATAGATACTATAGAGATAAATTCCGATGCGGCGCGTGTTGCACAGGAAAATGTCGTGCGTGCAGAGGCGGATGGCAAAATACATATCATTAAGGGCGATGCCAAAGAGGTTTTACCTGCCCTTAGCGGTGAATACGATATGATATTTATAGATGCCGCAAAGGGGCAGTACAGTGAATTCTTTAATCATTGTATGAGAATGCTCAAAAAAGGCGGGTTGCTGATTTCTGATAATGTTTTGTATAAGGGAATGACAGCCACAGATGAACTTGTTCAGCACAGAAAAATTACGATAGTTCGAAGACTCAGAGAATACATTGATATGCTGTGTTCTCACCCCGGGCTTGAGACAGATATACTACCCCTTGGGGACGGAGTAGCACTCAGTATTAAATTATGATATAACCAGAGAGGAAAATTATTATGTTCAGAGGTTCCGGCAGAATGCGCGGTTTTATGAGAAATATGGATTTTTGGTTGTTGGCACTGACAATTATTGCGGCTGTGTTCGGGATAATTATGATTTCAAGCGCCGGCGGAGAAAACTCTGTAAGATATGTGATTGTTCAGTCAGCGGCTCTTGTACTTGGCCTTGCCGGCATATGTGCTTTTATGGTGCTTGATTATGAATATCTGTCACAACTTTCGACATATTTATCAATTGCATCTCTTGTTCTTTTAGTGCTTGTGCTTGTTCCCGGTATCGGCAGCGAAGAAAACGGAGCGAGAAGCTGGTTTGTTCTCGGTCCTGTCAGCCTTCAGCCGGCAGAGATTGCAAAGATAGTGTTTATTATTGAATTTGCAAAACAACTTGCCGAAAATGATATTATGATAAATGACTTTAAAACACTTTTAAAACTTCTGAGTTATGCCGCAATACCCATTGTGCTGATTCTTCTTCAACCTGACTTTGGTTCGGCTTCTGTATTTATGTTTATCTGCGTTATGATGCTTTTTGCGGCAGGCATAGGAATAAAGTATATAATCGGCGGAGCATGTGCTCTTGTTGCAATATGTCCGCTTGCGTGGTTTTTCCTTCTTCAGGATTATCAGAAAAACCGTATTATCAATCTGTTTAATCCCGAGAATGACCCAAGTGGCTCGGGCTATCATGTTCTGCAGTCAAAACTTGCAGTTGGGTCAGGCAGAGTGTTTGGCGCAGGTCTTTATAAAGGTTCAAGTCAGATTAACAATATATTGCCCGAAAGACACACAGACTTTATATATTCGGTTGTCTGCGAAGAACTTGGCATCATTGGAGGCGTGTTGGTAATCGTCCTGATGTGCGCAATTATTATAAGATGCATATACATAGGAATGAATGCAAGAAATTCTCTTGGCACCTATGTGTGTACGGGCGTTGCGGCAATGCTGCTATTTCAGACGTTTGAAAATATTGGTATGTGTATAGGTATATTTCCCGTTACGGGAATCACCCTTCCGTTTTTCAGTTATGGGGGGTCATCTCTGCTGACTACGCTACTGGCAATTGGACTTGTAATTAATGTAAAATACCGAAGCAGGATGATTAATTTCTAAATTTTAATATGGAGTTATATTATGGTCAAATTTTTGATTAGGCGGTTTATCAAAGACAGAGAGAATGTGTCAGATTTACAGGTCAGAAAGGCCTATGGAGTATTATGCGGTGTCCTTGGTGTAGTATGCAATCTGACTCTTTTTGTTGTTAAGGTAATCACAGGATTGCTTATAAACAGTCTCGCGGTAATATCTGATGCTTTTAATAATTTATCAGACCTTGGTTCGTCACTGATAGCGATTACGGGCTCGTGGCTCAGCGGAAAGAGAGCCGATGCTGAGCATCCCTATGGTCACGGCAGGGCGGAGTATATATCGGCTCTGATAATTGCTATGGTAATATTTATTTTTGGCGCAGAACTTTTTAAAAGTTCGGTAATGGGAATTATAAACCCAAGTCAGGTTACAATTACTGTATACACTGCGGTAATTTTGATTTTGTCTGTTTTTGTTAAGTTGTGGATGTGGAGTTATAACAGATACATTGGCAAAAAGATTGATTCGTCAATGTTAATCGCCGCATCAAAGGACAGTCTTGGTGATATTATTGCGACCTCGGCAGTTATTGTGTCAGCGGTTGTTTCGGGGTTTACAGCGTTCCCGGTTGATGAGTGCGTGGGCCTTTGTGTTTCTTTGCTTATAATCTGGACGGGAATTTCAACCGCCCGTGATACAATCGACAGACTAATCGGCAGGGCACCGTCTGATGAACTTATTGAGAAGATTGAAGATATGCTCACCGGTGGTGAAAATATACTTGGCATGCATGACCTTATGGTTCACGATTATGGCCCGGGAAGAAAAATTGCATCTGTTCACGCAGAGGTGCCAAGCAGTCTGTCTGTGACAGAGATACATTCCATTATAGATGAAATCGAACACAGGATTATGGATGAACTCGGCGTAGATATTGTAATCCATATGGATCCTGTCGACGGCAAATAATACAAAATTATAACAAATGCAGTTATATTATTGACTTTAAATAAAAATGAAGATATTATAAGTGCAGACGGATTTTGTGGAGGAGTTTTTGTGACGTACAAAGGAATAGATAAAATATTCAGAAAAAAATCAAATGCAGTTGCATTTATACTTATATGTGTTATTTGTATTTCGTTGCTGTGTGTTTTTTCTGTAAAAAAAGCAGAAAAAAGAGCGGCAGAGAAGGAAGCGATTGTGGCGCAAATCAAGGCAGAAGAAGAGGCAAGAGAGAGAGCCACCCGTTATAACTTTCCACCTGCTCAGGAGGAAAATGACCTCCTTAAAATTGCGACAAGTGCACAGGGGTTAGACGGTAAGGTTTGTTATCTTACATTTGATGACGGACCTACAAAAGAGGTTACACCTAAAGTCCTTGATGTTTTGGCTCAATATGATGTTAAGGCAACGTTTTTTGTGCTTGGCAGAATGCTTGAGTCAAACCCGGATATTGCAAAGAGAGCCTTTGATGAGGGGCATCTTATTGCTAATCACTCATACTATCATCAGTATGATGAACTTTATGCATCTGCCGACAGTTTTATAGGAGAGGTAGAGAAAAACAATAATCTGATTTTTGAGATAACGGGAGAAGAACCTTTTAAACTTTTCCGTTTCCCCGGAGGCGGTCATAACGCAGGTAAGTACGGAGAGACAAAGCAGCAGTACAAAGAAGTGCTTAAAGAAAAGGGTTATTACTTTGCTGACTGGAACTGTTTAAACGGAGATGCAGAGGTTGTGCTTCGCAGTCCGGATGGACTTCTTGCAAGAATAAAAGAAACTGCAATAGGTAAGAACATTGTTGTTCTTATGCATGACGCCGCAATAAAGACAACAACACCCGATGCACTTGGCAGTATAATTGAGTACTTAAGGGGTCAGGGGTATGAGTTTAAGCGCCTTGACCAGATTGAATATTATGCAAAGCCTGAACCTGAAGAACATTCAATGGTATTATAATATAAATAAGGAGAAAAACTATGAAACAGAGAGAAAAATTTTCGTCACGTCTTGGATTTATACTTATTTCTGCAGGATGTGCAATCGGTCTTGGTAACGTATATCGCTTCCCGATTCTGACAGGGTCATACGGAGGGGCGCTTTTTGTACTTATTTACATAGCATTTTTACTTCTTTTAGGTTTACCAATTATGACTATGGAATTGTCTGTCGGCAGAGCAAGCCATAGAAGTATTGCATCATCATTTGATACACTTGAAAAACCCGGACAGAAATGGCACTTTACAAAGTATATGGGTATTGCAGGTAACTATATTCTGATGATGTTCTATACCACGATTTCTGCGTGGATGGTTATTTATGTATTTAAATATGCTGATGGCTCTATACTTAACTTCTCAACTGCTGAAGAACTTGGCAATGTTTTTGGCGGTGTAGTTACAAACACAGGACTTATGATAGGGACAACATTTTTTGTTATTCTTCTTTGTTTTGGTATTTGTTCAATGGGTCTTCAAAAGGGCGTAGAGAAGATAACAAAAGTAATGATGATAGCGCTTCTTGCTCTTATGATTGGGCTTGCGATATACTCCTGTACTCTTTCAAATGCAGCAGAGGGACTGAAGTTCTATCTCATACCAAACCTTGATGGAGTAAAGGAACACGGACTCTGGACAGTTATTTCTGCGGCAATGGGACAGTCGTTCTTTACGCTCAGCATTGGTATTGGCTCTATTGCGATTTTCGGTAGTTATATCAGCCGAGAGAGAAGCCTGACAGGTGAGGCGCTGACTATTATGTCACTTGATACAATGGTTGCTCTTGTTTCAGGTCTTATTATATTCCCGGCTTGTTTTACATATAACAACGGCGTTACAGCAGATGCTTCGACAGTTGGCGCAAGTTTTCTTATGACAACACTCTCCAGCATCTTTAATGCAATGCCGGGCGGAAGAATTGTCGGTGCATTATTCTTTGTATTTATGACCTTTGCGGCTCTTTCGACAGTTATAGCAGTATTTGAAAATATTATGTCTTTCTGGCTTGAACTTACAAAAATGAGCAGACGCAAGGTTGCAATTATAAACATCGTCCTTATGTTTGTTCTGTCTATCCCGTGTATTTTAGGCTTTACTGTCTGGGAAGATGTACAGATTGCAGGTAAGCAGATTATGGATTTAGAGGACTATGCGGTTTCTAATATTCTGTTGCCCGTTGGTAGCC
This sequence comes from Clostridia bacterium, assembly GCA_045602485.1. Taxonomy (GTDB): domain Bacteria; phylum Bacillota; class Clostridia; order Monoglobales; family Monoglobaceae; genus UMGS1820. Next base: position 17,081 of record JAZSBQ010000085.1, read on the forward strand.
TTTTGTATGTTCTCTTCTGTACAAGCCGCTATGGATGGGGTTGGAATAAATACTTTGAGGAAGTAAATGCAGGCAAGGGGCTTAAACTCTCAAAGTGGCTCAGACCATATCTTGCTTATGTATTGCCGCTTATTATAATTGTAATCCTGATAGTATCTGCTTTTTAATCAGGTTTTAATTTGCAGGTGAATTTTGAGGTGCGAAGATGGAACTGATTGCAAAAAAGTTTTCTGAACTTTCTGCAGAGGAAGTATATGAGATTATAAAATCAAGGACAGAAGTCTTTCTTCTTGAGCAGAATATAATCTGTCAGGACCTTGATGATGTGGATTATGATAGCCTTCATTGCTTTTTTAAAGAGGGCAGAAGAGTTATTGCTTATCTGAGAGCATATGTGGGCGAAGATACAGGGACTGTATCAATCGGCAGAGTTCTGACTCTTGAACACGGCAGAGGTACAGGCAGAAAACTTATGGATATAAGCATTGCAGAGATAAAGAGGTGCTTTGGCTGCAGTAGGTTAACTCTACACGCACAAAAAACCGCAATCGGATTTTACGAAAAACTTGGCTTTAGTATAGTTTCGGACGAGTTCCTCGAAGAGGGCGTTGTCCACGTAACAATGGAAAAGGAAGTATAATAAAAAAAGAGTATTGCATCGCTGAAATAGTCAATACTTTGTAGACACAAAAAAAGAATATTTTAAGCTGCCTGTTCAAGTCTGTATTGAACAGGCGGTTTTCTTTTTAGTTTTCGCACGGGTTTTATGTAGTTGAAATAATATACTGTTTCATCAACAAC
>JAZSBQ010000086.1:0-6441 GCA_045602485.1 Clostridia bacterium
CCTTCTTATTAACAGTGTATCTGTAATCTCTGGGCTTGGGACCGAGGGCTACGCCACCGCCAACCCACTGAGGAGCACGGATACTACCCTGACGAGCACGGCCGGTACCCTTCTGTCTCCAGGGCTTGGTACCACCGCCGCGTACTTCTGTACGGGTCTTGGTGCTCTGTGTGCCCTGTCTCTGATTTGCTAAGTAGTTAACTACTACTTCGTGCATAACGTCTGTTCTTACATCAACGCCAAACACGTTTTCATTTAAATCCATACTGCCGACTACTTTACCGTCAACATTATAAATATCTACTGTAGGCATTCTCTATTTCCTCCTCTCTCTGCGGTTTAGGCGTTTGCCTTTACTGCGTTTTTAACAACGAGCAATCCGCCACGAGGTCCGGGAACCGAACCCTTAACCAACAGAAGATTGCGCTCTGTATCTACCTTCACAAGGTCAAGGTTCTGGATAGTAACGGTATCCACACCATAGTGACCGGGAAGTTTCTTTCCTTTAAATACCCTTGATGGGTCAGAACATGCACCGAGTGAACCGGGGCCTCTGTGATAGTGGCTACCGTGAGTCATAGGACCTCTGTGAGTTCCCCATCTCTTGATGGTGCCTGCGTATCCGTGACCTTTGCTGGTACCTGTAACGTCAAGTACATCACCGTCTGCAAACTGGTCAACACTGAGTACATCGCCGACATTAAGCTCAGCTGCATTGTCAAGTTTGAATTCTTTAAGATAACGTTTTACAGGAACGTTTGCCTTTGCAAAGTGCCCCTTTTCTGGTTTGTTCGATCTTTTTTCCTTCTTATCCATGAAACCAACCTGAACAGCAACGTATCCGTCTACTTCTTCAGTTTTTTTCTGGACAACAGGACAAGGACCTGCCTCTATAACCGTAACAGGTACAAGATTGCCGTCCTCAGTAAAGATCTGGGTCATTCCAATTTTCTTACCCAAGATTGCCTTTTTCATTTTTATCCTCCTAATTTACACAAGCATCGGTTCCTTGGAACTTACTTGCGGGTTATTGGTTGGCAGATGCCAACATGACCAAAATTATTTTTTTACTATTTCACTTTCGCACCGCCTATATATAATGAAGCAATGCATTCTGATATGGAACTATATCTTAAGTTCAATATCAACGCCTGCAGGCAAATCCAAGTGCTTGAGCGCATCAATTGTCTTTGCTGTAGGACCAAGAACATCAATGAGTCTCTTGTGAGTTCTGAGTTCGAACTGCTCACGGCTGTCCTTATACTTATGAACCGCACGAAGAATTGTAACAACTTCCTTTCTTGTAGGAAGAGGAATAGGACCTGATACCTTTGATCCTGTTCTCTTTGCGGTCTCAACAATCTTAGCGGCGCTCTGGTCGATAAGGTTGTGATCATAAGCCTTTAATCTGATTCTGATTTTCTCTGCTGCCATGCTATACCCTCCTTAATAAAAATAAGTTTACACTGTGCCGGGCGTTTCGCACAGCCTAATAATTAAACCCGAATCCGACAATCCTCCGAAAAAGCCCTCGGAGCAACGGTTCGGGGCATACAGACACAATAATCCCGAAACGGCATCAGCATACTGCCGCAACGGTAAAATCCCTGTATTCTGCTTTAGAAGTGTGACCCTTCCGCCCGTTTTTCTTAAACCGGACAATCTCCTCTGAAATTCCCGAAACCCGCGTAAATACGCGCTTTCGCCACCTTCAGATTCATCGTATGTCTTTGCCACGCCTAGATATTATACTACAATTTTGCCCTTGTGTCAAGCCTTTTTTCAAGGTCTTTTAGTTTTAAAGCAATATACAAATATGGCGGCAAATTGCCGCCATATTTGATGTTTCATTATTCATTTTTATTCCCGATATTCTGCAAATAATCATAAGGATTTACAAGTTCTTCATTCAGGCTTACTTCAAAGTGAATATGGGGCGGCTCTGCCACTTCTGCCGCCGCAGTGCTTCCCGCTTTGCCCACAGGTGTGCCCTGTGTAACACTGTCTCCCGTATTGACAGGCACGTTCTCGGCAAGGTTTGAGTATATAGTCCTTATACCGCTGCTGTGCAGGATTATTACTGTCTTTCCCATCATACCCGAATCCGTAATTGCCTCTATGGTTCCGTCCGCTACTGCGAGAACCTCTTCCCCTTCTGCTGCCGCAAAATCTATGCCGTTGTGGGTTCGCCAGTCATTCATTGTCTTGTTGTATACAAGTTCCTCTCCTGAATAGTCCGCCGTTACCGCTCCGCTTACAGGGGCGATAAAGGCGCCTGACTGTGTGTTTTGTTCCTCTGCGTTGCCCTCCTGCGCTGCATCACCGGGCAGGGCTTCGCCTGCGGTTGGCACGACATCTTCGTTATACACATCAGTAAGGCCGCTGTCTGCTACGACTTCTGCTGTATCGGTATCTTCTTCTGTTTCTGACTCGATAATTGCAGATCTCCACGCCTCTTCGTTAAAACTGTCCTTCTTTGCTTCGTTGGGGGTTACAAGCCTTACAACAACTGCAACCAGAATAACCGCCGTTGCCGCTATCGCCACAGTAAGTATATTCTTTGGCTCAAGGGCTGAGTTTCTTTTTTTCTTTTTTACACTCACACATATCACCTCTTTGGTATTATGTGCCGTCGTTGTAACTTTATACCTTAGTTCTCAATTATTTTCATTTCCTTTATCACAATAGGAGTAGAGGGCATTCCTGCTCCGTCTCTCTGAACTTCAAGAAACTTATCAACGTTTTCCATTCCATCTACAACTTTGCCAAACGCCGCATACTGGCCATCAAGAGATGTCAGAGTATCATAACAGATAAAGAACTGGCTTGTTGCCGAGTCCATATCTCCGCCGCGTCTTGCCATAGATATAACACCTCTCGTGTGAGAGAGTGTGTTTTGGTCAAAGCCGTTTGCTGCAAACTCGCCTTTTATATTTTTGCCGCTGCCGCCCATTCCGTTTCCTTCAGGGTCTCCACCCTGCGCAACAAAACCGTCAATTACTCTGTGGAAAGTAAGTCCGTTATAAAACCCGTCGCTTACAAGGGTAAGAAAGTTTTTGCAGGTCTCCGGAGCATATTCGGGTGCGGTTTCTATAACAAAGGTATCTCCGCTCTCCATTGTTACCAAAACACGCTTTGCCTCTTTTGAAAAGCCCTCGTTATCTGTTTTATTCTCTGCTCCGCATCCGCAAAGCAAAGTTGTGCACAAACACAAAACCAAACTCAATACCAATCCTGTTTTAAATTTTCTTAAAAACATCATCATCTTTCCTTTCATAATATAACAATAAGTATTGCCATCGTATATTTTATTTCCTTTCTCTTCTTCTGTCAAGGGGAATTATGGTATATTTGGCCCGTGTTTGTTAATAATTTAAATTTGAGTAGTTTTATCAATATAATTATAAACTTTCTGTTAACCTTCCAAATTTCGTCTTGTATTTTATGGAAGAATGTGATATACTTATAAATTGAATTTGCATATTTTATCTGGATTACCAAATCACATATTAGGAGGATATAAAGTGAAGCGATATTTTAAAAGCATGGGCATATATGTTTTGCTCTTTGCAATTATAGTTGCAATCTTTTCTCTGACATCGGCCCCTACTCAGCCCGATGAAGATGTTTATTCTGACCTTGTGCTGAAAATCAAGCAAGGTGAAGTTACTGAACTTTCGGTAGTAGACGATATTGCCGTAGCGGTACTCAGAGATGGTTCAACACTTGAGGTTGAAGTCCCGGGATATTGGGCTTTGAGAGAAGATGCAGGCGCAGAAATGCAGGATCAGATAAGCGAGGGCAAACTTAAGGTAAACACTCCTCTGCCATATAGTCCTCCCTGGTGGCTGACTATGCTCCCATCCATAGTAATATTTATTTTCTTTGCTATTTTGTGGCTATCGTTTATGCGTCAGAGCGGTGGCGGTGGCGGCGGCCGCGGAATGATGAACTTTGGCAAGAGCAAAGCAAAAATGACTGCCGACGGAAAAACCAACAAAACCTTTGATGACGTAGCAGGCGCCGATGAAGAAAAAGAAGAACTCCGTGAGATTGTTGACTTCCTTAAATCCCCTGAGGTATTCCGCAAACTTGGTGCAAGAATCCCCAAGGGTGTGCTTCTTGTCGGCCCTCCGGGAACAGGTAAAACCCTTCTTGCAAAGTCTGTTGCAGGCGAGGCAGGCGTGCCATTCTTCTCAATCTCAGGTTCTGACTTTGTTGAAATGTTTGTAGGTGTTGGCGCATCAAGAGTGCGTGACCTTTTTGAAACCGCAAAAAAATGTGCCCCCTGTATTATATTTATTGACGAGATTGACGCTGTCGGTAGACACAGAGGTGCAGGTCTCGGCGGCGGCCATGACGAGCGTGAGCAGACTCTTAACCAGTTACTTGTTGAGATGGACGGCTTTGGCGAGAACGAAGGCGTAATCATAATTGCCGCAACCAACCGCCCCGATATTCTTGACCCTGCTCTCCTTCGTCCGGGCAGATTTGACAGACAGGTTGTAGTTGACGCCCCTGATGTTGTGGGCAGAGAAGCAATACTTAAAGTACACGCAAAGGGCAAGCCCCTTGCCGCTGATGTTGACCTCTCTGTTCTTGCAAAAACCACAATCGGTTTCTCCGGTGCAGATATAGAAAACCTTATGAATGAGGCAGCAATCCTTGCAGCCCGTCAGAAGAGTAACGAAATCACAATGGCAAACCTTGAAGAATCCATTATGAAAGTAGTTGCAGGCCCCGAGAAGAAATCACGCAAGGTAACCGAGCGCGAAAAGAAACTGACAGCTTATCACGAGGCGGGTCATGCGGTTGTATCAAAGATGCTACCAACACAGGACAGAGTTCATCAGGTATCTATTATTCCAAGAGGCAGAGCCGGCGGATACACCCTCTCTCTTCCTAAAGAAGATACCTTCTTTAACTCAAAGACTGAGATGCTTGAAGAAATTGTTTCACTCCTTGGCGGACGCGTGGCTGAACAACTTATGCTAGATGATATCAGCACAGGCGCTTCCAACGATATAGAGCGAGCAACCAATATTGCAAAATCTATGGTTACCAAATATGGTATGAGTGACAAACTCGGTGCAAGATGCTTTGGCGACCAGAATAATGAGGTGTTCCTTGGCAGAGACTATGGTCACACTATTGATTACAGCCAGGATACCGCGGCAAAAATTGATGCCGAGATTAAGGATATCATAGACGGTTGCTACCAAAAATGTACTGATATTCTGACACAGTACAAAGATAAACTTATTCAGGTGGCTGAACTTCTTCTTGAAAAAGAAAAAATCGAGGGCGACGAGTTTGATAAACTCTTTGATGTTGAGCCTGACACCACAGAAGAACAGGAATAATTAAAAAACGTCGCTTATCAGCGGCGTTTTTTGAAAGGATTTTACATATGGATACCATTACATTAAATTGCAATGCGAAAATAAATCTTTCTCTTGACGTTATTTCCAGGCGGGAGGACGGCTACCACGATTTAGAACTTATCTTTTTGGAAATTCCTATTTTCAATACAGTCACTGTCTCTCTGCGCGATGACAGAGAAATACATCTGTCCTGCGATGACGAGAGCCTGCCCTGCGATGAAAGAAACATTGCCTACAAGGCGGCGTCTGCCTTCTTTGCAGAAACGGGCATAAACTATGGCGCAGACATTGATATAAAGAAGCGAATCCCTCACGGGGCAGGGCTTGCCGGCGGCAGCGCCGATGCGGCAGGGGTGCTCAAGGCACTCAATTCCCTGTCGGGAAGGCCACTTGACACGGATGCTCTTTTAAAACTTGGTGTAAAGCTGGGTGCTGATGTTCCCTTTTGTATTACAGGCGGATGCGCCTTTGCCGAGGGCGTGGGCGAAGTGCTTACTCCTCTCCCGATGCCACCAAAATCTTATTACGTTATTGCAAAACCCAGGGAATCCATATCCACCGCATACGTTTTTAAAAAACTTGATTTAAAAAACCGCCCCGATGGGCTGAGCGTCCCTGCAGTTGCAACGGGTATAATGCGCGGAGATATTGATATGATTATAGAAAACTCAGGCAATATTTTAGAGAGTGTAACTGCCACAGAAGTGCCAGTAATAAATGACATAAAAAACATATTTACAGAGGGCGGCGCAGTGCTGTCTCTTATGAGCGGCAGCGGAACTTCCGTCTTCGGTGCATTTAAAACAGAAATTGCGGCCAACACCGCCGCAGAAAAAGTAAAAAATTTAGCAGATAAGGTGTTTATTGTGGGGTAGTGAAATTAAAAGGGTCGTAGCGATTACCGCTTGAAATAGTAAATACTTTGTAGACACAAAAAAAGAATATTTTAAGCTGCCTGTTCAAGTCTGTATTGAACAGGCGGTTTTCTTTTTAGTTTTCGCACGGGTTTTATGTAGTTGAAATAATATACTGTTTCATCAACAACTTTTTGTAAGTC
>JAZSBQ010000087.1:0-4985 GCA_045602485.1 Clostridia bacterium
TATGCTAAGAATGATTAAAACCGAAGAAGAACTCGGGTATATACAAAAGGCGGCTGAAATTGCGGATAAAGCCTTAAAAGAAGTTTTACCAAAGATAAAATGCGGTGTATCAGAGTGTGAACTTGCTGCAGAGATAGAATACACAATGAGGCGTCTTGGTGGTGATGGAACATCCTTTGATACCATTGTTGTATCGGGAGTAAAATCAAGTATGCCCCATGGTATGCCTGATGATAAAAAACTTGAATATGGTGATTTCGTCACTATGGATTTTGGTTGTGTATATAAAGGATATTGCTCCGATATGACAAGAACAGTTGTTGTCGGTGAGGTAAATCAAAAACAAATTGATGTATACAACACAGTTCTTAAAGCTCAACTTGCGGGGCTTGAATATATAAAAGCAGGCATTATTGGCAAAGAGGCGGATAGGGGTGCAAGAGATATTATTAAAGACGCGGGCTATGGGGAGTGTTTTGGTCATTCCCTTGGACACGGCGTTGGTTTACTGATACACGAAATGCCTAATTTATCCCCACTGTCAGATATTGTTTTAGAAGAAAATATGGTTGTAACATGCGAGCCGGGAATATATATCCCGGGATTTGGCGGAGTACGAATAGAAGATTTAGTTGTTGTGAAAAACAATGGAATTATTAATCTGACAAACTCGCCAAAAAAATTGACTATTTGTTAATAGATAAAATATAATTTAAGAACAGGAGGTGATACCATGATAATGATTGATGGCGTTGTAGAAAGTATTATTTATGAAAATACCGAAAATGGCTATACTGTATGCGATGTTTCAAGTGCAGGGCAGTTGATTACAATGACAGGCTATATGCCAAGCCTTTCTGAAGGCGAAAGAATAAATGCTCACGGGGATTGGGTAACACACGTTGAATACGGTGACCAGTTTAAAGTTGAATATTACGAAAGAAAAATGCCGTCAACAGAAACCGAGATAGAAAAGTATCTTGCCTCCGGATTGCTGCCCGGTATTGGAAAGGCAACTGCAAAGAAAATTGTTCAGATGTTTGGTGCAGATTCCCTTGAGGTAATCGAAAAAACGCCTGATAAACTGTTGCAGATTTCAGGATTAACGAAGAAAAAAGTTGATGAAATATACAAAAAGTTTACAGAACTTGTCGGCGTCAGAGAAATTGTTATATTCTTTCAGAGGTTTGGCATATCTCCGTCATCTGCGGTAAGAGCATATAAAACCTTCGGAGATAACACTCTTAAGATTACAAACGAAAACCCCTATCTGATGGCAGAGAAGGTTGATGGTATCACTTTTAATGTTGCTGATGACATTGCAGGAGAACTTGGATTTGCCAAGAATTCTTATGAACGTTTATCCTGCGGAGTAAAATTTTTATTGCGTCAAATCGGTTATTTAAACGGTCATACATATTTACCAAGGCCGACGATTTCTGCCCACGCGGCACAGAAACTTGATGTTGACACCGGAAATATAGAAAATGTAATTTCCGAAATGTTACTTAAAGAACAATTGTTTCAAATTAATATGGGCGAATATGATGCGATTTATCTTGATGAATATTATTATGCCGAAAAGAGAGTTGCAACGCGCCTTATAGAAATGTCGCAACTTGTATTTGATGTAGATATTGACAGAATTAACTTCCTTATTGCAGAAATTGAAAAAAGAAATAAAATTATGCTTGCAGAAGAACAAATTGAGGCTGTAAGATGTGTTTTTCAAAATTCCGCAACTGTTATTACCGGTGGACCCGGTACGGGCAAAACAACCATTATACGCACGATTATAGATATAATGGAACTGTCAGGAAAGCGAGTTATGCTTACCGCCCCAACGGGCAGAGCCGCAAAACGTATGGCAGAAGTTTGCGAGATGGAAGCCAAGACCATACATCGTTTACTTGAAATTACGCCCGGCGAAAACGAAGTTGGCAACCGATTTGCCCGAAACGAAGATAACAAACTTGAATGTGATGTTCTTATTGTAGATGAGATGTCTATGGTAGATTTGCTTCTTATGGACAGTTTGCTTGCGGCTCTTTCAAGAGGTGCAAAGATTGCAATGGTAGGTGACAGTGACCAGTTACCATCAGTCGGCGCAGGAAATGTATTAAAAGATATAATTGACAGCGACATACTTACCTGCATTAAACTGACAGAGATTTTCAGGCAGGCAAGAGAGAGCATGATTGTCGTAAACGCCCATAGAATAAATTATGGTGAGATGCCACATTTGAATGATGCGGACAATGACTTCTTTTTTGTAAACAGAGATGATCCGATGACAATACCCGACACAATTGCTGATTTATGTGCGAGAAGATTGCCCGCCAAATATGGGTTTAACAGTATTTCGCAGATTCAGGTGCTTACACCAACGCGTAAATCCCTGATTGGTGTGCAAAACTTAAATGTTATATTGCAGGACAAACTAAATCCGCCGCATCCTGATAAGCCTGAATATTTAACCAATAAGTGTACATTCCGTCTTGGAGACAAAGTTATGCAGATAAAGAACAACTATCAGCTTGAATGGGAGAAGATAGATGATATCGAGTGCGGACTTGGTGTCTTTAACGGAGATGTTGGCTTTATTTCTGATATAAATAAGCAGAAACAAAAATTAACAGTTATATTTGACGATAAATCCGTTGAATATGACTTTGTGCTTCTTGATGAACTTGAACTTGCTTATGCTACAACGGTCCATAAAAGTCAGGGTAGTGAGTTTGATGCTGTTATAATACCAATGTGCGAGACCCACAGATTACTGATGACAAAAAACCTTTTATACACTGCAATTACCAGAGCAAAAAAACTTGTTGTTCTGGTTGGGCAGGAAGAAACTATAAGATTTTATATCAGTAATGATAATGTACAAAAAAGATTTTCAGGACTTAAAAATAAACTGGAGATATTTTAATTTTAACATAAACAAGGAGATATTATGGAATATTTTGATTTGCCATTGCAAAACTTGATAGAGGAATTTGAGAAACTGCCGGGGATTGGCAGCAAAACTGCGCAGCGCCTTGCCTTTCATATTATAAATCAATCCGAAGACAAGGCACACAAATTTGCCTACGCGATAATAAATGCAAAGGAAAAACTTTGCTATTGCAAAGAATGTCAGAACCTGTCCGATAAAGAAGTGTGTTCTATTTGCGAAAATCCTGCAAGAGACAAGACTGTTATTTGTGTAGTTGAAAGTCCAAGAGATGTTTTGCAGATTGAAAGAACAAACGAATATAAAGGCCTTTATCACGTACTGCATGGTGCGATTTCTCCAATGGACAACGTTGGTCCTGATGACATCAGGATTAAAGAACTTATAGCAAGAATATGTAGCGGTAATGTAACCGAGGTTATTATGGCTACAAACCCGAATCTCGAGGGCGAAACAACCGCGATGTATATCTCCAAGTTGATTAAACCTTTTGGAATAAATGTTACAAGAATTGCGCACGGAGTTCCCGTCGGCGGTGAACTTGAGTTTGCAGATGAGGTTACCTTATCAAAGGCTCTTAAGTGGAGGGTCAACATTTAATGAATAAAAATGAAATTTTTGAAATCAAAATAACCGGAATGACCGATGATGGAAGCGGAGTAGGCAGGGCTGAAGGAATTGCGGTTTTTGTCCCATATACCATAATCGGTGAAACTGTAAGAGTTCATATAATCAAAGTTAATAAAACTTATGCCGTTGGTAAACTTTTAGACGTAATTACACCATCAGAGCATCGAATAAAAGCCGAATGTGAGTATTTTTATAAATGTGGCGGATGTCAGCTTTGGCATATGGATTATGAAGCCGAACTTGAATATAAACATAACAAAGTTGCAGATTGCATTAAAAGAATAGGAGGCATAGAAACAAAAGTTTCGCCTATAATTGGGAGTAATAAAACAAGTCGCTACAGAAACAAAGTTCAACTGCCCGTATCCGGGACAGGTATCGGTTTTTACAGAAGAAACAGCCACGATGTGATAGATATGGAAGACTGCCTTTTGCAGGATATAAGAGCATCCGAAATTGTAAACCAAATTAGAAAATGGATTAAAGATTATAATATAGAGCCTTATAACGAGAAAAGCGGCGAGGGAGTACTCAGGCACATTTATCTTAGAATGGCAGACAGCGGCATAATGGTGACTATGGTCATTGCAACAGACAAACTACCCCACAGTGAAAAACTTGCAGAATCACTTAAAAAACCTGAACTATGCGTAACATCAATAGTTTGCAATATTAATATAAAAAACACAAATGTTGTTCTCGGCCATAAAAATATTGTAATTTATGGAACTGAATCACTCTCTGATTCAATAGAAAATGTCAGTTTTGAAATCTCGCCTAATTCGTTTTATCAGGTAAACAAAGAGCAGACGTATACACTTTATAGTATTGCACGCCGAATGGCTAATTTAAGCGGAAGCGAAACTGTATGGGATTTATATTGCGGCATCGGAACTATTGGACAGTTTATGGCTAATAAGGCAAGCAAAATAATCGGTATAGAAATTGTGCCGGAGGCTATTGAAAATGCACGCAAAAATGCGCTGAATAATGGACTTAATAATACAGAGTATTATTGTGGTGCAGCAGAAAAAATTGCACCTGAACTTATAAAAAAAGGTGAGAGAGCAGATGTTGTTATACTAGACCCGCCAAGAAAAGGTTGCAATGAGGTTTTGCTCGATACAGTTATAAAGACCAAACCTGATAGAATCGTCTATATATCATGTAAACCATCAACTCTTGCAAGGGATTTAAAACATTTATCAGCAAACGGATATTCGGTTAAAGAAATTGTCCCCGTGGATATGTTCCCGAGGACTTGCCACGTCGAATGTGCTGCTTTGTTGTGTAGAGAGTAATAAAAAAGGATGCAGATTTTATCTGAAATAGTCAATACTTTGTAGACACAAAAAAAGAATATTTTAAGCTGCCTGTTCAAGTCTGTATTGAACAGGCG
>JAZSBQ010000088.1:0-4896 GCA_045602485.1 Clostridia bacterium
GTTTTTATTTGTCTAATATCGAATTAGCAGCAGCCGCAGCCATTGCCGTTGTTATCTCCGCAGCAGCAGAAGATAAGAATTAAGATGATGATTATCCACAAGCAGTTGTTGTCGCCAAAGCATCCGTTACCGAAGCATCCCATACTCTACACCTCCTGAGAATTGTTATTTGATATCAAAAATCGTGGTACATAATTCCGTATCCGGAATTATGTAAAAAGATTAATCGCAGCAGCAGCCGTTGCCGATGTTGCTTGTTGTGCGGCCGTTGTTGCAACCATTACCGCAGCAGCATGAAATGAGGATTATAAGTATAATAATCCAGAGACAGCTGTTGTCGCCACAACCATTACAGAACATATTTTGCACCTCCTGTTTTGTTTGAGGAGCAAACAGGGTAGAAGAGGGTTTGCCTCTGCTCTTTGTCTGCGCTCCTTACACTTTTATCATACGCAGAATCCGGTTTTTGGTTACTGAGTATTACAATAAATATTTATTAAATTTATTTTATCAAGAAGTGTTTACAAATCGTTGGTTTTTGTGGTATTATATCATTAATAAATATGAGCCGCATCAAATATGCGGACCGAAAATGGAATCGAGGAGAGATTACAAATGAAAACAGATATTCAGATAGCACAGGAGGCTACACCAAAACACATTGGTGACATAGCGGCAAGCCTTGGTATTGATGTAGATAAACTTGAGTTTTACGGAAAATATAAGGCAAAATTATCTGATGAGTTAATTGCAGAAAAGATGAGCGGAGAAGACGGAAAACTTATTCTCGTAACCGCTATAAACCCAACCCCCGCAGGCGAAGGTAAAACAACCGTTACTGTCGGCCTCGGACAGGCAATGCCCAAAATCGGCAAGAATGCAATTATTGCCCTTCGTGAGCCGTCAATGGGTCCTGTAATGGGCGTAAAAGGCGGAGCGGCAGGCGGCGGATATTCACAGGTTATCCCAATGGAGGATATAAACCTTCATTTTACCGGAGATATGCACGCAATCACATCTGCAAACAACCTTCTCTCTGCAGCGATAGACAATCACATTCATCACGGCAACGCTCTTCAGATTGACCAGAGAAGAGTTGTATGGAAGAGATGCCTTGATATGAATGACCGTGCACTCCGTGAGGTTATCGTAGGTCTTGGTGGCAAAATTAACGGTTATCCCAGAGAAGACGGCTTTATGATAACAGTTGCCAGCGAGATTATGGCAATCCTCTGTCTTGCAGATGATGTAGAGGATTTGAAGGTGAGAATTTCGAGAATCGTTATCGGATATAACTTAGAGGGCAACTCTGTCACAGCAGGTGACCTTGGTGTTCAGGGAGCGATGGCATTACTTCTGAAGGATGCAATAAAGCCAAATCTTGTGCAGACACTTGAGAACACGCCTTGTCTTATGCACGGCGGTCCTTTTGCAAACATTGCACACGGATGTAACTCCGTGCGCGCAACAAAACTCGGTCTTAAGATGGCAGATTACTGTATCACAGAGGCAGGCTTTGGCTCTGACCTTGGTGCAGAAAAGTTCTTTGACATCAAGTGCCGTTTTGGCGGACTTAAACCATCCTGCGTTGTTCTTGTTGCGACTGTACGCGCCCTTAAATATAACGGCGGTGTGCCAAAGGCAGAACTTAACGAAGAAAACACAGAGGCTCTTAAGAGGGGTATCGTAAACCTTGGCAAGCATATCGAGAATATGAACAAGTTCGGTCTTCCTGTTGTAGTTGCGACGAACCGTTTCTACACAGACACAGATGCAGAACTTAAGATAATAGAAGACTTCTGTATGGAGAAAGGCGTAGCCGTATCAATGTGCGAAGTATTCGCAAAAGGCGGCGACGGTGGTATGGACCTTGCAGAAAAGGTTGTAAAGACCATAGAAGAAAACGACGGCAGTGCAAAGTTTGCTCCGATTTATGACGAGAAACTGCCTATAAAGGAAAAGATAGAGACTGTTGCAAGAGAAATCTATGGTGCAGACGGCGTTGTATACACTGCAAAAGCAGAAAAGGAAATCAAAACTCTTACAGAGTTTGGTTTTGACAAAATGCCTGTTTGTATGGCAAAAACACAGTATTCACTCTCTGACAACCCTGCCCTTCTTGGCAGACCGTCAGGCTTCAGCGTTACTGTAAGAGAAGTAAGAGTATCAGCAGGCGCAGGTTTTGTGGTTGTTTTAACCGGCGATGTAATGACAATGCCCGGGCTTCCTAAGGTTCCTGCGGCAAACAATATGGATATAGACACAGAGGGCAGAATAACAGGATTATTCTAAAAATCGGAATTTGGGAGATGACAGAAAATGTTTACAGCAGGCAGTTATGATGTAGCAGTTATAGGAGGAGGGCACGCCGGCATAGAGGCGGCCCTTGCTTCTGCGCGCCTTGGGCTTAAAACCTGTATATTTTCCATCTCTCTTGACTCGGTTGCAAATCTGCCCTGTAACCCAAGCATCGGCGGTACGGCAAAAGGACATTTAGTAAGGGAGATTGACGCCCTCGGCGGCGAGATGGGCAAAGCGGCAGATGCCACTTTTATTCAGTCAAGAATACTCAACCGTGGCAAGGGTCCGGCAGTACATTCTTTGCGTGCGCAGATTGACAGACGCGCGTATCAGAATAATATGAAGCACCGCATTGAACTTTGCAAGAACCTTGATATGCGTCAGGCAGAAATTGTTGACGTCACAGTAGATGAGAACAATCAGGTAACCTCTGTTGTAACAATGGCTGGGGCACAGTATATGTGCCGTGCGGCTGTTGTGTGTACGGGCACTTACCTTAAGGGCAGAGTAATAATTGGTGAGTTCAGCCAGGAAAGCGGCCCTGACGGGGTTTTCCCTGCGACGGGCTTGTCGAAGAACTTAGAAAAACTCGGTGTAGAACTTGTCCGCTTTAAGACGGGCACACCGCCGAGAATAAACAGACGAAGCATTGATTTTTCTAAACTGGAAGAACAACCTGGCGATGATAGCATCACGCCATTCTCCTTTGAAACAGAGGGTGAACTTAAAAATCAGGTTTCGTGTCATATTACATATACAAACGAAAAAACGCATAAAATAATACTTGATAACCTGCATCGCTCACCACTTTATGGCGGTGATATAAAGGGGATTGGTCCAAGATATTGTCCGTCAATAGAAGATAAAATCGTAAGATTTAAGGACAAGGAGAGGCATCAGTTGTTTGTAGAGCCAATGGGGACAGACACAGAGGAGATGTATCTTCAGGGATTTTCAAGCAGTATGCCGGAGGATGTGCAGATTGAAATGATACACTCCCTTCCGGGGTTTGAGCATGCGCAGGTAACAAGAAACGCTTATGCCATAGAGTATGACTGCGCAAATCCGCTTCAACTTTTGCCGACACTTGAGTTTAAAACAATCGGCGGCCTTTACGGAGCGGGACAGTTCAACGGAAGTTCAGGTTATGAGGAAGCGGCGGCACAAGGGCTTGTTGCAGGCATAAATGCGGCGCTTAAAATTCTTGGCAGAGAACCTTTTGTGCTGGAACGCTCTCAGGCATATATCGGTACACTTATTGATGACCTTGTTACCAAGGGCACAAACGAACCGTATCGTATGATGACATCGAGATCTGAATACAGACTGCTCCTTAGACAGGACAATGCCGATTTGAGACTTACAGAAATCGGACACAGAATAGGTTTGATTTCGGATGAGAGATACGAAAAGTTCCTTGAGAAAAAAGCGGCAATAGAAAAAGAAATCGGCAGGCTTGAAAAACTTGTGCTTCCTCCGTCGGATATGGTAAACGAAATCCTGACCAAAGTCGGCAGCACGTCGATTTCGACAGGGGCGAAGGCAAGTGAACTTTTAAAACGTCCTGAGGTAGGTTATGCTGACCTTAAAGATGCCGACAAAGACAGACCGCCTTTGCCTGCAGACGTTTGCGAGCAGGTTGAAATCAGTATAAAATATGAGGGATATATAAAACGTCAGATGTCTCAGGCAGAGCAGTTTTCAAAACTTGAGAACAAAGCCCTGCCAAAGGATATAGACTACAGCAAGATTGACGGATTGCGCCTTGAGGCAAGACAGAAACTTGACAAGATAAGACCTTTGTCGCTTGGTCAGGCGTCAAGAATATCAGGCGTATCGCCGGCGGATATTGCAGTTTTGCTTATATATTTAAAATAGAATGGAAGTGTTAACTATGAAGAAGACATTGGCTTTTATAGCAGCGCTTTTGGTAATGGTTGCAGGATTTTCAGGCTGTGGCAAGAGCAATGAAAACATTGTTCCGACCACCGATGCACACAATACTGACAAAAATTATGAGGTTGTGCTTGACGAGAGGGATGAGAAAACTCAGTATAAGTACATTGAGGAGGACCTTTCTTTAGTAGATACGGTTACGGGAAAGAAAATCACCCTTGGTATGAAGACAGACAAGATAGAGGAAATTACCGGTGCGCCGGAGAGAGTTGACAACGAATATAAGATATATGACGGCGTTGTGATAAAGTACAAGGATGCTGCTGCAGTTTCTTTTATTGTTTCCAACGGACAGTTTAAGGACGGAAAAGAGACAAGATATTTTACTTCAAGAGGAGTCGGCATCGGCACATCGGCGGAGGACTTTAAAAAAGCCTACGGTGACAGTTATACCGAGGGCAAAGAAGAGACAGATGAAAGTACAGGAGAGACGAGCAAGTCTGCGTCAAAAGCGGTAAGATACTTTAAGAAGGATGGACGCAAGGTAGAGTTTCTTGGAACAAACCTTTCGGATGAGCAAAAGAGCGGAGATATGTCAGGATACTATTTTCAGGATTTTATGTTCAGTAATGCAGACGGAAGGATAGCAACAATAAGAATAACCCTGATGTCAGAATCAGCATAAAAAAATAACGGAGC
>JAZSBQ010000089.1:0-8538 GCA_045602485.1 Clostridia bacterium
TGGATATCCTGTTCGTACTTTTCGATCATCTTTTTACCCACCTGTACGCCGATAGAACCAGCCTGTCTAGAAGTAAGGTCGCCGTTGTAAGCCTTGTTAAGAGTAACGCCTAACTCGCTTGGAGCTTCCATCTTGAACTGCTCCATAGCTGCTTTTGCCTGAGGAACTACATAATTGTTGCTGCTTTTGCTGTTGTTAGCCATCTTTTTCACTCCTTACATTAATTAATATTAGTTTTGTTACATAGTTATTTTGAAACACAATACACAGTTTTATACTGACAATAAGTGGTATTTAGTGTAATTGTCGCTTTGTGACTGCAAGACAAATAAAAATATATATTTTGCAAATATTTGTGTTTCTGCTTAGTATAATGTCCAGAATTTTATAAAATATTTTCAGATTATCTACTTGCAATAAACTTTCTCTTATGGTAAAATTTAATAATAAAAGAAAATGTTTTTTATGCAGATTAATGACAGACTAATTTTAAGGAGTGATATATATGCCAAAAAAGATAACTTTTCAGTATGACAAGGCATTTGATTTTTTCAGCAAGGATGAGGTTTTGAAAATAGCACCTCAGGTAAGCGCAGCACATACTGCTCTTCATAACAAGAGCGGGGCAGGCAGCGACTTTCTTGGATGGGTGGATTTGCCTGTTAATTATGACAAAGAGGAATTTAAAAGAATTGAGGCGGCAGCCGATAAAATAAGAAGCGATTCTGATGTACTCGTAGTCATCGGTATCGGTGGTTCTTATCTTGGCGCAAAGGCGGCAATTGACTTTTTGAGAGGACCTTTCTATAACGATACCTCAAAAACACAGATAATTTTTGCGGGTAACAACATAAGCCCTAATTATTTAAATTCTGTTATAGAGTGTTTAGATGGCAAGGATGTTTCTTTGAACGTAATCTCAAAATCAGGTACAACTACCGAGCCTGCTGTTGCTTTCAGGGTTTTAAAGAAATATATGGAAGACAAGTATGGCAAAGAAGAGGCAAAGAACAGAATTTATGCAACCACCGACAAGGCAAGGGGTGCTCTTAAGAACCTTGCTGACAGCGAGGGGTATGAGACCTTTGTTGTTCCCGATGATGTAGGTGGCAGATTTTCTGTGCTTACTGCTGTTGGTCTTTTGCCTATTGCGGTTTGCGGTGCTGATATTAAGGCAATGATGCAGGGCGCAGCAGATGCGAGAGAACTTTACTCAAAAGATGATATAGAGTGCAATGAGTGTTATCAGTATGCGGCTGTCCGTAATATTCTTCACAGAAAAGGCAAGGATATTGAGATGCTCGTAAATTATGAGCCGGAACTTCAGTTCTTAACTGAATGGTGGAAGCAACTCTACGGCGAGAGCGAGGGTAAAGACAAAAAGGGTATCTTCCCGGCAGGGGTTAGTTTCTCTACCGACCTTCATTCTATGGGGCAGTATATTCAGGACGGCAGACGCTCTCTCTTTGAAACTGTTTTGTATGTAGAAAACTCCAAGTCGGATGTTATAGTAGAAGAAGACCCTGATAATGTAGACGGTCTTAACTTCCTTGCGGGAAAGGGAATGGACTTTATAAACAAAAAGGCGTTTGAAGGAACGTATCTTGCGCACAATGACGGAGGAGTACCGAACCTTATAATCAAACTTAAGGCTCTTGATGAATATACCTTCGGTCAGATTGTGTACTTCTTTGAAAAAGCCTGTGGTATCAGCGGATATATGCTTGGCGTAAATCCTTTTGACCAGCCCGGCGTTGAAAGTTATAAAAAGAATATGTTTGCCCTTCTTGGAAAGCCCGGATATGAAGAGCAGAAGGCAGCCCTTGAAGCAAGACTTGACAATAAATAAAATTTTTTGATAAAATTTTATGAAGAGTACAAAAGCAGCCCTTGAGGTAAGACTTGATAGTAAATAAAAATTTTAAAAAATTTCAAAAAAACTATTGTTAAAATTTGTTGTTTATGATACAATAAATAAAAGAAAATAAAAAGAGAGCCAAAGTCAGTGCTGTGCGCCGGCAAAAGCGCTGGTGGAGGCAACCGGAAAGGTGGAATTCTTTATGATAAAAGTACATATCGGATTGAAAGGCAGCGGTAAAACCCCTAAGATGATTGAGGCTGTTAATGCTGCAATCAATATTGAAAAGGGCAACGTTGTTTGCATCACAGAGGGCAACCGCCTTATGCATGACATTGACCGCAAAGCAAGAATGGTTGATACAGAGAACTTCAATGTTAAAAACCTTGATGTATTTGCAGGAATGTTATATGGTATTATCGCACAGGATTTTGATATTACCCATATATTTATAGACAGTATTTTCAAGAGTGTTTCGTCAGCAGATGTTGCTGCACTTGAAGACTTTATCACAGTTTTAGAGGATCTCGAGAAGAAATTCAACGTTTCATTTACAATGATGGTCAGCGCAGAAGCATCTGCCGCAGGCGAAAATGTAAAGAAGTATATTGCATAAGTTTATATTTAACTTGTAATTGCGTGTCATTTCGGGCGGAGCAGTCCGCCTGAAATGACATTTTGCATAAAATAGCAAAATTTCAGGAAGCAAGGTGACTAAAATGTATTATATGAGTACGAGAAACACAGATTTGGAGTTTAAATCTGCAGAGGCAATCAAAAAGGGCCTTTCAGAAGACGGTGGCCTTTTTGTGCCCGTTGACATCCCCAAGCTTACAAAAACAGAAATTAAAAAGATGGTGGATATGAGCTATATAGAAAGGGCCAACGCTGTTCTTAAGAAATATCTTACCGATTTTACTACGGCTGAGATTTCGGCTTGTACAGAGGGCGCATACGGCGGCGAAAAGTTTAGTAGTGAGAAGGTTGCGTCTGTTGTTAAACTAAGCGACGGAAAGTATATCTTAGAACTCTGGCACGGACCGACCTGCGCTTTTAAGGATATGGCGCTTCAGATTCTGCCAAGATTTATGACTGTCGCTATGAAGAAAACCGGTGAGGATAAAAAGATTGTTATTCTTGTTGCAACATCAGGTGATACAGGCAAGGCGGCGCTTGAGGGCTTTAAGGACGTTGAGGGAACTGAGATTATTGTCTTCTATCCCGGAGACGGCGTAAGCGACATCCAAAAACTCCAGATGATAACTCAGGAGGGTGCTAACGTATATGTTGCAGGTATAGACGGCAACTTTGATGATGCGCAAAACGGGGTTAAGTCTATATTTACAGATGATAAGTTTGGCAAAGAACTTGAAAAATCAGGTTTCTCGCTTTCGTCTGCAAATTCAATCAACTGGGGACGTCTTGTTCCGCAGATTGTATACTATATCTCAGCATACTGTGATATGATACAGAGCGGTGAGATTGAAAACGGAGATAAGATAAATGTCTGCGTTCCGACAGGTAACTTCGGCAACATTCTTGCAGCATATTATGCAAGAAAGATGGGATTGCCGATTGCAAAACTTATCTGTGCTTCAAATCAGAACAATGTGCTCACAGACTTTATAAAGACAGGTGAGTATGACAGAAACCGTCCTTTCTATCAGAGCGTATCACCGTCTATGGATATTCTGATTTCCAGTAACCTTGAACGCCTAATATTTGACATCAGCGGCAATGATGCAAAAAGAGTTGTATCAGTTATGAAGAAACTTCAGAAGAACGGCTCTTACAAATTGCCAAAGGCTCTTCATAAAAAGGTGACAGATTTGTTCTGGGGTGGTTGTTGTGATGATTACTTTACAAAGGAGCAGATATGGAAGACCTACACCGCTACAGGCTATACTCTTGATACTCACACAGCCGTTGCAGTAGACGTGTATGAGCAGTACGTTAAAGAGACGGGCGATACAACCAAAACGGTTATTGCTTCAACTGCAAGCCCTTATAAATTTAACGGAGCAGTATTGTCAGCGCTTGGTGATGAGGCGGATGGTATAGACGATTTTGAGATGATAAACAGATTAAAAGAGAAGAGTGGTATGGAAGTTCCAAAATCCCTCTCAGAACTTAAAAATAAGGCAAAACGCTTTGAAGGAGTAATCAACAAAGCGGAGATGCCCGAACTTGTAAAACAGGTTTTAAAAGTAAAATAAAAGTATAAAAACTGTTAGTATAACAAGTAAAATAATTCAAAAGGCAGAAACGATTAATTTCGTTTCTGCCTTTTATTGTAGGGTTCGGCGTCCTCGACGAACCGTTTTGTAGGGGACGATGCCCACAGCGTCCCGTTTACAATGTCTTAGGCTATCCTAAATGTTTGGAAAATGCGATACATTTTCCCTGCTTGTTGCAGTAGCGGTCACAAAATTCTATTTTGGTATTGTATTTCTCTGTCTTTGGTGGTATAATACTATATGTCACATAAAATTTAAAAGTAAATCACGAAATCACTTTTTTGTTAGGGGGTATTGTACCCTTTTGTTTGCGTATTGTCATACTATTGAATAGGCAAAAATGCAAATTCCACGTATGACAGTACAAATAAGTGTATTTCGTATGTTTTAATTTTGTGTGACAACAAATCGGAGTTTGCATTTTTCGGTGTGCAGCTTCGATAGTTGCACACCTTTTTAATTTATAGAAACTTGAAAGAAGTATAAATATTTTCGCGAAAAGGTGTGTAAAACATATCAAAAAATGCAAGGAGAAATTTCAAATAAAGAAAAAAACTGTAATTATTATAGGGGCAATTGCGTTGCTGATTATAGGAATTATAATTGCGCAAATGAGTTGGAAGAGTTGCTTGTATGCAAGGGCAATTGATTGTCTGGAGGATAAGGAATTTGAACGGGCAGAAGAATATTTTATGAGGCTTGATGACTATAAAGACAGCCGTGACCTGCTTAAAGAGACAGGCTATCTGTTTGGAATTGATTCTTATGAGCAAAAAGATTATAATAATGCTATTGAACAGTTTTCAAAATTGCCAACTTATAAAGATGTTTCAGATAGATTAAAAGACTCATACTATCAGCGAGGAATTGCTTGTATGAAAAATCAGGACTTTGCTGATGCGGTATCCGACTTTGAAAAAACTGGTGACGACGAAGACTCTAAGGAACAAATAGTTGAGGCAAACTATCAACTTGCAGTGGGGATGTTGTATTATAATGCAGGTGAAGCAAGAGAACGACTTATTAAAATTGGAGATTATAAAGATGCTAAAAGTTTGTTAAAGAATATAAAATCTTTAATAATAGAAAAACGAATAATAGATTATATTCCCGAAACAAATACAATTATAACGTACGCTTATGACGAAAATGGGGATTTTTTAAAAAGTAATGTCATAGAAAGAGAAGAAACATCAATAGGCAGAGGAAGTGTACGGCCCAACTATGCGGGCGAAACAGATCCTGCTCTTCATTTTTATCAGCAATATACCCCACAAGGAATTATAGAACATACAGCTGAGCTAAATCAGGAACAAACTTCAGTCAATTTCAAAATAATTAAGGATAGTCTTGGACGACCGGTTGAGCAAGTCGGGTATAACGATGGAGAAAAGGATATTATATATAAATATCAATGGAACGAGAAAAATCAATTAGTGCGGAAAGATATAGATACTCTTTGGGGTTCTTCTCTGTTTGGTGATGAAAATATGGGGAAAGGTTATACTACCTATAAATATGATGATGGCGATAATCTTGTTGAGGAAACGTTTTATTCATACGGAGATAACGAAATAGTTCAAAGAATGATATACATATATGATTATAAATATATTCGTTCTGAATAATCAGCAAAGATAATGTATTAGAGATGTTCAAATAGAAAGTCTGATGCTGTAAGAAGGAGAGAAATGTATTGCGTTCCCCAATAATTTATGAAAAGTATAAAACATTGTAATCGGGACGATGTAGGCATCGTCCCCTACGATAAAAGGCAGAAACGAAATAAATCGTTTCTGCCTTTTTGTGTTTTATTTAAAAAGTCCAACTATAAAATCTACAAGGTTAAACTTAAGGATTACGCCAACAAATACAATAGAAACCATACTGAGGAGTTTAATAAGGATGTTAACAGAAGGTCCTGCAGTATCCTTGAAGGGGTCACCTACGGTATCGCCTACAACAGCTGCTTTGTGGTTTTCGGAGCCTTTGCCGTTGTAATTTCCGGCTTCTATATACTTCTTTGCATTATCCCATGCACCGCCTGAATTTGCCATCATAATTGCTATAACAAAGCCGGAAACGAGAGCACCGGCAAGCATTCCTACAACGCCGTTTACACCGAGAACAAAACCAACGATAATTGGTGCAACAATGCCTAAAGCGGCAGGAACTATCATCTCGTGGAGTGATGAGCGTGTACATATATCAACACATGTTGCGTAATCTGCTTCGGCTACACCCTCCATAAGACCTGCAATCTCTCTGAACTGACGGCGAACCTCAACAACAATCTTCTGTGCTGCGCGTCCTACTGCCTGCATTGTGTATGCACTGAAGAGGAAAGGAAGCATTGCACCAATAAACAATCCGATAAGAACAGGTGTGTTTGTAAGCGCTAAGTCAAGTTTTCCGCCAAGTAATGTAACCTTGTCGGTGTATGAAACAATAAGAGCAAGAGCGGTGAGTGCTGCGCTGCCGATTGCAAATCCCTTACCTGTAGCGGCTGTTGTGTTACCGAGAGAGTCAAGGGCGTCTGTGCGGTTACGAACTTCAGACGGAAGTCCTGCCATCTCTGCGATACCGCCTGCATTATCTGCAACCGGACCGTAGGCATCTGTTGCAAGAGTAATGCCGAGAGTTGAGAGCATACCAACTGCAGAAATACCTATTCCGTAAAGACCCTGCGCAAAACTTGTCGCGCCACCAGATACAAAGTAACTGATAAGAACTGATATCGCAATGATTATAACGGGGATAGCAGTTGAGTTCATACCAAGAGCAAGACCATCTATAATTATTGTAGCGCTTCCTGTGTCTGAAGAGCCTGCAAGTTTTTGGGTGGGCTTGTATGAGTCAGAAGTATAATATTCGGTAAAATAACCTATCAGTATACCGGCTAAAAGTCCTGAAACAACTGCCCAGAAAATACCTTTGTGGTCAGGGATAATTGTGTATATCACAATTGCAGATGCAATAGCGGAAATTACAGAACTTATATATGTTCCGCGTCTGAGTGAACCAAGGAGATTTTTCTGTAATGCTCCTTCTTTGGTGCTTACAAAGAAGGTTCCTATAATTGATGCGATAATACCGATTGCGGCAATAAGCATAGGAACGATTACGCCGCTCATACCAAGACCTGCAGCAGCCGCGAGCGCGCCTGCAGAAATAACAGAGCCAACATAGGATTCGTAAAGGTCAGCGCCCATACCTGCCACGTCACCAACATTGTCGCCAACGTTATCTGCGATAACAGCGGGGTTTCTCGGGTCATCCTCGGGGATACCTGCTTCAACCTTACCAACAAGATCAGCACCAACGTCTGCTGCCTTTGTAAAGATACCGCCGCCAACTCTTGCAAAAAGCGCCATTGAACTTGCACCCATACCGAAGGTAAGCATTGCGCTTGTAATGGCTGTCGGGTCACTGCCATAGAAGGAGTTGAGTATTAAAAACCACACGCTTATATCGAGAAGCCCAAGACCTACAACTGTAAGGCCCATAACCGTACCGCTTGAAAAAGCAATTTTAAGTCCTTTATTAAGGCCGTCCATTGCGCCTTTGGCGGTTCTGCTGTTAGCGTAGGTTGCTATCTTCATACCAATAAAACCTGAAAGACCGGAGAAGAATCCGCCACTGAGAAAGGCAAAAGGAACAAAGAATGTAAGTGCACCAAAATATGCCATAATAATTAAAATTACAAGCATTACAATGAAGAACAGAGATACTGTCTTATACTGGCGCTTAAGATATGCCATTGCACCCTTGCGTATTTTTGCAGCAATGTTAATCATTTCGTCGCTGCCCTCGGGGCGCCTCTTTACCCAATAGAACTTATATGCTGCAAAGGCAAGACCCAGGATAGCAGCAACAAGAACAAAGATGGCTGAAGTTGTTGAAAAATCCATTGTATTTCCTCCTAAACATAGCAAAAATATACCGCATTTTCGTTGTTGCTTGAAAAAAGTGGTATCTAATATTATATAACCATAAAACCTTTGTGTCAAGAAAAAATTACACAATAATGAAATCATTACTTTATTGCATTATTACAAATTTATCGAATAATTTATGCGACAGTGGAAAAAATATTTATAGAAAAATGAATATTACAAAAATAAAGAAGGGAGAAAACAAAATGGATGCACTCGCGTTGATACTTGTTATAGTAGGCGCTCTTAACTGGGGCAGTATCGGAATCTTTGGCCTGGATATTGTAGGCTCACTCTTTGGAGGTCAGTTATCCGTCCTCAGCAGAATTATATTTACTATTGTAGGACTTGGCGGATTGTGGGCAATCACATTCTTCTTTAAGGACAAGGTTCTCAACAAAAGAAATGATTAGCCAAAGGTATACGAAAAAAGTCTCTTTTTGTACAAAAAAGAGGCTTTTTTTAATATTTTTATTAATAAATTTTAATAAAACCCTTGATTTTTTAT
>JAZSBQ010000090.1:0-7418 GCA_045602485.1 Clostridia bacterium
ATTATGCAGTTCGTGTATGGAATTGCGAAAAACAGAAAGGCAGTGAGATTGATGAAATGTCCAAAATGCGGCATTAATTTGCTGGAGCATGTACAAACATGTCCGTTTTGCAAGACTCCGATTCCAAACAATGTTGCAAAAGAAGGCAACCGTGAGCCGGTATCGGAAAACACAGGAAGATTTGCTTCGGTTGACCCTGCAAGGGACAGCTATGATTTTGACCTGCAATATACCTTGACATTCAGAGATTCAGGCGAGATAAAGCAAGCAATTGCTGATATGGATGCAGGAATTGATCCCAACTTATCCGGAGAGAGAAAACCGGGTGAAAAAAAGAGTTCCGGTGCACCGAGATATACTCTTGAAGAAATGCAGGAGGCGGCACTTCGTGCTCAGCAAAGAAGAGAGCGCCGTAAGAATGGCAAATCCGGATCCGGTGATAAGAACAAGGCTAAGAGCCGTGTTACAACAACAGAGAGACGAAAGGCGAGTGCACTTCGTGCAGCGAAAGAAAGAAAGAGACCTGCAGACGGTGATGTCAGAAGAAAGTCCAGAAGAGGGCTGCTTGCCGGTACTGCTGTACTTGCTCTTGTTGTGATACTTATAATCGGCATAGTAAATATTTGCGCGTTTTTTGCACATAATGACCCTGAATATCCTACAGTTTACACTAAGGGAAACGAACTTTATTCATATTACGGTGGTAAAGAAGAATTGCTCAGTTCAAACTTTATTACACAGGCGCTTGAAGCAGATTCATCATCCACGGCTAAAAAGTCAAGCGACCCCAAGATAAAGAGTGAAAAGGCGCTTACAGAGAAAAACTTTGTTACTATTTCCGAAAATGGTGCAGTTACCTATTTTATGGAAAATGTCAATATGAACACAAAAGCGGGTAACCTTGTTTACTATGAAAACGGACGCAAAAAGAGCCGTACAGTGCTTGCGCAAAACGTATATTACGATATTCAGCTTGGAAAAGACGGCACATCTGTTATGTACGTTAAAAATGCAGATGAAAAAGGATTCCATGGTGAACTTTGTTACTGGAAACCCGGCATGAAAGAGGCCAGAACTCTTGAGACGGATATTAAAGCCGGAAACTTTATATTCTCTCAGGATTGTACATCTGTCACATATATTAAGAATTTTAATCCGGATGTTCACACGGGTGACTTGTGCTATATTAGTCTTACAGATAACTCTTCACAGAGTAAACGTGTAGATGACAGGGTTGCATTTGTCTTTGGTACAACGCCAAAGAGTAAAACATATTTCTATGCAAAGGAATATGATGTTAAGACCGGCACATACGACCTTTATGTTCAAAGCGATACAGAAGGTCCAAAGATGCTTGCAGAAAAAGGTTTGCTTGCTCCAATCATTTCAGGCAAAACCGAAACAGCATTTGTTTACAGTAACTACAACAAAAACTTCCAGACGCTCAGTTGTATTGACCTCTCTACAGGTGTAAATACAGAACTTGCCAAAGAGGTTACAGAAGTTGTTAAAGTAAGAATTGATGATGGTGCGGTTATTTATTCAAAGGCATATGAGACAGAGAAGGCAGATTATTACTTTGTAAACACAACTTCACCAAACCCACAGACTGTTGCAACTGCCATTAATCTTAAGGCATCTAAAACATCCGGTGTTGTTACATTTGATGCAAGTGATGACTTCTCTAAGATTGCATACATTGGTGGATATGATACAGAAAAAATGCGCGGTGCGCTTTATACTATGTCGATCTTAAATGACTATGCAGGCTCTGAAATGAGAATATCTGATGATGCATTCTCATGTGATGTATCGGCAGATGCAGCGGTTGTCAGATTTGCAACAAGTTATAACCAGGAAGCAAACACAGTTAATCTTGTTTCATATGCAAATTCTAATACATTGTCTCTTGCAGATGGCGTTGCTGTTGGTGCTTTTACCTTCGATAAGATGGGCGAATATGCTTTATATGCAAAGGAAATTGACTCAGAAAAGCAGTCAGGAACAATTCAGTCTGTAAATAAAAAGGCTAAAATAAAAACTATTGATGATGGCGTAAGTGCTTACGGACTTAAGAAGGATGGAACGGTTCTTCTCCTTAAGTGGGACGAAGAAAGTCAGTCAAATGTTCTTTGTAAGACCGGCCTTAAAGGCGGAAAGATAAGACCGTTTGCAACAGATGTGACTAAAGTAGTTTTATACTAAAATAAAGTGATAGTGATTTTTATATGACAAAATCAGAAAGAAGAATCGGGATAATGGGCGGAACTTTTGATCCGCCCCATCTCGGTCATTTAATGTCAGCACAATTTGCTGCTTGTGATCTTGAACTTGAGAAAGTAATATTTTTGCCAACAGGCAGGATATCATACAAAGAGAACTTTGAGCGTGCTGATGCTGTGCACAGATATGAGATGACCAGGATTTCAATATCAGACAATCCTGTGTTTGATATTTGTGACATAGAAGTTAAGAGCGCAGAATACAGTTATACTTATCTTGCTCTTGAGAAACTGCATTTGTTATATCCAAACACTCACTTTTATTTTATTGTTGGGGCTGACTCTCTTAATTATATGGAGAGATGGAAAGAACCACAGAAAATTTTTGATTTGTGCTCTGTTGTAGTTGTTGGCAGAGAGGGGTTTAGCACGGAAGATAATATTGCAAAGGCAGAAGAACTTAAGATAGAATTTAATGCAGATATTCATTTTGTGTCTATGCCGATGATTGATTTGTCGTCTACTGATATTAAGAGGCGTATCAAAGAAGGAAAATCAATTAAATATATGGTTTCTGATGATGTACTTGATTATATAAATGATATGGGACTGTATAAATAAGATGGTTCGATGGAGAGTAAATTATGATTGAGATTGACGCAATTAAAGCATACCTTAAAAACGAACTTAGCGAAAAGAGATATAATCATTCTCTTGGTGTTGCAAGTGAGGCTGTATCGCTTGCTGAGAGGTATAACGCAGATAAAGATAAGGCATATATAGCGGGGCTCGTGCATGATTGCGCCAAAGAAATAGAAAATTCTGAAGCTAAGGCCTTGCTTTCTGATAAGTATGGAGTAGAAATTGATGATGTTGCGATGCGCACACATAAAATTCTGCATGGCCCCCTTGGTGAGTGTATGGCTAAAGATTTGTTTGAAATCGATGATGCGGATATTTTGGATGCAATAAGGTTTCACACAACTGCTAAGGCTGATATGAGTATGCTTACTAAAATAATATATATAGCCGACTATATCGAGCCGAACAGAAATTTTGACGGAGTAGAAGAACTCAGAAAGTTATCCTATGAGGACATTGATAAGGCGATTATAAAAGGAATTGATTTTACAATCCAAGAACTTGTTGAGGGTAATAAACTGCTCCATCCTGATACGATTTTTGCAAGAAACTTTTTGATTATGCAAGGATAACAGATATTATATTGACATACTCGAGAAAAAGAGGTGTTTTTATGAGAGATGCAGACGAGAGACATTCTCCGAAAAAGAGAAGAAAGATAAAATATCCGGGTAGATTTATTGTTTTTGTAATAACAGCAGTAATATGTGTCTGGATGATAATAAACTTTCTTATTGCTCTTATTACCGGACAAAACTTCAGTATATTTGGATGTAGCAGCGATCCTGTCAGAAACATTGTTGTAGCAGGCGTTGACGAAGGCGGATACAGAACAGATTTAATTTTACTTTGCCAGATTAACAGATATGTTGGCGAGGTAAATATATTGCAGATTCCAAGGGATACTAAGGTTAGCAACCACAGGAATGATAAAAAGATAAACTCCGCTTATTATTCGGGGTTTGATTGTATGAGAGATGAAATAGAACAGGTTACCGGGATTGAAGTTGATGATTATGTGATTATTGGTTTTGATGGTTTTATTGATGTCATAGATGCAATTGGCGGCGTCAGAGTTGATGTGCCTGTTCGTATGTACTATACTGATCCTGTTCAGGGACTCACGATTGATTTAGAGCCAGGGCTGCAAAGGTTGAATGGTGAAGAGGCGCATATGTTTATGCGTTTCCGACAGAACAACGACGGAACAGGCTATGCAAATGGCGATATGGATAGAATAGAGGCACAGAAATCTTTATATTCTGCAGTTGCAAAAAAGGTACTGTCTCCATTTGGGGTGTTCAGAGCGCCGGGTGTATTTTCGGCAGTATGGCGTAACTGTGATACCAATTTAAGTATGGGAGAATTGTTTGCGGTACTTAAAGATGTTGCAGCGGTTGGAAATAATATAAACTTTTATTCTCTGCCGGGAGGCGGAAGATATATTGGTGGTGGGTCATATTTTGTGTATGACAAAAATGGAACCGCGGCTCTAATTTCAGAAAACTTTGTGACAGATTAAACTTAGAAAGGGAAAATTAAATGGCTTGTGAAAATAATACTGTAAATGAAATTGTTAAGGCTCTTGACAAAAAGTTAGCAGAAGATATAACTGTTTTGAATGTGTCCTCGCTGACTACACTTGCTGATTACTTTGTTATTGCAACAGGTAAGAATGATAAGCAGACAAAGGCTCTTTGTGACTATGTAGAAGAAGAACTTGAGAAGCATGAAATTACATCTGTAAACAAAGAAGGATATAGAACAGGCGATTGGATACTTCTTGGCTATAATGAGGTTGTTATCCACATTTTTCAGCCTGAAGCAAGAGACTTTTATGATCTTGAACATGTGTGGCAGGATGCCATAAATGTAGATATTAAAGATATTGTTGAATAGTGAGCAATTATTGCTTTAAAATATACAGGGGGTAAACATAAGTGAAGTACGATTTTGATTTGATTGAAAAGAAATGGCAAAAAATATGGGAAGAAACAGGTGCGTTTACTATTGATGAGACTACAGATAAGCCAAAATATTATGCACTTGAGATGTTCCCGTATCCGTCAGGTAACCTTCATATGGGACATGTGCGCAACTATTCCATTGGTGATGTGGTTGCCAGATATAAGAAAATGAGAGGTTTTAATGTATTACATCCTATGGGGTGGGACTCTTTCGGTCTCCCTGCTGAAAACGCTGCGATAAAGAATGGTACCCCACCGGCTGAGTGGACATGGTCAAACATTGATAATATGCGTGAGCAGTTAAAACGTCTTGGTTTTAGTTATGACTGGAACAGAGAGGTTGCAACTGCTAAGCCTGATTATTATAAGTTTACTCAGTGGATGTTCCTTCAACTTTATAAAAACGGACTTGCATACAAGAAAAAATCATATGTAAACTGGTGTCCTTCTTGTCAGACTGTACTTGCTAATGAGCAGGTTGTAAACGGCAAGTGTGATCGTTGTAAGAGCGAGGTCGGAAAAAAAGACCTGGAGCAGTGGTTCTTTAAAATTACCGATTATGCACAGAGACTTCTTGATGATATTGATAAACTTGAAGGCTGGCCCGATAAAGTAAAATCAATGCAGACAAACTGGATTGGCAGAAGCGAGGGCGCAGAACTTGAGTTTAAAATTGACGGCACAGATAAAACTTTAACAGTTTATACTACTCGCCCTGACACCATTTATGGAGTTTCCTATATGGTAATTGCACCTGAACACCCTGTTGTTGAAGAACTTATTGCAGGCACTCCTCAGGAGGCAGAGTGTCGTGACTTTATAAAGCGTGTACAGACCCAGAGCGAGGTTGTTCGTTCTGCAACAGATACAGAAAAAGAGGGTGTGTTTACCGGTACATATATGGTAAACCCATTCAATGGCGAAAAAATACCTCTTTATCTTGCGAATTATGTATTTCTTGATTATGGCACAGGTATAGTTATGGGTGTGCCTGCACATGACCAGAGAGACTTTGATTTTGCAAAGAAGTATAACCTGCCAATTAGAATTGTTATTCAGCCTGATGGAATGGAAATTGATGAAAATATAACTGAAGCATTTGCGGCTGAAGGTACAATGATAAACTCAGGTGAGTTCAGCGGTCTTAAAAACACAGATGCTTTGTCTGCGATGATTAAGTATGCAGAAGATAAGGGTTTTGGAACTAAGAAGGTAAACTTCCGTTTGCGTGACTGGCTTATTTCCCGTCAGCGTTATTGGGGAGCGCCTATCCCTGTTGTATACTGCGAAAAGTGTGGAACAGTTGAAATCCCTGAAAGCCAGCTTCCTGTAATGTTGCCTGAAAACGTTAAGTTTACAGGTCAGGGCAAATCTCCGCTTAGTGAGTGTGAGGATTTTGTTAATACAACTTGTCCAAAATGCGGAGGTCCTGCAAAGCATGAGACCGATACAATGGATACATTTGTATGCTCATCATGGTACTTTATGAGATACTGTGACCCACATAATACAGAACTTCCTTTCTCAAAGGATAAGACAGATTACTGGATGAATGTAGATCAATACATCGGTGGCGTTGAGCATGCGATACTTCACCTGCTTTATGCAAGATTTTTTACTAAGGCACTTTATGACTTTGGATATATCGGATGTGAAGAGCCTTTTGAGAATCTTCTGACACAGGGTATGGTATTAAAAGATGGTGCAAAGATGTCAAAGTCGATTGGTAATATAGTTAGCCCTGATGAAATAATTGCAAAATATGGTGCGGACACCGCAAGATTGTTTATTCTCTTTGCAGCACCGCCTGAGCGCGACCTTGACTGGAACGATACGGCAGTTGAGGGTGCGTACAGATTCCTTGGCAGAGTATGGCGTGCGGTTGAGGAGTTAAAGGATTATATGACATCCGAAAAGATCAATGCGGCAACCTTGACTGATGCTGATAAGAAGTTGCGTTTTGCGGTTAACTCAAGCATTAAGAAGGTTACTGAGGATTGTGACAGATTTAGTTTTAATACGGCTATCAGTTCTGTTATGGAGATGGGAAATGCTCTTTACAACTATAAAGAGAAAAACAGCGCAGAAAATTATAATGGCGCAGTTATAACAGAGGCGATAGATAATCTTATCCTGTTGCTTTATCCGATTGTTCCGCATATTACCTCAGAACTTTGGGAAATGTCAGGACACAGCGTGGATATTTCAACAACACCGTGGCCGGAAGCAGACAGCAGTGCGCTTGTTGTGGATGAGATTGAGATTGTACTTCAGATAAATGGTAAAATCCGTGATAAGATTGTTGTATCACCAGATTTGATGCCTGATGCAATGAAAGAGATTGCTCTCTCTAACGAAAAGGTTAAAGCCCTGATAGAAGGCAAAGAGATTGTAAAATGCATTGCAGTACCAAAGAAACTTATAAACATAGTTGTTAAATAAAAAATAGTCGCTCATATGAGCGACTACAGACTACTGACAAACCCACCTAAAACGGTGGGTTTGTGTCGTATATATCAGATTTTTAGTAATTCTTGATAAAAACTGCCTATCCCTCTTCCAGAGGATATTTGCAATCTTTTTCATA
>JAZSBQ010000091.1:0-4487 GCA_045602485.1 Clostridia bacterium
ATTAATTATTTATTTTCTCGGTTTGGTCTTTTATTTTTAAAACAATAGTCTCAAAAATTATTTGTTAATTACTTATAATTAATTATATTATGATTATTGTTGTTTTGTTTATTTAGAGGGATTTTGTATAATATGAACAAAAAATCTATGTTTTTTTAGATAAAACAGAAAAAAACTATTGACTTATTTGCAATTTTCGAGTATCATTATTATAAGAGAATTAATGTATGATACATAGAGTATTCTGTTAAGTTTTTTTAGAAAAGAGGAGCGGTATTATGTATATGAAAGAGGTAGTTGTTCAGAATCAGGTTGGTCTTCATGCCAGACCCGCTACTTTTTTTATACAAAAGGCTAACGAATATAAATCAAGCATTTGGGTTGAAAAAGATAACAGAAGAGTTAACGCAAAGAGTCTTTTGGGTGTGTTGTCTTTAGGTATAACTAAGGGTTTGAATATTACAATTGTTGCAGAAGGTTCAGACGAGGAAGAGGCAGTTACTAATTTGTCTGAATTAATTTCTTCGAATTTTGCGTAAGATACACGCTTTAGCTTCAATAAATACAGATTTTAAAGAGCAGGTCGTTTAGCCACAGTTGTGCTTATGCGGCGTGCTCTTTTTTGAGGTAATATAATGGATAAGATAAAAGAAAAACTTAAAAATCTGCCTATGCGCCCCGGTGTTTATATAATGAAAAACTATCGCGGTGATATTATCTATGTAGGTAAAAGCAAACTGCTTAAAAATCGTGTCAGTCAATACTTTGTAAATTCAAAAAATCACACTCCAAAGACGCTTGCGATGGTAGATAATGTATATGATTTTGATTATATAATTACCGATACAGAGGTGGAGGCTCTTGTGCTTGAGTGTAATTTGATAAAAAAGCATCGTCCTAAATATAATATACTCTTAAAAGACGATAAACATTACCCATATATTAAACTTACCACAAATGAAGAATACCCGCGTCTATATATGACGCGAAAAATCAGCCGTGACGGGGCAAAATATTTTGGACCATATATGAGCAGTTTTATGGTTAAAAACGCAATCGAAACGATTAGAAATGTATTTAAAGTAAGAAACTGTAATAAGGTTCTGCCCCGTGATATAGCGAAAAGCAGACCGTGTCTGTATTATCATATGGGACAGTGTTCGGGCCCGTGCTGTGACAATATATCTAAAGATGACTACAGAGAGGCTTTTGAGCAGATTGCAAATGTTTTAGAGGGTAAATATGATGAAATAATTACCGACTTAACAGTTAAAATGATGGAAGCATCTGATAATCTTGAGTTTGAAAGAGCCGCAAGATACAGAGATAAAATTGAGAGCATAAAAATTCTTGGAGAAAAGCAGAAAATTATATCTACAAACGACGAAAACAGAGATATAATTGGTGTGTTTAAAGGTGAATTTGAAGGATGCGTTCAAATTTTCTATATGAGAAACGGTAAAATTCAAGGATCAGAATATTTTATTTTTGACGATAAAGATGCAACTGAAAGTGAGTTAATTTCAGAATTCATAAAGCAGTATTATTTTACTGCTACAAACATTCCAAAAGAAATAATTATATCAAAACAGATAGATGACAGTGACAGTATAGAGGAATGGCTGTGTGATAAGACGGGTCATAAAATTAAAATTTTAGTTCCCGTTCGTGGAGAAAAAGCAAATCTTAAGGATATGGTGGATAAAAATGCAGAAGAAACACTCAAGCAGCACATATTTAAGAGAAACAGAGAAGAAATAGAAGAAAACTGTGTTTTATCTGAACTTGAAGATGTTTTATTGCTTAAAAATACACCGTTTCGTATTGAACTTTATGATATTTCTAACATATCAGGTACATCAAGCATTGGTGTATGTGTTGTTTATAATAATGCAAAAAGTTCAAAAAAAGATTATCGTAAATTCAACATTAAGACTGTTGATGGTGCTGACGATTACGAAAGTATGAGAGAGGTAATATCAAGACGTATAAACAGAGCGTACGATGAAGTTGATTTAATACAAAAGGGTGAATTATCGCCTGATAAAGCAAAATTTTTGCCACTTCCTGATTTGATTTTGTTGGACGGCGGAAAGGGGCACGTTTCAGCAATAAGGGCCTTAATGGATACAATGGGGGAAGAAATTCCTGTTTTTGGTCTTGTTAAGGATGATAAACATAAAACAAGAGGCATAACTGATGATGCTGAAGAATTTGAAGTTGAGTTTGGAGGAGTTCTGTTTAGATTTCTGTTTGAGATGCAAGAGGAGGTACATCGTTTTGCAATCAAGTCATTCAGGCAAAGATACGAAACTTCTGCGGTTTATTCTGAACTTGAGTCAATTGATGGGGTTGGAAAAACAAAACGAAAAAAACTCCTGGAATCATTTATTACAATTGATAGAATTAAAAAGGCAGATATAGAAGAACTCTATTCGGTCGTTGACAAAAGAACTGCACAAAATGTATATAACCATTTTAACAGAGGTGATATAAATGAGTAATAAGAAAAATATACTTAGGATTGTTGATGAGATAAAAGATGAGATAAAAGATGAGACAATAAATATACGCAGACATCTTCATAAGTATCCTGAACTTTCTTTTTGTGAAAAAAAAACAATGGAATATATATGTTCTATACTTGATAAAAATGGAATTGAATTTACATCTTGTGTTGCGGGCACCGGAGTCGTTGCAGTTATTAAAGGAGAAAATTATAGCCCGGAGTCAAAGACCCTTTTGATTCGTGCAGATATTGACGCATTGCCTGTTGACGAAAAAACTAACAAAGAATATTCATCTGTTAATTCAGGCGCAATGCATGCTTGTGGACATGATTGCCATACTGCGATTTTATTATCTGTTTGTAAGGTAATAAATAAACTCAAGAGCGAATTTTCGGGTTTTGCTAAATTTGTTTTTCAACCGGGAGAGGAAACAACCGGTGGTGCAAAGCCTATGATAGATGAAGGTGTTCTTGCAAATCCGGACGTCGATGCCTGTATAGCTCTGCATATTGATACCGACATTCCAACCGGAACAATCAGAGTAAAATCAGGCCCAATGTATGCGTCTCCTGATGATTTTAAAATTAAAGTAATCGGCAAAGGTGGGCATGGTGCCGAGCCTGAGAAGTGTATAAATCCAATATTGATAATTGCAGATATTGTTAAAAGAATTAATGATATGATGCAAAATGAGATTACAAATAATGAAAAGGCAGTTATTTCTGTATGCTCTGTCCATGCAGGAACCGCAAGCAATATTATTCCATCATGTGCCGAGATAATTGGGACAGCACGCTCCCTTACAAATGAAATGCGTGCATTTTTAAAAAGCCGCATAGGTGAAATAGGAAACGAGGTCTGTAGTTTATATGGTGCAGAATGTGAGTATGAATTTACAGAACTTTATCCACCAATGATTAATGATGAGAATATAGCAAACCGACTTCGAGATATTGCCAGACTTTATACAGAAGAGATAGAATGTATAGAGGGCGGAGAACCAACAATGGCGGGGGAGGATTTTGCGTATTTTACACAAAATGTACCGGGTTTAATGTTTAAACTGGGGTGCAGAAACGAGCAGAAAAATACTATATATCCGCTTCATCATGAGTTGTTCGATGTTGATGAGGATTGTCTGAAGTATGGAACTGTATTGCTGTCTGCTTTTGCGCTTGATTATTTAAACTAGCCCGATGATGATGTTTCTAATAAATCGGCTCAGAATACTCCGAGCCGATTTATTTATATATAAAGAGCAATGACGGCGCCATTTACTCGTCTATATATTCTATGAATATTAATATATTTTGTGAAAGGTTAAATTATGAATTTTATTATTGACAGGACAATGCCCGATAAAATGCGTAGAACATTAAAAAAATATGGATATATATATGAATCTGCCACAGTTGATACAGAGGATAAAGTTATATCGACTCATCCTGATTTGCAAATACATTTTGTGATGGATAATCTTGCATTTTGTGCACCTGAGACTTTAACTCATTATCAAGAGATTCTGCCTAATAATATAATACTTAAAGCAGGAACATCTTGTGTCGGCAGCACCTATCCGTCAAACTGTTCATATAATGTTGCGAGAGTCGGAAACATTGTAATTTGTAATACAAAATGTACAGATAAAATGATTTTAGATTTCTATGAGAAAAACGGCAATAAAATAATTAATGTAAATCAGGGGTACTCTAAGTGCAATATATGCCCTATATCAGATTCGTCGTTTATTACAGAAGATAAGGGGATATATAATGCAACAAAAGATATAAAAGAAATGCATACATATTTGATTCCTGCAGGAAATGTACATCTAGATGGGTTTGAGTATGGATTTCTTGGCGGTGCGACGGGTATATATAATAAAAAACTGTTTATTTGCGGCAAACTTGCAGAGTGCATCAAAGAAGATATATATAATATATTTAAAAATGAGAATATAGAATATATAGAACTTTC
>JAZSBQ010000092.1:0-9471 GCA_045602485.1 Clostridia bacterium
TACTTTTCGGCAATAATAAGAATATCTATGGGTGCGGCGTCAATTCTTTTATATACTGCACCGATATGGGTGCTGGTTGCGTCCGTTATATTTTATAAAGAAAAATTTACTTTTAAAAAAAGTGTTGCTCTTGTGCTTGCCATTGGCGGATGCGTTGCGGTATCGGGGGTCTCTTCTGAGGGGGTGTCTGTATCGGGCGTGCTCTTTGGGCTTGGCTCAGGAGTTGCATATGCGCTTTACAGTATAATCGGCAAGCGTGCCCTTGAAAAATACTCACCTATAACGGTTACGCTTTATGCGTTTATGTTTGGTGCACTTGCCACAATACCGGTGTGTGGCCCTGCAGATATGATGATAAATCTTGGTAATAATATAAGCACAGGATTTATTGCAGAACTTCTGGGGCTTGGATTTGTGACGGTTTTTGCCCCATATCTTTTGTATACAACGGGTCTTAGCAGGACCCCTGCAGGCAAGTCAGCCATTATGGCATCGGCAGAGCCTATGACGGCAACGGTGCTTGGGATACTGGTGTATAGCGAAGAACTCGGTTTGTCGGTTGTTTTTGGAATTTTAATGATAGTCGGGGCAATAGTTTTGCTCAATATCGGCAACGACCGATAGAGGATTGGTATATACAATATTTTTCTTGCAAATACATAAAAAAAGTGGTATAATATCAGGATAAGCTAAAATGGGGTTGTGTGTGTAAACACAGCACAAACAAAGCTTTATTGTGAGAGGAATGAAATCAATATGGGATTTAAAAATATTGTTGAAAAAATTATCGGCACTTACAGTGACAGAGAACTTAAAAAGATTTACCCTATTATGGAGTCTGTGCTTGCCCTTGATGAAGAGATGCAGGCTAAAACTGACGGTGAACTCCGTGCAAAAACGGATGAGTTTAAAGAAAGGCTCCAAAAGGGAGAGAATGTCGATGATATTCTGCCCGAGGTTTTCGCGGTTTGCCGTGAGGCATCGTGGAGAGTGCTTGGTATGAAGCACTTCCCTGTGCAGATTGTGGGTGGTATAGTTCTGCATCAGGGCAGAATTGCCGAGATGAAGACAGGTGAGGGTAAAACTCTGGTTGCAACCCTGCCTGCATACCTCAATGCCCTGACAGGCAGAGGAGTTCACATAGTAACAGTAAATGATTACCTTGCAAAACGTGACAGCGAGTGGATGGGTAAACTGTATAACTTTTTAGGTCTCAGCGTTGGACTTATTATCCACGAGAAGAAAAACGAAGAGAGAAAACAAGCTTACGGCGCAGATATAACCTATGGAACAAACAACGAGATGGGTTTTGACTATCTTCGTGATAATATGGTTATCTATGCCGAGAATAAGGTGCAGAGAGGGCACGCCTTTGCCATAGTCGATGAGGTGGACAGTATCCTCATAGATGAGGCAAGAACCCCCCTTATTATATCGGGCGTCGGTGATAAGTCTACCGACCTTTATGTTCAGGCAGACCGCTTTGCAAAGACCCTTAGATTTAAAAAAGTTGTAGAGACCGACTCTAAGGTAGAGGTAGAAGAAGCTGAAGAGTTTGACAATTATGATTATATCGTAGATGAAAAGGCCCATACTGCCATCCTCACCGCCAACGGTGTGAAAAAGGCAGAGGCGGCATTTAATATAGAAAACCTTACAGACCCTGAGAATATGACAATCTCACATCACATCAATCAGGCGATTAAAGCAATCGGCGTAATGAAGAGAGACAAAGACTATGTTGTAAGAGACGGACAGATTATAATAGTTGACGAGTTCACAGGCCGTATGATGCTTGGCAGACGTTACAGTGACGGACTTCATCAGGCAATAGAGGCAAAAGAGGGAGTAAAGGTAGAGAATGAGAGCAAAACCCTTGCGACAATTACCTTTCAGAACTTCTTCAGGCTTTATGATAAACTCTCGGGTATGACGGGTACTGCACAGACAGAGGAAGAAGAGTTCCAGGAAATCTACAGCCTTGATGTTGTGGTTATCCCGACCAACAAGCCCCTTGCAAGAGTTGATTTGCCTGACAGCATATATAAGACAGAACTCGGCAAATATAACGCCGTAATCGGAGAGATAGAAAAAGCGCACGCAGTTGGTCAGCCTGTGCTTATCGGTACTGTCTCGATTGAAAAATCAGAGGTACTCAGCAAACTTTTGAAAAAGCGCGGAATAGCCCACAATGTGTTAAATGCCAAGTTCCACGACAAAGAAGCAGAGATTGTTGCTCAGGCAGGTAAACTCGGTGCGGTTACCATTGCCACAAATATGGCGGGCAGAGGTACAGATATTGTCCTTGGCGGTAATGCAGAGTTTATGGCAAAAGCCGAGATGGAAAAACAGGGCTTTAGTGATGAAATGATTATTCAGGCAACAGGCTTTGCCGAGACCGATAATGAAGAAATTTTAAACGCAAGAAAAGTATATCGCGACCTTTATAACAAGTTTAAGGAGCAGATTGCACCTGAGCAGACAAAGGTTTTAGAGGCAGGCGGACTTTATATCATAGGCACAGAACGCCACGAGAGCAGACGAATTGACAATCAGTTAAGAGGCCGAAGCGGCAGACAGGGTGACGTGGGTAAGTCAAAGTTCTATCTCTCACTCGAAGATGACCTTATGAGACTCTTTGCGCCCGAGCGTATAAACCGTGTTATGGAGACCCTCGGTATGGACGAAAACGATGCTATCGAGAGCAAAATGCTGAGCAACACAATTGAGACCGCTCAGCAACGTGTTGAAGGCAGAAACTTTGATATAAGACGCCACGTGCTTCAGTATGACGATGTAAACAATCAACAGCGCGAAATGATTTATGAGCAGAGAGACAGAGTCCTTGGCGGAGAGGATATGCGCAGTTTTATCATCAAGATGATAAATGACACCCTTGAGGGTATTGTTGCACGTTATTCTGCAGTATCGGATATCCCAGAGGAATGGGACTTTGATTCTCTTAAAGAGCATATGACGGCAGTCTTTGGCGAACTTGATGATGAGACGTTCAACTACGGCGGGCACGAGATAGACCATATGACAAAAGAGAGCCTTAAAGAGCACCTTTCTGAATATGTGACAGAGAAGTATGAGAGCAAAGAAGCCGAGTTCGGTGAGGCAATGCGTGATGTAGAACGCGTTATTCTGCTTCGTGTTGTTGACCAGAAGTGGATGGACCATATCGACAATATGGAGCAGCTGCGTCAGGGTATTAACCTCAGAGCGTATGCCCAGAGAGACCCGGTTATTGAATATAAGTTTGAGGCAATGGATATGTTTGATGAGATGATTGCATCACTTAAAGAAGATACTGTAAAGTATCTCTTCCATGCGGTTCCTCAAAGTAAAATAGAGAGAACTCAGGTTGCAAAGCCGGTTGCTGAGAACCATGGCTCAGACGGGACAGTACAGAAAAAGCCTGTACGCCACGTTACCAAAATCGGCAGAAATGACCCCTGTCCCTGCGGCAGCGGCAAGAAGTATAAAAACTGTTGCATTGACAAAGAAAATGCATAGTTGACGATATAAAATTATCTTAAGGATGTGATAATGTGATAGCTTTTGATGAGTACAAGCAGGGCCTTGACGGAATGGAAAAGGATATAACAGATTTGAGGGATTCACTTTAGCATAGAAAAAACTCAGGCAGAACTAAGTGACCTTGAAGCACAGAGTATGGAGCCGTCTTTTTATGACGATATGGAGGCGACAGGAAAGGTTATGCAGAAGATTAAAGGTCTTCGTGATAAACTTACAAGGTATGATGACCTCAAAACACTGTGGGAGGATTTGGGTACACTTGTGGAACTTGCCCTTGAAGAAAATGACGAGAGCGTACTTGACGAGGTAAAGAGCGGATATAAAACTCTTTGCGAAAATCTTGAGAATATGAAACTTGAAACAATGCTCTCGGGTAAGTATGACAAGAACAACGCCATTATTACCCTTCACGCAGGTGCAGGCGGAACCGAGGCTCAGGACTGGTGCGAGATGCTTTATCGTATGTACACCCACTGGGCAGAGCGCAGAGGCTTTAAGGTAGAAACCCTTGACTTTTTAGACGGAGAAGAAGCAGGTCTTAAGAGTATAACATTTTTGGTTGAGGGGCTTAATGCCTATGGCTATGCAAAGGCAGAAAAAGGCGTGCACAGACTTGTACGTATCTCACCGTTTGACTCGGCTGCAAGACGTCATACATCCTTTGCGTCGGCAGAAGTTATGCCCGAAATTGAGGATGACATAGATGTGCAGATAAATCCTGATGACTTAAAGGTAGACACATACCGCTCAAGCGGTGCGGGCGGTCAGCACATCAACAAGACAGAATCGGCAATACGCATCACTCACTTGCCGACGGGCGTGGTTGTAACCTGCCAGAATGAGCGCTCTCAGCACAAAAACCGCGAGACGGCTATGAAGATGCTTAAATCCAAACTTATTGAGATTGCAGAGCGCGAGCAGAAAGAAAAGATAGATGACCTCAAAGGTGTGCAGATGGAAATCGGCTGGGGAAGTCAGATTCGCTCTTATGTATTCCACCCGTACACAATGGCAAAAGACCACAGAACAGGTTTTGAGGTTGGTAACATAAACGCCGTTATGGATGGCGATATTGACGGATTTATAAATGCATACCTGATTGCAAAATCAAGGGGCGAGTTATAGTCGGAAAGGACAGAAAGGAAAGAAATTATGTTTGAGAAACTTTCATTTATAGAGCAACAGTTTGAAGAACTTGCTCAGAAAATCAGTGACCCTGAGGTTATTGCAGACCAGGAGACGTGGAGAAAATTATGTAAAGAGCATTCAGATTTATCTCCTATTGTTGATAAGTATCGCGAGTATAAGCAGAACAAAGATACTATCGATGATGCCAATATGATGATGGATGACCCCGAAACAGATAAAGAATTTAAAGAGATGCTTGTTGCCGAAATCAAAGAGGCAAAGGAAAACATCGAGAGGATAGAAGAAGAACTCAAGATTCTGCTTCTGCCAAAGGACCCCAATGATGATAAGAACGTTATGGTTGAAATCCGCGGCGGTGCAGGCGGTGACGAGGCGGCTCTCTTTGCAGGCGATTTGTTCCGTATGTATTCTATGTACGCAGATTCTATGAGATGGAAGACAGAGGTTTTAAACCTTAGTGAAATCGGTATCGGCGGCATAAAGGAAGTTACATTTATGATAGAGGGCGAGGGCGCTTACAGCAGACTTAAGTTTGAAAGCGGTGTCCACAGAGTGCAGCGTGTGCCCGAGACAGAGTCAAGCGGCAGAATTCA
Source organism: Clostridia bacterium (assembly GCA_045602485.1). Taxonomy (GTDB): domain Bacteria; phylum Bacillota; class Clostridia; order Monoglobales; family Monoglobaceae; genus UMGS1820. The sequence continues at coordinate 5,286 of JAZSBQ010000092.1, forward strand.
CACATCTACTGTTACAGTTGCGGTGCTTCCTGAGGTTGACGATGTTGAGGTTGAAATAAACCCTGATGATTTGCAGATAGATACTTACCGTTCAAGCGGTGCGGGTGGTCAGCACGTCAACAAGACCGAGTCTGCTATCCGTATAACCCACCTCCCGACAGGAATCGTAGTTGCGTGCCAGGATGAGCGTTCTCAGCACAAGAACAGAGAGGCAGCTATGAAGATGCTTCGTACACGTCTTTATGATATGATGGAGCAGGAGCGCAACGCATCTATTGCGGCAGACAGAAAGAGTCAGGTCGGCACAGGTGACAGAAGCGAGCGAATCAGAACATATAACTTCCCTCAGGGAAGAATGACAGACCACCGTATTGGTCTTACACTTTACAAACTTGAGCAGATAATGAACGGTGACCTTGATGAGATAATTGATGCACTCATCACAACCGACCAGAGCGAGAAACTCAAGGCTCAGGCAGAATAAAAGATTATACAGAGGTGTAAGTTATGGATACCAGAATACTTACAACCGCAGATGAGGATTTGAAAATTGCCGCCGATATTTTAAAAAATGGCGGCAATGTGATTTTTCCCACCGAAACGGTTTACGGGCTTGGGGCGGATGCAAAAAGCCCGATAGCAGTTAAGAATATTTTTAAGGCAAAGGGCCGTCCGTCAGACAACCCTTTGATTGTTCACGTTTCATCAACGGATATGCTCGACGGAATTGTTGAGGATATTACCGATGATGCAAAACACCTTATGGATAAATTCTGGCCTGGACCGCTTACAATTATATTAAAGAAATGTAAAAATGTTCCATATGAAACAACGGGCGGACTTGACACAGTTGCGGTAAGAATGCCAAAGAGCGAGGCGGCAAGACGGCTGATTGAACTGTCAGGCATACCCATTGCCGCACCAAGTGCCAATTTGTCAGGTAAGCCAAGTCCCACAGAGGCAAAGCATTGTATAGACGATATGATGGGCAGAGTTGATGCCATTGTATTGGGCGAGGCTTGCGAGGTTGGGCTTGAATCAACAGTTATAGATATGAGCGGAGAGATACCTACCCTGCTACGGCCGGGCGGGGTTACGCTTGAACAACTAAGAGAGATTCTCGGTGAGGTAGAATGTGTTACCAAAGTAAAAGAGGGAGAAAAGCCAAAATCACCCGGGCTTAAATACAAGCATTATTCACCCGAGGCAGAAGTTGTTATTCTCTCGGGCAGTTTTGATGAGGCAGAGGCATACATAAAGCGGAATTTAGCAGATAAAAAGGTCGGCCTTTTGACATTTGATGAGTTCCCCAAAATCGATGGGGTGATTTCGATTTCGCTTGGCAGTTTTAAGGAACCAAAAGATGCCGCCCACAAACTCTTCGGGGCGCTCCGCGAGATGGATAAAATGGGTGCAGATATAGTGTACGCACCCGAGATACCCGAAACCGGTGTATGGATGGCGGTCAGAAACAGACTTTACCGCGCGGCGGGCGAAAAGATTGTAGATGTGTCGGATAAAAAGAAAATCCTTTTTGTATGCACGGGAAACACCTGCAGAAGCCCAATGGCAGAGGCGTTGTTTAACCACCTTGCCAGAGAAAAGGGGATTTTGGCAGAGGCAAAGTCGGCAGGGGTTTTTGCAAGCGGCGGCGGAGTGTCACAAAACTCCATAGATGCCATGGCAGAACTCGGTATTGATATTTCCGCGGAAATATCAAAGCAGATAAGCCGCGAGATGATTGATGAGGCAGACCTGATTCTTACTATGTCTCAGAGCCACAAGGCAATGACAGAGGCAATGTTTGGCTGTGACAAGGTTTATACTCTTGGAGGATTCTGCGGTGACGGAGAGGATATATCAGACCCATTTGGAGGAAACCTTGATATATACAAAGCCTGCAGAGATGAAATCAGACACAAGATATATAAGGTTCTGGAAATTATAAAATAGAAGTTGAGAGATTGATATGATTAAGTTTGAGATGCTTAGCCGGGATAATATTGACGAGGTCTACGCCCTTGAAAAGGTATGTTTTGAGGACCCGTGGTCATATGAGTCCTTTGAGAGCGAACTTGACAACAAAATTTCGGTCTATATTGTCGCAAGGGATGAAGATGCCCATAAAGTTGTCGGCTATGGCGGTGTATGGATGATGTACGACTGCGGTGACATTACAAATATAGCGGTATCTCCTGATTGCAGACGAATGGGCCTTGGAGAGAAAATTCTTGAACTTCTGACGGATATAAGCCGCGAAAAAGGTATGGAGAGTTTAGGTCTTGAGGTCAGAGCATCAAACGATGCGGCAATCGGGCTTTATACAAAGTGCGGTTTTACACCCTGCCGAATACGAAAGAGGTATTACAAAGGGAAAGAAGATGCAATATTGATGAGTAAATCATTGATGGGGGAATAGATATGAAAATTCTTGCGATAGAAAGTTCCTGTGATGAAACTGCTGCAGCAGTGGTAGAGGATGGAACCGGAATTCTGTCCAGCGTAATCAATACACAGATAGAACTTCATAAAATATATGGTGGTGTTGTGCCCGAGATTGCGTCAAGAAAGCACATAGAAAACATAAGTGCGGTTGTTGACAAGGCAATTCTGGACAGCGGAGTATCAAAAGAGGAAATAGATGCAATAGCGGTAACTTACGGCCCCGGGCTTGTTGGTGCTTTGCTTGTAGGCGTATCTTATGCAAAGGGACTTAGCCTTGCGCTGAATAAACCTCTAGTGCCTGTCCACCACATAAAGGGTCATATTTCGGCGAATTTTATTGAGTATCCTGATTTGAAACCGCCATTTATCTGTCTTGTGGCATCGGGCGGACACAGTCACATTGTGTATGCAAAAAACTATACAGAATATGAGGTTCTTGCACGTACTATGGATGATGCGGCAGGAGAGGCTTTTGACAAGGTTTCAAGAGTGCTCGGGTTTGGATATCCGGGAGGCCCTGCCATACAGGAGGCTGCAAAATCAGGCAGAGCAGATGCTATTCACTTCCCAAGGGTAAATATGGGTGATAGCGGCTTTGATTTCAGTTTCAGCGGTGTTAAAACTGCGGTGCTGAATTACATCCATACTGCAGAGCAACGGGGAGAGGAAATAAACAAATTTGACGTTGCGGCATCTTTTCAGGAGGCAGTTGTAGATGTGTTGTCAAGTCACCTTGTAGAGTGTGCAAAAAAATATAACACAAAGGTTGTAGCATTAGCAGGCGGTGTTGCTGCAAATGCGCCGCTGAGAGAGAGAGTAAAGACCAAAGCGGAGGCAGAGGAAATGAGTTTTTGCTGCCCGAGGTTTGAACTTTGCACAGACAATGCGGCAATGATAGGCTGCATAGCATATTATGAATACAAAAATGGCGTCAGAGGGGATATGAGCCTCAATGCTATACCAAATTTAGAACTATAAAAAGCAGGGGTATCATTTAAGTGATACCCCTGCTTTTTTAGCCTGCATTTCTTTTAAGACGATATTTCTCCCTTGTTGCCCATCCGCCCCTGATGTGGCGTTCCTGTTTGTTTTCAAGCAGTATAGAGCGGACTTCTTCTGCCAGAGAGCAGTTTATTTCTATAAGCCGCTCTGTTATATCTTTATGTACGGTTGATTTTGAAATGCCAAACTTTTTTGCGGCTTCACGTACAGTACATTTGTTATTTATGATATATTTCGCAAGTTCAACTGTTCGCTCTTCAATATAACATCTCACACATATTGCCCCCCAAAACGCTTCAAAATATGCTTTGGTTAAATATATGCAGAACATTGAGGGGATATGTGTAACTGTAATCTTAAATTATTTTTCTACTTCATAGGGCCAGACATTGATGCCGCCGAATTCTTTTACGTTGGTGTAACCAAGGTTTGCAAGACTCTCTGCCGCAATTTTACTGCGTCTGCCTGATCTGCAATATACAAGTATCTGCGCATCCTTATCGGGTAAAAATTCTTCCGCGTTGTTCTCAATTTCGGTATAAGGAATCAGAATTGCGCCCTTTATATGTCCGCTGTCAAATTCGTCCTGCTCTCTTACATCGAGGATAATAAATTCCTCTTCGGTGTCCATTATTCTTTTTGCCTCATCTTGTGTAATTTGCTGATACGTTGTTTCTTTTCCCTGTTTGCCAACATAAATTGCAGTAGGTCCGTCTGCACCGCCAATAATACCGATGCT
>JAZSBQ010000093.1:0-2580 GCA_045602485.1 Clostridia bacterium
AAAATCTCTTTTGCATCAAACTCATCTGCTATATTCAAAAAACTATCGCCGTCTGCCGCGCCTGACATACCTTCTTCAAAGATGCCCGAGTATATCTCGGCGTATTCGTCAAGTATCTGCTCTGTGCCGCTGTCTGCCGATGCAGATATTACGCAGGGCAGAGACAACAGTATAATCACCATTACCACAACCGCAGTTTTTTTCATCTGTTAAACCTCGCATGGTTAAAAGTTTATTATTGTGTTTACAAGGGATAAAAGGCTGTAAACGATTGGCATAGAGAGGGTCATTATTATGACCTTTCCGCCAAGTTCGATTTTGCCTGCTATTGCACCCTCGCCCGAGTCTCTGCAAATATCTGCACCAAACTGACAAAGATAGGCAACCCCCGTTATCTTTAAAACGATTTTAAGGTGGGAACTATCAATCCCCGCTCTGCTTGCGATGTCCTCAAACATTGCAATAACCGCCTCAAGATAGGGGACGCACATACCGATTATCAGCACCGCCGTCAGTATGGGCACCGCTATGGCAAGTTCAGGCTTATAACTTTTTATCAGCAGAGACAAAACCGCCCCTGCTATCGCTATGCCTACAAGTTTGTATATCAGCATATCAAAGGCCAAAGAGCGACTTTATGGTATTAAACAGGTTGCTTATCTCCTGAAGGACAACAAGTAAAACCACCACAAGCCCTGCAATAGTTGTCATCATTGCCTGATCCTCTCTGCCCGAGCGCACAAGCAACATATTAAGCACCGCAACCAGGATTCCGATTGCCGCCACTTTAAAAATCAATTCTACTCCGTCCATACTTCCTCCTGACCGCCACCCTACAGTAATATCAGAGCAACAAGCATACCGCAAAGAAGTCCCATTCCTTTGCAGAGTTTGGATTTGCTCTCCCTCTCGCCCTCTGCCATACTCCGGGCAAGGGTAAGCCTAGCCTGTGCCGCATCTATGTTGTTCATCTCGCTCTTAACATCACCAAGGCCGAGGTTTTTTGCAAACTCCATTAAAATTTCTATATCTTCATCGGTGATGCAAAGATTACTTCGGCTGCGAAGCACCGCCCGCTCAAGTGCCGCAGACGGAGCCATGCCCTCATCCGCAATCCCGTCGGCGGCCGATAAAAAAACCTGGCCAACCTCGCCATATCTGCCCGATGCCGCCCCCGACAGTGCCTTTGCAAGCGGCATCTTTAAAAAGTTTATATTAAACCCGATTTGTGTGATTATCAGTATAAGTTGCTCAAGTTGCTTTGCTCTCCACGCAAGCCGCGAGGCAAAAAGCATACCTATATATCCGCCGCCAAGGACAACCGCCGCCAAAGATGCAATCCTTATAAATGACACTAAAGTTCCACCACCTTGGTGTATGTAACAGAATCAGGTGTTGAAAAATCACGGCTTAGCATAACTGCCTGAGAAAAGATTTTATCCTTAAACAGGGGCAAAAGGATGTTGCGCCTCATTACATCTTCTATTGCCGAGCCGTGGGTTGTTGCAATAACCGAAACCCCCGTCCCCGATGCAACTCTCAGCGCCGCCACATCTGCGTCTGAGGCTATCTCGTCACTGATGATAACCTCAGGCGACATTGTACGAAGCAGCATCTCTATCGCCTCTGCCTTTGGGGCGCCGTCGATTATATCCGTCTGTGCCCCCACAAGATTTGACGGCATCCCGGAGTGAATTGCCGCAAGTTCGCCTCTGTCATCGGCAACACCGCACCTGAACCCTCTGTTTGACACCTGCCTTGTAATATCGCGAAGCAGAGTTGTCTTGCCCATTCTCGGCGGAGAAACTATCAGGGTTGATTTGACACGCCCGTCTTTTATAATGCTGTCTATGATTCCGTCAGATAAGCCTATTATCTGATTGGCTATGCGAAAGTTGAGGGAACTTACCTCCCGAAAGGTTTTTATTCTGCCCCCCTCGGTGACCGCCTTTCCGCAAACACCAACACGGTGACCGCCCTTAGTGGTAATAAACCCCTGACGAAGTTCTTCCAGATGGGCATAGACCGAATTTTCGCAGACGGCGGCAAAGGTTGTCTGCACCTCCTGCGCCGAAAGTTTATAAGCATCACTTTCATGATTTGATATTCCTCCCGTCGATGTTACAAAGCAACTCTCTCCCCACACGCTGATTGTCAGGGGGCAGCCTGCCCTTATTCTTATTTCTTCGATGTCGATACGGGTCTTTGATATCAGTTTTGACATAATCTCCGCAATGCTTCGCGGCAGATATGAAAGCACCTGAAAAATCCTTTGTTCTTCCACCATAAATTCTTCCTTTCATAGGTTATATCTTTATATGTAAATATTGTTATGATGCTTTGTCCTATTTTAGAACAGAATTTACGCAATCTCATCGGGCGGATGATATCCGCCCCTGTGGATATGCGCAGCACAGACAACCGCAGAGGATATCCGCAAACGTCCCGTTCCATCAGGCGGATGGCCTGCATATCGCCGTCGCCCGCCATGATGTGTGCAAAGAAGCACACGCCTGTGACCACGCAGTCCTCCTTGCCGATGCAGCGCACATGCTCCAGATGGAAGCATTGCCTGATATG
>JAZSBQ010000094.1:0-3780 GCA_045602485.1 Clostridia bacterium
ATAACTACTTCATATATTGAATTATGTGATTTCATTTCTTGTTCTGCTTCGCTTCCTGAGAAGTATCTGTATACATATGATGTATCACCTGTGTTTATACCATTAACAAATGCTCTAATAGAATCTGCGACAAAATTTTCAACTTCAACCTCGTTGTAATCCAAAACATATGGTTTGACAGATACAATATAATCTCTCATCACGTATCCACGATTTGTACCATATGTAACAAGGGCAAACTCATCTGTTGTGTATTCAACAACATAAACAGCCTCGCCAAGTCCAATTTGGCGTATTTCATCAAAGTTGGTTCCCGGACCAACTCTTAATGTAACACTACTCTTGCAGTTGCCAATATACATTGTTCTCTCAACGGGGACAAGTTGCTTTACAACCGCCGCCGAATTCTGTTCTTGAACAATTTCCTGTTGTGTTTCAAACTCGTTATTACCTCCAAATGATATTACACCCGTCACAAACAATGCAATAAGTATTACACCAATAACAACGATAGATGAAAGGACAGAAACAGCAACTATAAGTCCGCTATTCCCCCTTTTAGACGGTTTATAGTTATATGTGTCCTGCATATTATAATTATTATCATTTAACTCTCTCATTTTTATCTCTCCCTCTGTCTTATATTATCATATTGCGTCAAATTTGTAAATATTATTTACAAATCATCCTCAGGTATCCCGGGCAAAACGTATACAGTATTATACTTATCATATATAACCATTCCCGACTTTGCACCGTTTGGTTTCTTCACGTTTTTTACCTCAGTATAATCAACCGGTACCTGAGACGAATTACGTGCCTTACTGTAGTATGCCGCTATCTGTGCGGCCTGCATGAGGGTTGTATCGGGTGCTTCACCGGTACCTTTTGTTCTTACTATTGTATGAGATCCCGGAATGTTTTTTGTATGAAACCAAATATCAGTTGAATATGCCATCCTGAGAGTAAGTTCATCATTTTGTTTGTTATTCTTTCCAACGAGAATATCATATCCATCTAATGATATGAACTTCATAGGCTCGGACTTAAGTTTATTTTTTCTTTTACCTGTATTAACTCTTAATACATAGCCCTCTTCAGCAAGTTCAAACCGGATTTCGTCAAGCTCTGCAGGTGTATCAGCGTTTTCAATAGCATCTATTACACCCTCTAGATAAAATTTCTCTTCTTCTGCTATCTTTATCTGCTCTTTTGCATAGACTTCTGTTGTCTTTGCCTTTGAATATCTCTTATAATATCTTTGGGCATTCTGAGACGGACTTATATCTTCTTTAAGGGGAATTTCTATTTCTTCGCAATCATCAGAGTAGTAATTTTCAACGGTTATTGACTTCATACCATATTCAATGCGATAAATATTTGCGGTTATAAGGTCTCCGTACATTTTATATTTATCTCTGTTTTTAACACTCTCTAGATTCTCCCTGTGGAGTACAATCTTTTTCTCACATCTTTCAATATTATTATGCAAAAGTTTTACAAGCGCCGCCGCACGTCTGTTCATATGCTCTCTATTGCTGCGTTTTTCGTAATATGAATCAACAACTGTGCTGATTGAATCATACTCTTCAATATCAGATGCACCCTCATACTGTGACAGTTTTACACACGAAAATGCAGATGGACTTTTTGCTGTTTTATCAATAACAAGTGTTGGCAAATACCTTCCATCGCATAATTCTTTTAAAAAATCAATTGTATGGACAACAAATGCAGCACAGTCTGCATCGGCTCTAAAAAGTTGTGCGTTGCCACAAAATCTATATACAATTTCTCTGGCAAGCAGAGGACTCATTCCCATAAAATAAGAAACGAGAAACTTATCGAGCAATGCATCTTCATCCAAATTTTCTACAACATTCATAAGTTGTGGTGCATTAACCTCTGTGGCTAAAAACTTATCCTGAAAAGGCGGATTTATATACGGCAATCCGGGTAAAATCTGTCTCACTGCGCTGACAGTAAAATCAATATGTTTTGCACTGTCCATTATCTTATTGTTTTCATCCACAAGTATAATGTTGCTGTGTCTACCCATTATTTCTGTAATCACAGATTTTATACATAAATCACCAAGTTCATTGCGCACCTCAACATCGAGTCTTACAACTCTGTCAAAACCCAGTTGTTCTATATTAACAATTACGCCGCCCGATAAGTGCTTGCGCATAAGCATACAAAGCATTGGCGGTATATTTGGATTTTCTCTTTGAATCGTGGTTAAATGAATGCGTGGATTTGATGCACTTGCCGATAACAAAAGTTTGTATGTTCCGCCAAATGTGCGTATGGACATAACTATTTCATCGCGCTCGGGCTGATGTATTTTATCAATTTTACCTTTTAAGATTTTTTCGCGTAGTTCATCTACTACACATCTTGTAACAAATCCATCAAATGACATTTTATCACCTCACCATAAAACAAAGCCGTGTTTTGCACCACGGCTTTGCATAACTATGCCTTTTTAAGTTCCTCTACTTTATCAAGTTTCTCCCATGGCAGATCAAGATCGTTTCTGCCAAAGTGGCCATAAGCTGCTGTCTGCTTATAAATCGGTCGTCTGAGATCAAATCCGTTTATAATTCCGGCAGGAGTCAAATCAAATACCTTAGAAACCTTTTCTGTAATCTCAAGATCTGAAATAACACCCGTACCCCTTGTGTCAATTCTGAGTGAAACAGGCTCTGCAACACCAATTGCGTAAGCAACCTGAACTTCGCACGCCTTTGCAAGTCCTGCTGCAACAACATTCTTTGCAACATATCTTGCAGCGTATGCGCCGCTTCTGTCTACCTTTGTCGGGTCTTTACCGGAGAAAGCACCGCCGCCATGGCTTGCATATCCACCATAGGTATCAACTATAATCTTTCTACCTGTGTGACCTGAATCTCCCTGAGGTCCTCCGACAACAAATCTGCCTGTCGGATTTATGAAATACTTTGTTTTTTCATCAATTAAATCTGCATCAACTGTTGGAAGGATAACATATTTTTTAATATCATCTCTCAACTGTTCTATTGAAACAGACTCATCATGTTGACTTGAAACAACAATAGTATCAATTCTGAGCGGATTTCCGTTTTCGTCATACTCAACAGTAACCTGAGACTTTCCATCAGGACGTAAATATGGTAAAACTCCGTCTTTTCTGACCTGAGTCAATTTACGGGCAAGTTTATGAGAAAGATATATTGGCAACGGCATATACTCTTCTGTCTCATCGCACGCAAAACCAAACATCATACCCTGGTCTCCTGCACCATCAATGTCAACACCCATAGAAATATCAGGAGATTGCTTGTCAATAGCAGAGATGACCGCACAGGTGTCACAGTCAAAGCCGTACTTGGCTCTGTCATAACCTATTTCGCGGACTGTTTCTCTAACAAGTTCCTGAAAATCAACGTATGTAGTTGTTGTAATCTCACCAACAACTAATACAAGACCTGTTGTAACTGTAACTTCACACGCAACACGTGCATTTTTGTCATCTTTTAAAATAGCATCAAGAACAGCATCAGAAATTATATCCGAAATTTTATCGGGATGTCCTTCTGTTACTGATTCGGAAGTAAACAATCTTTTGTACATTTATATCATCCTCGTATAATAAAAGTAGTAGTTTTTAGAGTTCCTCTCCAAGAACTATGATATAATTGTTTAGATGCTGTGGATTGGTTATCTCATCCTACCATTCGATGGTTCTCGAAAGGTTCCAACCACAGTCTCTTTGCAATTTGTTAATCAGTTAGATAC
>JAZSBQ010000095.1:0-2053 GCA_045602485.1 Clostridia bacterium
TTTTGGTCTTCCCATAAAATTCAACTCCTTTTCTTTAGTATAGCATAAAAAATGATGGCAGACACTTTTTTGTGTCTACCATCATTATATCACTTCATTGCATCGTAATACTCTTTTTTTATCTGTATTTTATTGTTCTTAAGATATCTTTTCGTCCGAGCATTTCGTCGATTCGCTCAATATAATCTTTTGGCTCTTTTACATTAAAAATTCGTTCTATTTTATCAAGGCTTCTGTTGATGGTTTTTGTTACGCCGCCGCAGCCGAGAGAGATTATAGACTGAATTTCTTCCATAATGTAAACATTATAAAGGTTGTCATATCCCGTCTTTGCATAGCCGACGTTTTCAAGATTGCCAAGTTGATTTTTCTGTCTGTACATATAGTAGGGGTGGTTGCCGTTGCTACAAAGGTATTCGTAGGCTACATCCACCATTTCTGACACAACCTCGCCACTTGGCAGAGTGTAACCGCTGAGATATTCGTGAAGCCTTGATGAACGCTTTATACTCATAACGTGTACAGTTGTATTCTCGGGAGAGAGCGCAGTGACCTCCCTCAGGGTTTTTTTAAACATATCAAGGTCTTCTCCCGGCAGTCCTGCTATAATGTCCATATTTATATTGTCAAAGCCGTGCTCCCTTGCAAGGTGAAATGCCTCGGTTATCTGTTGCGGTGTATGTGCCCTGCCAATAATTTTGAGAGTTTCTTCGTTCATACTCTGTGGGTTTATACTTATGCGGCTGACATTGTGAGATTTAAGAATCTTTAATTTGTCAGGTGTTATTGTATCGGGTCTGCCTGCCTCTACTGTGTACTCACGAAGATAAGAGAGGTCAAACTCTTTGTCAATGTGAGTAAGCAGGTCCTCAAGGAGAGGTTCTGTAAGAGTGGTAGGTGTACCACCGCCTATATACAGAGTTTCTATTTTATCTTTGTTGTCTTTGAGTATCTGAGATGTATAAGTTATTTCTCTTTTAAGGTTTTCTACGTACTCTCCCATAAGTTTTGCTGCCTGACGTGTGCCGCAGGTAACAAAAGAGCAGTACAGACAACGGGTAGGGCAAAAGGGGATTCCAATATATATACTTACGCCGGCATCTATCATAGTTTGCCTGATTGGCAGTTCTGCCATAGCAACAGAGACGGCAAGTTGTGCCTTTTGTATATCTGTGCCGTATTCATGCACAAAAAACTCGGCGGCAGATTTTTCGTTCATACCGCCAAGTAGTAATTTTGTTGCAATTTTTGACGGGCGAATCCCCGTAAGGATTCCCCAGGGAGTTTTTTCGGAATTTATCATAGCAGATAGGGGTTACCCTGGCGCTCCTTTCCAATTGTGGTTGAAAATCCGTGCCCCGGATATACTTTTATCTCGTCAGACAAAACCATTAGCCTTTCGTTGATAGAAGAGATTTCTTCCGCTGTGTTTCCTGTCGGATGGTCTGTTCTGCCGATACTTTGCCTGAATAATGTGTCACCGCTTATAAGCGTGTTATCGTTTAAAAGGCAAATACTGTCGGCAGTATGTCCCGGCGTGTGAATTACAGATATTTTATTGCCGTAAAAATCGATTGCATCACCATCGTGAAGAAGAACATCAGGTTTTGCCGGTGTATAAGCGGTTTTTGCATAGTGACAGAGGTTTAACTCTCTATCTTTTATAAATTCAGTTGTTTTTTCGAAGACTGACAGTTTTGCACCTGTTTTTTGCTTTAAATCATACAACCCAAGCATATGGTCAAAATGACCGTGAGTTAAAATTATATCTGTAATCCTGAGTTCTCGTTTTTCTGCGGCTTCGATTATTTTATCGGCACAATCAGGGGCGTCAACCACGATTGTGTTGCCTGTTGTCTCGTCTGCCCAGAGATAGCAGTTTGTCTGCAGCTCACCTACTATGAGTCTGTGAATTTTCATATAAATCTCCATTCTGCCGCTAAAGCGTCAGCACAAATAGAAATGAAAGTGCAGACCTGCGGCTATTTTTTTGGTATACTGTTATTGAGGAAAAATATACTACAAAGCACGGTGAGGTGAGTTGTAGAGGAAC
>JAZSBQ010000096.1:0-2245 GCA_045602485.1 Clostridia bacterium
AAAGTTGTTGATGAAACAGTATATTATTTCAACTACATAAAACCCGTGCGAAAACTAAAAAGAAAACCGCCTGTTCAATACAGACTTGAACAGGCAGCTTAAAATATTCTTTTTTTGTGTCTACAAAGTATTGACTATTTCTCTTTGCCATCCTTTTTATGTTTCTTTGGTTATCATTGTTCCTATACCGCTGTCGGTAAATATCTCAAGGAGCAGACAATGGGGAATTCTGCCGTCAATTATATGTACGTTGTTTACGCCTGCGTCTATCGCCTCAATACAACCGCGCACCTTAGGAATCATTCCGCCGACAATTTTGCCGTCTTCTATCATTTTGTCAATTTCGTGTTTGCCGATTTTGTAAATAATGTCCTCGCTGTCAGGAGACTCTTTTACGCCTTCAATATCGGTAAGTAAAATCAGTTTTTCTGCTTTAAGCGCCGCCGCAATTGCACCTGCAACAGTATCTGCGTTGATATTATAACTGTTACCCTCATCGTCAACGCCGATAGGTGCAACTACAGGGATATAATCATCCTTTGTCATAACCTCAAGCACTTTGGCGTTTATGTTTATGATGTCACCCACATAACCTATGTCTACTTTTTCGCCATCTACCTCAGTATAGTATTTCTTGCATTCGATAAGTTTACCGTCGATTCCGGATAATCCAAGGCCCTTGCCGCCCTTTGTGCCAAGAAGAGATACAATCTCTTTGTTGGTTTTACCGATTAAAACCATTCTTGCCACATTCATTGTTTGTTCGTCAGTTACCCGAAGGCCGTTGATAAATTCACTCTCTACGCCAAAAGTTTTAAGTGCTGCAGAGATATCAGGGCCGCCACCGTGTACAACAATTGGGTTTATACCTATGTATTTAAGAAGGGTTATATCCTCCATAACCTTATTTTTAAGTTCTTCATTTATCATCGCGTTGCCGCCGTATTTAATAACAACGGTCTTTCCGTAGAACTTTTGTATATAGGGCAGTGCCTCTATAAGTATTTTTGCCTTGTCTATAATTGGTTTTATTTCGGGCTGATTCATAAATTACCTCCGGTTAATATTAAAGATAAGATGCTATGTCAGAGAGCCCTGCGTTCTCGGGTAGTCCAAACATAATATTCATATTCTGTATTGCCTGACCTGCCGCACCTTTAACAAGATTGTCAATGCAGGATACGATAACGGCTCTTTGCAGTCTTTCGTCAACGACAAGGCCGATACCCACGCGGTTAGAACCGACAACATCTTTTACCTCGGGCAGCTTGCCTGCATCGTATACAGTTATAAATGGCTCATCTTTATAGAACTCTTTATAGATTGAAACAAGTTCTTCTGTAGATTTCTTTTCTTTAAGATTTACATAGCAGGTTGCAAGAATGCCTCTCTTCATAGGTGCAAGATGGGGTGTGAAGGAGAGCATAACATTCTCGTCTGCCGCTTTGGAAAGTTCCTGCTCTATCTCAGAAGTGTGCCTGTGTGTGGCAATCTTGTATGCCTTCATGGTTTCTGTACATTCGCAGAACATATTCGGAAGAGCTGTGCCTCTGCCGGCTCCGGTAACACCTGATTTTGCATCTATAATTACGCTGTGGTTATCAGCAAAGCCCGACGCTATCAATGGATATAAACCTGTGATAGAACATGTTGTGTAACAACCGGGGTTGCCGATAAGACTTGCATTTTTGATTTTGTCACGGTGAAGTTCACACAGACCGTAAATCGCCTTTTTGAGAAGTTCAGGATCAGAATGGGGCTGACCATACCATTCCTCGTAAACTTTGGGGTCATCATATCTGAAGTCGCCTGAAAGGTCAATAACTTTAAGACCGCCGTTATATAAGGAGGGAATAACCTCCTTGGATGCTCCGTGAGGAAGCGCTGTAAATACAACGTCACAGTTTTTTGAAATGTCATCTATGTCAAGGCCTGTAAATTCCATATCGCAAATTCCTTTTAAGTTTGGATACAGGTCTGATATAACTGCACCGACGTTGGAGTGAGAAACCACTCTTGTAAGAGTAACATCGCTGTGTCTGAGTAGCAAACGTACTGTTTCTATTCCTGCATATCCTGTTGCACCGATAATACCTACTTTAATCATAATTTCCTCCATTTCTGTTTCCGCTCTGTTTCTTGCAAAAACCATATCTTCTGCCTTTTCAAATATGTATTTCACAACTAAAACTACACCATCTTTTAGTTATCATACCACTTTTTGCATAAATGTCCACTACTTTTT
>JAZSBQ010000097.1:0-4878 GCA_045602485.1 Clostridia bacterium
TCTCAACTCTCTTATCGTTCGGTAAATCTACACCTGCAATACGTGCCATAAAATTTCACCTCCATTAATTTTAGAAAAAACAACGGAGCAGAATTTCACCCGCAATATGCGGAATCAGCTTAAAAGTAATTGTGGTTCTTAAGCCTGACCCTGCTCCAAAAGAACCTTGCTTAACCCTGCTTCTGCTTGTGACGTGGGTTTTCGCAAATTACCATAACTTTGCCTTTTCTTTTGATAATTTTACATTTTTCACAAATAGGTTTTACTGAAGGTCTTACTTTCATTTCCTCCACCTCCTAAAGTTGACTCGTCCACATTTACATACTACCACACATAAAGCGAACCCTATAATAATATCACAAGTTTCCTCAGTTGTCAAGGCTTTTTTAAGGGATTTTTAGAAAAAATTGTATGCAAAAAACAAGGATAGCGCCATATAATTGGCTCTACCCTTGTAAGCACCTGCAGGCTCCTTCCTATCAGCATAAGACGTATGGCACCTTGGTGCGGTCCTCTTCTTACACCAATGCTACATAAATACCGACTCTTCTGTCTAAGCTGCACCTCATACAAATATCTTAAATTAAAATACTCTACCAAGGCCTGTGAAAATATTATAAGTTCAAACCCTTCCTTTACTCTATATTTATCCATTTAGTCCTTCCCCAGATAGTTATCAATAGTTCTGGATACACTTCATTTAAAATATCCATATACTCTGCTATAAAGTCAATGCTTCTTGACGCAAAGTTAGGGTCAGATGCGACATGCGTTCCGTCCGCGGCCGCACATACACAATTATCAGCCTCATAAAATTTAACCCATTGAAACACCTTGTTAAACTCATTAAGTTTTTCCAAAACCAAATTCTTCTTTTCTTCAGTAACTCTGCAAATACAAAAATTCCTTATGCTAACATAATTAGATTCATCTATAAATTAAACTAATCCAATCATGTTCTATATCACCCTCGTCAGAACATTCATAATGTTCAAATCTATAGTTCAGCTCCATATCATCCAGTTTTTCTAAAATTAATTTTGTTGCGTCATACATAGCTCTGCTAAAATCTTTTTCCATTCGAATTCTCCTTTTCTCTACGCTCACCCATATAATAACATATAAGTTCACCAATGTCAACTATTAGAATATTTTATTGACCTATAGTGTATATTATATATATAAAATAAACCTATAGTGGAAGGAGTGTTTTAATGGTTGACTTTTCACGAAGATTAAGAAGTTTAAGACAACAAAATAAGCTTACACAAGAACAATTAGCAAAGCGCATAGGATTAACAAAGTCAGTGGTCTCCGCATACGAAACCGGCATTCGCATGCCTTCTTACGATGCTCTGCTTTCTATTTCAAGAATTTTCAAAGTAAGTTGTGACTTTTTGCTCGGAAACGAAACTTCAAACATTGATAATATTGATTTGTCAGGACTTACTATTGATGAAAAACAATCAATTATTAATCTAATAAAGACGATGAAGAACACTTGATCCGGATTTTTACAGCAAAGATATGGTTATCTTTAAAAAATTAACAGAAAATAGCACAAAACACCCCTTGGCTTTTGCCAAGGGGTGTTGTTTATAAAACCATTGATTTTGTTTCAGGCTCTGCTTCTTCATACACTTCTTCTGCGGCATCGGTGGCTTCTTCGCCCTCAAATCTGACTTTGAGACTGCCAAGTCCATTTGAGAACTTTTGTATTTTCTGAGCAATCCTGTCTCTCTCTGCTCCCACGGCAGGAGTTGGCTGATAATTATTTCTTCCCGTAACCGAAGAAACAGAACATGGCACGACCATATAATCGCTGCAGTCAAGTTTTCCGTCTTCTATAGTAAATGTCTGTCTGAATATCATTGTATCTTTATCTCTGGGGTTCTGATTTCCGCCAAAGCAGAAATTACCAAGGCTATATGCAATCATCTTACCCTTATATCTCTCAAGACCCTGCAAAACGTGAGGGTGATGTCCTATTACCAGATCTGCCCCCGAGTCGATTGCAGCGTGAGCCAGAGAAATCTGTTCAGCAGTTGGATAATTCTCGCCCTCTATACCCCAATGGATCTGAACAATAATAATTTCCGCACCGTCTGCCTTTACCTGCTCCATTGCTTTTGGCAAGTTTCCTTCTGCTGTACCATTGAGGGCATACAAACCTATCAGCCCTATCTTAATGCCGTTTTCCTCAACAACCTTTGTGTTTAAGTTTTCAAACCACACAACACCTGCATCATCAAGATACTTCTTTGTGTCTTCAAAACTTACATCTCCATAATCCTTGCTGTGGTTGTTTGCAAGAGTCACCGCCTCCACAGAGCCTTCTGTCAGAATTTTTGTGTACTCAGGCTTACCTCTGAAAGCAAAGGTCTTGTCCTCTCTTGAACCTCTGTCGGTCAATGTACCCTCAAGGTTTACAATAGTCAGGTCATCTTTTTCAAAGTAAGGTTTTACCTTGCGCAGAAAATATCCGTAATCTCCGCCCTGGTTTGACACCTCAACAGGAAGGGTAATTCCTCCAAACGCCGCATCCGTACCAAGGGTACAGTCTCCCGCACAGGTTATTGTTACGTTCTTTTGTGCGGAGGCTGTTTTCTCGATTTTCTCACCCGAAGCCGGGGTTTCGCCTGCTCCGCATCCTCCCAGCATCAGCGCCACCAAAAGTGCCAATATAATATGTAGGTTTTTCATTATGCTCACCTTTTCTTCTTAAAAAGATAGCCCCCTTTACTTAAGGGAGCCTCTTGTCAATATGCTAAACTTTCTTTATGCACTATGCCTGATTATTTCGCTCTCCAGGTTATTCTTCCCCTGGTCAGGTCATAAGGTGAAATCTCAACGGTAACCTTATCCCCCGGCAGAATTCTGATAAAATGCATTCTGAGTTTTCCCGAAATATGTGCCAGAATCTTATGTCCATTCTCAAGTTCTACATTAAACATAGCATTAGGCAAAGCTTCAAGGACAGTACCCTCAACTTCCAAAACATCTTCCTTTGACATAAATTACACCTCCCCTATATTAGTTCTCTCAGACGTTTTATCTCCCGTCTGATATTTGCATCCACCGCAAATGGTGGCAAATTATTTATAATTTCACTGCGAAGCCCCGTCGGGCTCACATGCTTATTTTTCTTCTTCTTTTTATTTTCGGCTTTTCTGCGCTTTCCGTCACAGATTACAACGCTGTCACCCTCGACGCCTGTTATAATAAAATACTCACCCTTGTCGTGTCCGCAAAGAGAAACAACCATATCGCCAACTAAAAACTGTGACATATAAATTCCTTCCCTCCTGAAACTTTAAATTATTTCTGCGGCATAGTAAGTATAAAAGGCTGGCCGCTTGTGACAAGCACGCTGTTCTCGTAATGCGCCGTCAGTCCGCCGTCTGTTGTGATTACCGTCCATTCGTTATCGGCTGTATATGTCTTATAATCAAACTGACATACCATCGGTTCAATTGCAAGGCACATTCCGGCTCTCATCCTTATTCCTCTGGCAGAAGATACATAGTTTGGCACCTCGGGGTCTTCATGAAGAGCCGCACCGATTCCGTGGCCACAATATCTGCGAAGAACAGAAAATCCGTTTTTCTCTACATATTTTTGTACCGCCGCCGAAATATCTCCAATGCGATAGCCCTCTTTTACAAAATTAAGTCCCTCAAAAAAACTCTGTTTTGTAACGTCTATAAGGCGCTGTGCCTCTTCTGATATTTTTCCTACGCCAAAAGTTCTTGCTGCATCTCCATTATAGCCCTTATAGCAGGCGCCAACATCTATGCTGATAATATCGCCCTCTTTAAGGACTCTGTTTCCGGGGATACCATGGATTATCTCATCATTTACACTTGCGCATATACTGCCAGTAAAACCGCCATACCCCTTAAAAGATGCCGTACAGCCTTTGGACTTTATGTAATTTTCAGCAACTTTATCAAGTTCTGCCGTAGTAACTCCGGGTGCTATTGCCGCCTCTACTGCGCAAAGAGCGCCATAGGTAATCTCACCCGCAATCTTCATCTTTTTAATCTCTGACTTTGATTTTATTGTCACCATTATAAATTACCTCTGATCATTTTATATTAAGGGCTTGCCTCGGCAAACCCTCAATAAACACCGCCCTATTTGCCAAGAACATCCAGAATCTCTTTTGTTGTACTGCTTATATCGTCCTTGCCTTTGGCAACTTTCAGCAAACCAAGTTCACTATAAAAACCAATAAGCGGCTCAGTCTCGCGGTGATATGTTTCAAGTCTGCTCTTGACCGTCTCAGGCTTATCATCTGCTCTTGTTACAAGGACCCCTCCACAGATATCGCATACACCGTCTCTCTGAGGCTTGCGATGTTCCTTATGGAAGGTCGCCGCACATTTCGAGCACTCAAGTCTGCCTGACAGTCTGTTAATAATTTTATCGTCGCTTACATCAATATTGAGTACACAATCAATCTCAATATCAGAATTTTTAAGCGCTTCTGCCTGTGGCAATGTTCTCGGGAAACCGTCAAGAATAAAACCGTCTTTGCAATCATCTTCGCTAAGACGCGCCTTGATAACGCCTATCATTACATCATCCGGCACAAGGTTTCCTTCATCTATATACTGCTTTGCAATCTTACCAAGTTCGGTGCCCTCTTTTATGTTTTTTCTCAGAATGGCACCTGTCGAAATTGTCGGAATGTTGAAATGCTTACATAATATTTCAGCCTGCGTTCCCTTTCCGGCTCCAGGGGCTGCCAACAATATCATCTTCATAAAAAGATACTTCCTTTCTTCGACAAAATTTAATTTCTCCGTATAAACGGACAGAGCAGAACTCTATCTCTTGTCTGACAAGAGATAGTTTCTACTCTTCCGCAAACTT
>JAZSBQ010000098.1:0-17630 GCA_045602485.1 Clostridia bacterium
CACTGTAACTCAAATGGTGTTCTCGCATATCCATTATAACAGATATTTTAAATTCTGGCGAGTATGTTTTGAGTTTTTGTCCTTTTTTTGCCATAAAAAATATGCACCTCCAAAAGTGTCTAACTTTTGGGGTGCATATCAGCCTTGGGCGGTTTTTTTATTATATAAATTAAATACTACATTTTATCGGGAAACGGGTATCTGTATGCCGCCGCCGACATATACATAGGAGCATCCTTTATCAAAAACAGGATGATTGTAAGCGGCAAATTGCCAAGGAGACTGAGCGCGGTGTACAAAAGCGCGCGGCGCTGGGTAAACAAACTGTAGAATTTGTGGAAAATCAAGGCCTTGAGTATTGCAATAATGATTAAAACAGGTGTAACTCTGGCGATATCCAAGACGACCTCAATGAGGAAAACCCCAATAGTTACAAGACCCATACGGGTGATGCGAAGCCCGAGAAGCTGATATTCCTCACAGATTTCGCCTATGATGTAATACTGTATAACAGGGATAAAAGCCAGCCAGGAGTGTTTAATGCCTGAACGTTTGCCAAGGGTATACAAACTTATTGCGGAAAATACATACAAAGCAATATAAAAGGCAGCGGCAATAACCCACCCGAGAATAACGCTTATCCCACTTATCCAAAACCATAAGTTCATTAATAATCAAATCCAATCTGTTTTATAATGTGTTTTTAGTATAATAACATATATTGTTGCGATTTTCAAGAGGAGTTATTTTAAAAAAATGTTAAAAACCCGTATATGCCCTTGACACATATGTTTATTTACTTTATACTTAAATATATATGTATATTTTTTGGAAGGAATGAGATTGGTTTGGCTGATAACAAAAAATTAGTAGAAGAAATTACACCTATGGGGGAGGATTTTGCCCGCTGGTACACAGATATTATTAAAAAAACACAACTTTGTGATTATTCAGGCGTAAGAGGTTGTATGGTTATACAGCCTTATGGTTATGCTATATGGGAGAATATTCAAAAAGGTCTTGACGCCCGTTTTAAGAAGACAGGCGTTGAAAATGTTTATATGCCGATGTTTATCCCTGAGAGTCTGCTTCAGAGAGAGAAAGACCACGTAGAGGGTTTTGCGCCTGAGGTTGCGTGGGTTACACACGGCGGAAACGAAAAACTTCAGGAGAGACTTTGTGTTCGTCCTACATCCGAGACTTTGTTCTGCGAGCATTACGCAGGGGCAATCCGCTCTTACAGAGACTTGCCAAAACTTTATAATCAATGGTGCAGCGTTGTAAGATGGGAAAAAACAACACGTCCGTTCCTAAGAAGTATGGAGTTTTTATGGCAGGAGGGTCATACTGCTCATGCAACGGCAGAAGAAGCACAGGAGCGCACAATTCAGATGCTTAATGTTTATGCGGATTTCTGCGAGCAGGAACTTGCAATCCCCGTTATAAAGGGCCAAAAAACAGATAAGGAAAAGTTTGCAGGTGCAAACGAGACTTATACAATAGAGAGCCTTATGCACGACGGCAAGGCGCTTCAGTCGGGCACAAGCCATAACTTTGGTGACGGCTTTGCAAAGGCGTTTGGAATTCAGTATCTTGGCGACAATAATGAACTTGAGTATGTTCATCAGACATCATGGGGTATGTCAACCCGTATAATCGGCGCTATAATTATGGTGCACGGTGATGATGCAGGTCTTAAACTTCCGCCGAGAATTGCGCCTGTTCAGGCAGTTATTGTTCCTGTTGCCCAGCATAAAGAGGGTGTTCTTGATGCGGCCAGATGTCTTTATGACAGACTCTCAGATAACTTCCGTATGAAACTTGACGATAGCGACAAGTCGCCGGGCTGGAAGTACAGCGAATATGAGATGAGAGGCGTTCCGGTTCGTATAGAAATCGGACCTAAGGATATCGAGAATAATCAGGCAGTTCTTGTAAGCCGTGTTGACAGAAGCAAGACCTTTGTTTCTCTTGACAATATCGAAGAAGAACTTGCAGCAATGCTTGACAAGATTCAGCAGCAGATGTATGATGCGGCACTTAAAAACAGAGAAGAAAAGACAAGCAGCGCAAAGACTTACGAAGAGTTCTGCTCTCTCGTTGATGAGAAGGGCGGCTTTGTCAAGGCGATGTGGTGCGGCGATGAAGAGTGTGAACTCAAGATAAAAGACGATACAACTGCAACGTCAAGATGTATACCTTTTGAGCAGGAAGAAATTTCAGATGTATGTGTATGCTGCGGAAAGCCTGCAAAGAAGATGGTATACTGGGGTAAAGCATATTAAAAAGATTTTAACGGAGGTGGTTTCAAATGGCATGGTGGCAGAACTTCTATCATTCGGCAGTCAATCAGCTTTCGCTGTTTGGAATTGCCGACTGTATTGATATTGCTCTTGTATCATATATTGTATATAAGGCACTTAAATTTATAAGAGATACAAAAACCCTTCAGTTGCTAAAAGGTGTAATTATCGTTGTTGCTATTACGCAGATAAGTTTTTTTGCAAAACTTAATACAATGTATTACATTCTCAGTAACTTTTTGCAACTCGGTGTTATTGCTCTTCTGATTGTGTTTCAGCCGGAACTTCGTCGTGCTCTTGAGCATACGGGCAGAAGCACAGCGGGAAAATGGTTTACGTCTCACACAGAGTTTGACGCAGAATCCCAACAGGTGATTCGCGAGGTTTCAAAGGCGGCCATTGCTATGTCAAAAACCCGTACGGGTGCTTTGATTGTCCTTGAGAAGAGAGATAACATAGACGCATTTATAAGTTCGGGAGTAAAAATGTCGGCAGAGGTTTCGGGAGAACTTCTGGAAAATATTTTTGTTCCTGATACCCCTCTCCATGATGGAGCGGTTGTTATAAGAAACTGCCGTGCAGAACTTGCAAGTTGTGTTCTGCCGCTTTCTAAAAATCCCGATATCAGCACATCCTATGGCACAAGACACAGAGCAGGTATTGGTATATCCGAAGAATCCGATGCCATATCCGTAATTGTATCAGAAGAGACGGGCAGAATTTCTGTTGCTCAAAAAGGTGTTCTGACGACAGGTTATACTGAGGATACTCTCAGAACAAAACTTGTAGAATTATTCGGGGCAGAGAACGAAGAACAAAGCGAAGGAAAGGGCAAGTTTAAATTGCCCGGTCTCTCAAAAAGGAGGCGGGATTAATGAAAAAACTTCTTGCATCGGATAACTCGCTTAAGGTACTGTCGGTTATAATTGCCGTATTTGTGTGGATTTATATTGCCATTGTAATGGACCCTGCCATTGAGGTTTCGGTAAGGGATTTGCCGATACAGTTTGTGGGTCAGGAAAGCCTTGAAAACAGAGGCCTTGGCATAATAAGTGAATCCGCCACAGGTGTGAATATAAAAATAAAGGGCAGCAGAAAAAAGATGGGTAACTATGACATGAAGACCATCATCGCAAGGGCGGATGTATCGCCTGTTTACGAGGAGGGTGTTCATTCTGTGCCCGTTGAAGTTGTAATACCATTTGAGAATCAGGGAATAAGTTCTCAAAGTCTTTATGCTGTAGATGTAAAAATTGAAAAGATTGAATCAAAAGAATTTGATGTTGAGGTAAAGACAACGGGCACCCTGGCAGAGGGATATATGTCGGGAGACATAAAAGTTGACCCCAAAAAGATTACTGTAAGCGGACCGAAATCTGCAGTTGAAAAGATTTCAAAGGCGGTTGTCAAACTTGACTATAGCAAGGCTGATGTAGATATTGATGCCAGATTGCCGGTTGTGTTTTATAACGAGGACAATAAAGAAATGGTGGGGCAGGATGCCATACTGAAGAGGGTGAAAGCAGCCCCGTCTGAGGTAATGGTCCATTGTCCTGTGCTGAAACTTAAAGAGATAAAGCCGACTGCGAACTTCGGTTGGACAGAACTGCCTGAGGGTTTTGAATACACAATAGAGCCGTCGGTTCTCTATGTATATGGAGAGAATGGAATAGCGGCAAATGTGGAAGAGATAAGAACGGCAGAAATTCCCTTTGATAAACTTAAAGATAACGAGAAGATAAAGGTCAGACTTGAAATTCCTTATGGGGTAAAGATACTTTATGACATATCAGAGGTAGAAATTTCGGTTAAAAAGTAGCAGGGTTGATGATTTATGCAGATAGCCATTGAAAACATAAAAATGCCAATTGGGCATAAAAGAGAAGATGTAATATCAGCCGCACGAAAAATTGTGCGGCTCTCTTGCATTTCGGCAAGCGATTTTTCTATATACAAACAGTCTGTTGATGCGCGCAGAAAGAGTGATATACATTATGTTTACACAGTTTCTGCCAAGGCGCATGACGGGACAAAAGTCTCAGGGAAAATAAAAGAGATGCCAATGGGAGAAGAGTTGGAAATCCCCGAAAAGAATATAAAGAACAGACCTGTTGTGGTCGGTATGGGCCCGTGTGGACTCTTTGCTGCATACATCCTTGCAAAATCAGGCAATCCGCCGCTTGTAATAGAGCGAGGCGAAGATGTAGAAGCAAGAAAAATGAGTGTGGAGAAGTTCTGGCAGACAGGTGTGCTTAACAAAAATTCAAACATTCAGTTTGGAGAGGGCGGAGCAGGTACGTTTTCTGACGGAAAACTTAACACGCGTATAGGCGACCCCAGACAGAGGTTTGTGCTTAAAACCTTTGCGGATTTTGGCGCCAATGAGGATATATTGTACAGGGCAAAGCCCCATGTAGGAACAGATGTGCTGTGCGGAGTAATAAAAAAGATGAGGGAAGAACTCATCAGAATGGGTGCTGAGGTGAGGTTCAACACCTGTGTGACGGACATAAAAATAAAAGACGGAAAAATATCTGAGATTGAACTTAATAACAGCGAGAGTTTAAAATGCGAAAATCTAATTCTTGCAATCGGTCACAGTAGCCGCGATACTTATGAGATGATGCACAGAAGGGAGTTTGCTATGGAGCAAAAGCCCTTTGCGGTGGGCGTAAGAATAGAACATTTGCAGGAATTTATAAACCACACGCAGTATGGTGGCGCAGAAGGGTTGCCGCCTGCTGAATATCGTCTTGCATACAACGGAAAGGACCGTAGTTGCTATTCTTTTTGTATGTGCCCGGGCGGTGTGGTGGTCAATGCGTCAAGCGAAGAAGGTATGCTTGCGGTAAATGGTATGAGCGAGCATTTGCGTGATGGCAAAAATGCCAACAGTGCTTTGGTTGTAAATGTAAAACCGACAGATTTTAAAAATAAAATTCTCGGCGGCGTTGAGTTTCAGAGAAAGTATGAGAGACTTGCTTTTGAACTTGGCGGAGGGGACGGAAAAGCCCCTGTGCAGATGGCAAGGGATTTCTGTGCAGATAAGCCGACGGTTCAGTTTGGCGATGTTGCCCCTGCGGTGACAAGCGGATACAAAACCGCAGAACTTAAAAATTGTCTGCCTGAGTTTGTTACAAAAGGTCTGCGTGAGGGAATGGCAGACTTTGAACATAAAATTAAAGGATTTATAAGCGGAGATGCTGTCCTGACGGGAATTGAGTCCAGAACATCTGCACCTTTGAGGATTTTAAGAGGCTCAAACCTGCAAAGTATAAATGCGCAAGGACTTTATCCTGCCGGCGAGGGAGCAGGATATGCAGGCGGAATCGTCAGTGCGGCGGTGGATGGAATAAGAGTTGCGCTTGCCATTATTGAACAGGAAATTTAAAGGTAATTATTTATGCAAATAAATCAGAGGGGAGAAAAAGTATGGGAAGATTATTTGGAACAGATGGTGTAAGAGGTATAGCAAACAAGGAACTTACGCCCGAACTTGCTTTTGAAATTGGTAAGGCAGGTGCGTATGTGCTGACATCTGACACAGGCAAAAAGCCATTAATTCTTGTTGGTAAAGATACAAGAATTTCGGGCGATATTTTAGAGTGTGCACTAAGTGCAGGCCTTTTGAGCGTTGGCGCAAAAGTAGTCAGCGTAGGGGTTATTCCGACACCTGCGATTGCATATCTTGTAAGAAAGTTCGGATTTGATGCGGGTGTTATGATTTCTGCATCTCATAACCCATTTGAACATAACGGAATAAAGTTCTTCAGCGGAGAGGGATATAAACTCAGCGACGAAACCGAAGAAAAAATTGAGGCAATTATCCTTGATAAGGCTGAGGAAGTGGCTTGTGCAACCCACGGGGATATAGGTCACCGCGAGGTTGATGATACACTTGTTGATAAATATATAGAGTTTGCAAAATCGACAACAGATGTTGATTTTAGCGGACTTAAGGTTGCAATAGACTGTGCCAACGGAGCATCCAGCGTAACAGCAAAGCGTACTCTTGAGGGCCTTGGTGCAGAAGTTTTTGTTATTAATGACAAGCCCGATGGAATCAACATAAACGCAGGTTGCGGGTCAACCCATCTTGAGCAGTTACAGGCTTTTGTGAAGACAAGCGGTGCGGATGTGGGGATTGCTTTTGACGGTGATGCAGACAGGGTTCTGGCAATTGACGAAAACGGCGAGGTTGTGGACGGTGACAAGATAATGTCTATCTGTGCCCTTGATATGAAGTCAAGAGGGGAACTGCCTGATAACACAATAGTTGCGACTGTTATGAGTAATCTCGGATTCTTTAAAATGGGCGAGAAAGAAGGCCTCACTATCAAACAGACAAAGGTTGGAGACAGATATGTTTTAGAAGAAATGCTCCGCTGCGGCCACAAAATCGGCGGCGAGCAGTCAGGCCACGTTATATTGCTTGACCACAATACCACAGGTGACGGCCTTGTTACAGGAATTGCCCTTGTGTCGGTTATGAAGAGAAGCGGGAAAAAACTGTCTGACCTTGCATCTGTTATGCAGATATATCCTCAGGTACTTATAAATGCGAAGGTAAAGAACGAGTACAAGAGCGAGGAAAAGTATATGCAGTTTGATGAAATCCGCGAGGGAATAGAAAAGTTAAACAAAGAGTTTGACGGCTGCGGCAGAGTACTTATCCGTCCGTCAGGAACCGAACCGCTTGTCAGAGTAATGATAGAGGGTCAGGATAAGGATTTAATCGAAAAAAGAGCAAGAGAACTTGCAGACCTTATGGAAGCAAAACTTAATTAGAAACAAAACTGCTCGGTTGCTTTAAAAAAAGCAACCGAGCAGTTCTTTTTTGTCTATGCTGCCAAAATAGCGGGAAACCGCCGTTTCGGAGAATAATTCATCAAGTTCTTCGTGGCGGTGTTTAAGACCTACAAGGTTTTGCTCAAGGTCTGCAATATCGCCTGTGCCAAAAAAATCGCCGTAGATTTTTGCATTTATTATACTCCCGTCTCTGACATCGAGAAAGACCTCGATTGTGCCAATGGGAAAACGACTTTTTTTGTGAAAATTATATGGAGGAGCAAAGCCGAAGTTCCACTCCCATGTATCGTATTTATCAATCTTAAGTTGCTTTGCGGCAGAAATTTCGTCCTCTGTAAGAGGAGAGATTTCTGCGCCGTCTATGGTACAGAGCACACAATCAGTAATCAGTTTGGCGAAAGTATCAATGGTGATAATTTCTGATAAATACGGAAGGATATTTGTTACTCTGCTTTTAACCGATGAGATACCCTTAGAATGAATTTTATCGGGGTCCACGGTGAGCAGCGTGGAGAGAACAGAAAGGTCTGTGTCAAAGAGCAGAGTTCCGTGGTGCAAAAGTCGGTTTTTATACACTCTCTGGGCGTTTCCCGAAAACTTTTTGCCGTCTATTAAAAGGTCGTTCCTGCCTGACAACTCGGCGGGTACGCCAAGTTTTTTTAAGGTTTCAAGCACAGGGGTTGCAAATCTTTGAAAATCCAGAAATGAATTCGAATCATTTGATATAAAACTATAGTTTAAATTACCGAGATCGTGATAGACTGAGCCGCCGCCTGTTTCGCGCCGCACGATTTCAACCCCAAGGGCTCTTGACTTTTCTGTGTCAACCTCTGCAGCGGTGTTCTGATTGCGTCCGACTATCACAGAACTTTTGTTCTGCCACAGCATAAAAATCTCTTCCCTTGCCTCTTTCAGCAGGCGCTCTTCAAGAGCAAGGTTGAAGCGCGGATCGGTGTTTGAATTTATTATAACACGCAAAGACTGTACCTCCTTTCGGCCATATAACTATTGTATAGTGAAAAATGCATATTTGTCAAGGGAAAAATGCGTTTTTTTGGTCAGTTTAGGTGAGAATTATTATTGACAAATAAATAGAAAAGTTATATTATTAAAGTAGGTATATATGTGTATTTCTACATTAATAATTAAATTTACAAACATACAAAGGAGATGGATTTTAATGGACGCAAAAACAATGGTTGAAGAGTTAATATTAAACGCGCGCAAGGCTCAGGAGGAACTCAACAACTGCACACAGGAACAGGTGGACGCTTATGTAAAAGCGATTGGTAAGGTTGTTTATGACCACGCGGAGGAATATGCTCGTCTTGCAGTAGACGAAACACGCATGGGCGTATTTGAGGACAAGATCAAGAAGAACCAGGGTAAATCAAGAATTATCTGGAACAGTTTAAAAGGCAAGAAGTCAGTTGGCATTATTGAACGCAACGAAGAAGAGGGACTTACAATTGTTGCACGCCCTGTCGGAGTAGTTGGTGCAATTACACCTTGTACAAACCCTGTTGTTACACCAATGTGTAATGCAATGTTTGCAATAAAGGGCAGAAACGCTATTATTATTGCTCCTCACCCACGTGCTAAGAAGTGTAACAAAATTGTAGTTGATGCTATGATTGAAGCAATCACTGCTCTTGGTGCTCCTGAAAACACAATTCAGTACATAGAAGAGCCATCAACAGATATTTCTGCAGTACTTATGAGCGGGGTTGATGTTGTTGTTGCAACCGGCGGTATGGGTATGGTTCGCGCAGCATACAGCAGCGGTAAGCCTGCTTTCGGTGTTGGCGCAGGTAACGTTCAATGTATCGTAGATACAGATGTTGACTTTGAAGCAGCTGCTGCGAAGATTGTTGCAGGTCGTTCATTCGATAATGGTATCATATGCTCAGGTGAGCAGACAGTTATTGCACACAAGGATAACTACGACGAAGTAATCTCTGCTCTCAAGAAGAATGGTTGTGCATTTATTACAGATGCAGCAGACAAGAGCAAACTCAGAGACACATTGTTCCCCGATGGCGTTATGAACAAGCACCTTGTTGGTCAGAGCGCTCTTAAGGTTGCAGAGATGGCAGGCATTGAGGTTCCTGAGGGAACAAAAGTAATCCTTGTTGAAGCAGACGGTTACGGTAAGGCAGACGTATTCTCAAAAGAGAAGATGTGCCCTGTAATTTCTACATATCGTTATGAGACATGGGCAGAGGCTCTTGACATTGCTCAGGCAAATCTTGATGTTGAAGGTCGCGGACATTCTGTAAGCATCCATACAAACAATCAGGCACACGCAGAAGAAGCAGGTGCTAAATTGACAGTTTGCCGTGTTCTTATCAACCAAATTTGTTCTACAATGAACGGCGGTGCTTTCTCTAACAGTTTGACGCCTACCACAACACTCGGTTGCGGTTCATGGGGTAACAACAGTATTTCTGAGAACTTTAGTTATAAGCATCTTCTCAACATTATCCGCATTGGTTACGAAAACGGAAAAACACAGCCATCAGATGACGAAATCTGGGGCTAAGCCTTTAATAATACTTTGGTAGCTAAGAAAGGAAGAAAAAACAATGGATTTAATGGAATTTCAGGCGCGTGCCCTGTTTGAAGAATGGGGATTGCCTGTTTTAAAGGGTACTACCGCAGATAATCTTGCAGAGTTTCCGACAGACCTTGAGTTTCCTGTCGTTGTAAAGGCGCAGGTAGCAACAGGCGGACGTGGTAAGCTTGGTGGTATCAAAATGGCTGATAATGAGGCTCAGCTTAAAGAAGCGGCAGAAGCCATCCTCGGTATGGACATTAAGGGTCATATCGTAGAAAAGGTAATGATTACAGAAAAGGCAGATATTGCTGATGAACTTTATCTTTCAATTATGCTTGACCGTAATGTGAAGAAGCACATTATCCTCTTCTCACCCTGCGGCGGTATGGATATTGAGCAGACAGCAAAGACAAATCCCGAAAAGATTTTCAAACTTGAGATAGATCCTATCTTAGGATACAACAGTGCAGACGGAATGTACCTCGGTAAGAAGGCAGGCCTTAACAAAGACCAGCAGAAGCAGTTATCTGCTCTTCTTGATAAACTTTACAAGATGGTAAAGGTTCAGGGTTGTATGCTTGCAGAGATTAACCCTCTTGCAGTGACTGCAGATGGAAACCTCCTTGCGCTTGATGCAAAGGTATCAGTTGATGACAGTATGGTTCCCCGTCACGAAAACTTGTCTGCCATCAAAGCATCACACAAGCAGGAAGCCCTCGTTGCAGAGGCAGCATCTTATAAGTTCCTCTATATCCCCTGTGATAAAGAAGGCGATGTTGTTATTATGAGTAACGGCTCAGGTATGCTGATGTCCTGTATTGACCATGTTGTTCGTAACAACCGTGTTGTTTCAGCGGTTCTCGATATGGGTGGTGGTGCAACAGCAGACAGAATCGAGCATGCAGTTCGTATTTTGTTCTCAACTCCCGGTTCTAAGGTGTTGTTTATCAATATCTTCGGCGGAATCACCCGCTGTGACGAGGTTGCGGCAGGTATCAGAAACGCAGTTGAAAATCAGGAAATTGACAGACCTATTATTGTACGCTTTGAGGGTACGAACAAGGACAAGGGTCTTGAGATTATTAAGGGCCTTAAGGGTGTTACCTATGTAGACGGTCTCCTGAGTGGCGTAGAAGAGATTGTGAGGTGCGGACAGTGAGTATTTTAATTGATGAAAACACAAGATTGATAGTACAGGGCATCACCGGCAGAGAGGGTGCCTTCCATACAGAGCAGATGCTCGAGTACGGTGCAAATGTTGTAGCCGGCGTTACTCCCGGCAAGGGCGGACAGACCGTATGCGGCGTGCCCGTATATGACACAGTAAGAGAAGCAATGGAAGAAACAGGCGCAAACGCAACAGTTTTGTTTGTTCCGGCGGCTCATACAAAATCAGGTGCGCTTGAGGCAATTAACGCAGGTATGCCTCTTGTAATCACAATTGCAGAGCATGTGCCTGTACAGGATATGCTTGAGGTTTACCACGCAGCGCGCATGAAGGGTGTTCGTGTTATTGGACCTAACTCTTTCGGCGTAATCAGCCCGGGCAAGAGCAAGGCAGGCTTTATGGCTCACAGAATTTTCTCTCCCGGTCACGTTGCACTTCTCTCCCGTAGTGCTACAAACTGCTACGAGACAGTTTTCAAGATGACTAACGAGGGTATCGGACAGAGTGTTTGCGTTGGTGTCGGCGGAGATATGATACCGGGAAGCACTTTCGTTGACCTTCTTCCTCTTCTTCAGGCAGACGATGAGACAAAGCAGATTGTATTGATTGGTGAAATCGGTGGCGACGAAGAAGAAAAAGCAGCGGCTTACATAAAGGAGCATGTAACAAAACCGGTTATTGCTGTTATCGCAGGTAAGAATGCACCAAAGGGACGCAGTATGGGTCACGCAGGTGCAATCGTTGCAGCAGACGGTACAGGCAGCGCGCAGAATAAAGAAAAGGCATTGTCAGAGGCCGGTGTATTGATTGCGGATACAACTGATGATATCGTTCGTATCCTTAAAACATTGCAGTAAGGGGGCATAAATTATGAATACAGAAAAAATGCTGGAAATTTATAATATGATGCACATAATCCGTAACTTTGAGCAAAGAGCAGTATCGTTCTTTGAGCAGAACATTCTTCGTGGTTCGGTGCATCTGTGTATTGGTCAGGAGGCAACCCCTGCAACAGTATGTTCACTCCTCAATCCTGACGACTATATCGCAAGTACCCACAGAGGTCACGGTCACTGTCTTGCAAAGGGTGCAGACCCGGGACATGCGCTTGCTGAACTTATGGGTAAGGCTACAGGATACTGCGGCGGCAGAGGCGGCTCAATGCACATTGCCGACGTAGAAGCAGGAAATCTCGGTGCAAACGCTATTGTTGCCGGCGGTATTCCAATCGCAGTTGGTGCGGCACTTGCGGCAAAGATGAAGAAAAACGGCAGAGTTGCTATCTCATTCTTTGGTGACTCTGCAACCAACGAGGGTGTATTCCACGAGGCGCTCAACCTTGCGGCTATCTGGAAACTTCCGGTTGTATTTATGTGTGAGAACAACGGCTACGGCATCAGCGTTCCGCAGTGGCAGAGCACATCTGTAACGGATTTGTCAGTTCGTGCTGCATCTTACGGAATCGAAGGTGTAACCGTTGACGGTAACGATGTAGAAGCAATCTACGAGGCGGCTGAAAAGGCTATTGCCAAGGCAAGAGCAGGTGAAGGTCCGACTTTAATTGAGTGCAAGACATATCGTTGGCTCGGTCACTGGACAGGCGACCCGTGTCCATATCGTACCAAGGAAGAAGTTGAAGAATGGAAAGCAAAGTGCCCGATTAAGAGATGCAGAGCAAGACTTCTTGAACTCGGCGTATCTGAGGCAGATATAGTTGCTGTTGAGGAAAAGGCACTTGCTGAGATTGATAAGGCGGCAGAGTTCGCACTTTCAAGTCCTGAGCCGGATCCGGCAACCGTTCTTGACGATGTCTTTTATGTAGAGGAGGGAACCAAATGAGCGTAAAGAGTTATGTTCAGGCAATCAGAGAAGTTATGGAGTCAGAAATGCGCCGTGACGAATCTGTATTTGTTATGGGTGAAGATATAGAAGTATTGGGCGGCATATTTGGTGTAACCCGTGGTATGGCTGATGAATTCGGAACAGACCGTGTTCGTAACACTCCAATTTCTGAAGCAGGTTTTATAAGCGCAGGTCTTGGTGCAGCATGTGCAGGAATGCGTCCTATCGTAGAACTTATGTATATGGACTTTTCTCTCGTTGCTGCAGACTCTATTATAAACCAGGTTGCAAAAACCCGTTACATATTCGGTGGCAAGGCTAAGGTTCCACTTGTAATCCGTGGTCAGCAGGGTGTAGGTCGTGGTAACGCGGCAACACACTCACAGAGCATGGAAGCGCTCTTTATGCATTTTCCCGGACTTAAAGTTGCTATGCCATCTACAGCAGAGGATGCGGCAGGACTTTTGCGCACTGCCATCCGTGATGACAACCCTGTTATATTTATCGAGCATAAGGGTCTCTACATTCAGAAGTCAGAGGTTCCTGACGATCCTGAGTTTATGATTCCTTTCGGCAGCGGAAGAATCTTCCGTGAAGGTAAAGATGCAACAGTAATTGCTACACATACATATGTAAAGAAGGCTCTCGATGCGGCAGAAATTCTCGCAAAAGAGGGTATCGATGTAGAAGTTATAGACCCGAGAACACTTGTTCCTCTTGATATAGCGCTCATGAGCGAGTCTGTTCGTAAAACCGGACGTGCAGTTGTGGTTCAGGAAGCACACAAGGTATGTAGTGCAGGTTCTGAAATCGCTGCACAACTTTATGAGAACGCATTCTGCTATCTTGATGCTCCGATTGAGCGTCTTGGCGCAAAGCAGTGTCCTCTTCCGTTTAACCTTGGACTTGAGAACGCTGTTGTTCCTCAGACAGATGATATCGTTCGTGCGGTTCGTCGTACTCTTCATTTGAAGGAGGCAAAATAAGATGGCAGAAAAAATAATTATGCCCAAACAGGGTCTCCAGATGACCGAGGGTACCATTATTAAATGGCTCGTTGAAGAAGGTGGAGCGGTTACAGAGGGGTCTCCCCTTTTTGAAATGGAAACCGACAAACTTACAATTACAATTGATGCATCAGCCGGCGGTACTCTTTTGAAGATAGTTCGCGGTGAGGGCGAGGTTGTCCCCATTACTGAGACGATCGCAATCGTTGGTGAGCCTGGTGAAGATTTTAAGGATTTGTTTCCAAAAGAAGAAGCCCCTGCGGCGCCTGTTAAAGAGGAAGCGCCCACCAGTGCACCTGTAGCGGCAGCTGCTCCTGCTCCTGCGGCTATGCCCGAGCTACGCGCGAGTGATGGCGGCAGAGTATTGGTTACTCCACGCGCAAAGACACTTGCAGACGAAAAGGGCATTGATTATACAACCCTCTGTGGCAGTGGCTTAAACGGTGAGGTTATAGAAAAAGACGTTGCGGCAATGGCTGCAGTTAAGACAACTCCTCTTGCACGCAGAATGGGAGTTCCGTCAGGAACTGTCGGCAGCGGCTGGAAGGGTAAGATTACAAGCCGTGACGTTGCGGCGCCTGTGCTTGAAGATACAATTGTTCCGATTGCGGGAATGCGCAAGGCTATTGCCGATAATATGATGAACAGTATGCATTCTATGGCTCAGGCTTCTCACAGAATCAAAGTGGATATGAGTCAGGCTGCTAAAATGCGTGAAGCATTCAAAAAGCAGGACCGCAAAATATCCTACAACGATATTCTTATATTTATTCTGTCACAGGCATTGATGGAGTTCCCGAATATCAACGCTGTTGCTGACGATAAGAACATCTATCAGAAGCACTATGTAAATATGGGCGTTGCAGTTGCAGTTGATAACGGCCTTTTGGTACCGACTATCAGAAACGCACAGAATATGGGACTTGATGAAATTCACGAAGTTACTGCCGAGAAGGCTCGCCTTGCAAAAGAGGGCAAGTTGACTCGCGATGATTACAGTGACGGTACTTTCACTATTACAAATCTTGGTATGTACGGACTTGACGAATTCGTTGCGGTTATCAATCCTCCTCAGGTAGGCATTATGGCAATCGGTGCTATCAAAGACACACCTGTTGCTGAGAATGGCCAGGTTGTTATTAAGCCAATGCTGACATTGTCACTTACCTATGACCATCGTGTTATAGACGGTGCACCTGCGGCTGCGTTTATGAAGCGCGTAAAAGAAATGATTGAAAATCCGTATTCGTTTTTACTTTAAAAGTGAGGGATAGAAAAATGCAAGAATTTGATTTGGTTGTTGTCGGCGGCGGTCCCGGTGGCTATGTTGCGGCTATCACAGCGGCAAAGAGCGGACTTAAGACCCTGCTGGTAGAAAAAGCCGAGATGGGCGGTACCTGCTTAAACCGCGGTTGTATACCCACAAAGGCATTGCTCCATTGTACAGGCGAATACAAGGCTGCAAAAAATAGCGAGGTTTGTGTGTGCGATGATGTAAAACTTGATTACTCAAAGGCTTTTGAGCATAAAGAGGCTACAACAATGAAACTTCGCCGTGGCGTAGAGATGCTCGTTAAAAAGAGCGGATGTACAATTATGAACGGCACAGCAGAATTGCAGAACGAAAATATGCTCAAGGTTGGCGACGAGACAGTAAGTTTTGTAAACCTTATTATCGCAACAGGCTCTGTTCCTTCAGGATCACCCTTTGAGATTGAAGAAGGTGCAAAGGTTATTGACAGCGATGGCTTCCTTGAACTCAAAGAACTCCCCGAGAGCGCTATTATTATCGGTGGCGGAGTTATCGGCATGGAGTTTGCCACGGTTATGGCAAATGCCGGCAAGAGTGTAACTATCGTTGAGGCGGCACCTCAGGTGCTTCCTGCTATGGACAGTGAACTTGCAGAACTTTCAAAATCTGTGCTTGAAGAAGCAGGCGTTAAGTTCCATACAGCGACTTTTGTAAAGAAGGTATATACAAAAGACGGCAAGGTAACCTGTGACGTCACCCGCGGCGATGCTAAAGATGTTATAGCGGCAGATTTAGTTGTAAGCGCAGTAGGCAGAAAAGCAAACACCGAGGGCTTAAAGCCCGAGCGTGCGGCGCTTCGTATGAACCGCGGATTTATCGAGGTTAATGAACTTTGTGCTACAAGCACACCTCATATTTATGCTATCGGTGATGTAAACGGCAAGTGTATGCTGGCTCATGCGGCATCATATCAGGGCAAGAGAGTTGTTCTCAATATTGCAGAGAACAAAAACATTCCCTGCACAAAGGCTCCTGTGCCCGGATGTGTTTACACATCACCTGAACTTGCATCAGTTGGTATGACCGAGACTGAGGCAAAGGCTGCAGGCTATGATGTAAAGGTCGGCAGATTTGATGCAATGGGTAACGGAAAACTTCTCTCCATGGGAGAGGCAATCGGTTTTGTTAAGTTGATTGGCGACAGTCAGACTGACGAAATTCTCGGTGCACAGATGGCTTGTGCTCACGCTACAGATATGATAGCAGAGATTGCGGCAGTTATGCGTTGTGAAGGAACAATGCACGAACTTGCTGAGGCTATTCATCCCCATCCTACAGTATCAGAGATGGTAATGGAAGCGGCAGATGACTACTTTGGTATGTGCGCACACAAATAAGATAAAAGGTGGTAATTAATATGAAAACTTATAAAATAGCAGTAATTGCCGGTGACGGAATCGGTCCTGAGGTATTGGCAGAGGGTATTAAAGTCCTTGACCGTGCAGCAGAGATTGACGGCGGATTTAAATTTGAATTTACTCACTTCCCATGGGGATGCGAGTACTATCTTGAAACAGGCCGTATGATGCCTGAAGACGGTATCGAGCAGCTTTCTAAGTTTGATGCAATCTTCCTCGGTGCAGTTGGTTACCCGGGTGTACCCGACCACATTTCTTTGTGGGATTTGCTCCTCACTATCAGACATGCATTTGACCAGTACGTAAACCTTCGTCCTGTTAAGCTCCTCAATGGTGCACCTTGCCCACTTAAGGATGTAAAGCGCGAAGATATTGATATGATAGTTATCCGTGAGAACAGCGAGGGCGAGTACGCCGGCGAAGGTAACTGGCTCTTTAAGGGAGAACCCGGAGAAGTTGTTCTTCAGACAGGCGTGTTCTCAAGAAAAGGCTGCGAGAGAATTATCCGTTATGCTTATGAGGTTGCCCGCAAAGAGGGTAAGAAACTTACAAGCATCAGTAAGGGTAACGCTCTTAATTACTCAATGGTATTCTGGGATCAGATCTTTGCAGAAGTTGGTAAGGAATACCCCGATGTAGAGACAGATGCATTGCTCGTAGATGCAGCAAGTATGTTCTTTGTTAAGAAGCCGCAGAGATTTGAGGTTGTTGTTACATCTAACCTCTTTGGTGATATCATCACAGACCTCGGTGCCGCTATTGCTGGCGGTATGGGTCTTGCGGCAGGTGCAAATATCAACCCTGAGCGTAAGTACCCATCAATGTTTGAGCCTATCCACGGTAGTGCTCCTGACATTGCAGGTCAGGGTATTGCAAATCCACTTGCTTCAATCTGGTCAGCAAGCCAGATGCTCGATTTCTTCGGTCACGAAGACTGGGGCAAGCGCGTGCTTGATGCAATTGAGAAGTTGATGGTAGAGGGCAAGACACTTACACCCGATATGGGCGGAACTGCAAGCACCTCAGAAGTCGGCGACGCATTGCGTGAGATTTTATAAAAGATGTTTTAGAGGGAGAACCGATAGGTTCTCCCTTTTTGTGCAGAAAGGTGGTTGTAAAAATGAGAAATTTATTAATGTAGGTTTGTCAATGATGTGTTACAAAAATAATTAGAAAACTTAGCCATCTTCGAGAAAAGATTTGATGTAATCGATCGGAGCTTTCCAATTAAGTGGCCGCATAGGAAACTTATTGTAATTATAGTTATGCACCTT
>JAZSBQ010000099.1:0-9098 GCA_045602485.1 Clostridia bacterium
TATTTAGTCAGTTAGCTGTATCTTTATTTCTGCCTTGCAAAATATCTCTATTGCAAGGTTTATTTGTTATGGGGATTTTTCTTTGTTTATTGTTTTTAATTCTTTCACGTTATCACCTGCCATAACATCAGAGGAACGCATAAATGCGTTCCTCTTAAATAACTTATTTTAATTTTTCAAGACTGTCAAGAACGGTTTTCAGCATTTCTTTATACTGCTCGCCCTT
The DNA here is from genome assembly GCA_045602485.1 of Clostridia bacterium. Lineage (GTDB taxonomy): Bacteria > Bacillota > Clostridia > Monoglobales > Monoglobaceae > UMGS1820. The sequence continues at coordinate 227 of JAZSBQ010000099.1, forward strand.
TACACGCTCCTGCTCAACAACGGCAGCAGGTGCTTTGTCGGTAAAGCCTTTGTTGGAGAGTTTACCCTCAACTCGTTTAATCTCACCCTCAAGGCGTGCTTTTTCTTTTTCAAGTCTCTCGATTTCCTTTGTCTTATCAACAAGGTCATCAAGAGGAAGAAGGAACTCTCCGCCGGGAGATGCAACAGATACTGAGTTCTCAGGTACAACACTCTTGTCTGCAGTAATAATAACTTCAGATGCAGATGCAAGTTTTGTATAGAATAATGTACCCTCGCTGAAGACATCTTCTCTGTTTGTAACGATATAAAGTTTAGCCTTCTTTGATGGTGGAACATTCATCTCATTTCTGATGTTTCTGATGCCCTTGATAGAATCCATAATAAGTTGCATATCGTCGTTTGCAGTTTTGTTTTCAAATGCTTCGCTATATTCAGGGAAGTTTGAAATCATTATGCTCTCGCCATCGTGTGGAAGCGCCTGCCATATTTCTTCTGTAATAAATGGCATAAACGGATGGAGGAGTTTTAAGGTGTTTGACAAAACATACACGAGTGTGTTCTGCGCAACTAAATTGCTCTCGCCATCGTGTGCAAATCTTGGCTTAACAAGTTCGATATACCAGTCGCAGAACTTGTCCCAAATAAAGTCATAGAGTTTTGCAACAGCAACGCCGAGTTCATATTTTTCAAGGTTTTCGGTTACTTCGCGTACAAGTTCATTGTACTGATGAAGTATCCACTTATCTTCAATCTGAAGTTTTGATACATCAGGAGTTTCGCATTTGTCTATTGTAAGGTTCATCATTACGAAACGTGACGCATTCCAGATTTTATTTGCAAAGTTTCGGCTTGCCTCAACACGCTCCATATAAAAACGCATATCGTTTCCGGGTGAGTTACCGCTTGCGAGTGTAAATCTCAAGGCATCTGCACCATATTGTTCAATTACCTCAAGGGGGTCAATACCGTTGCCGAGGGATTTACTCATTTTTCTGCCCTGACTGTCACGGACAAGACCGTGGATATATACATCCTTGAAAGGAACTTCGCCCATATGCTCAAGACCGGAGAACATCATTCTTGCAACCCAGAAGAAGATGATGTCGTAGCCTGTAACAAGTACAGATGTAGGATAAAAATGCTCAAGTTCGGGTGTCTTTTCGGGCCATCCAAGTGTTGAGAAAGGCCAGAGCGCTGAAGAGAACCAGGTGTCGAGTACATCAGGGTCCTGCTTAACGGGGGCGCCACACTTTGGACATACAGTTATATCTTCTTTGGAAACAGTTGTTTCGCCACATGCATCACAGTAAAAAGCAGGAATTCTGTGTCCCCACCAAAGCTGACGTGAGATACACCAGTCGTGACAATTTTCCATCCAGTGTGAATATGTCTTTGTAAATCTCTCGGGTATAAATCTTGTGTCGCCTGTTTTTACAGCATCTGCGGCAGGCTTTGCAAGAGGTTCCATTTTTACAAACCACTGCTTTGAAGTAATAGGTTCAACAGTTGTTGAACAACGGTAACACTGACCAACGTTGTGAGTGTGAGGTACAACTTTAACAAGCAGACCCTCAGCCTCAAGGTCTGCAACCATAGCGGCTCTTGCTTCATATCTGTCCATACCTTCGTATTTGCCGCCGTATGAGTTGATGGTAGCATCGTCGTTCATAACCTTTATCTGTTCAAGGTTGTGACGGAGGCCTACCTCAAAGTCATTGGGGTCGTGTGCGGGTGTAATCTTTACGCAACCGGTACCGAATTCTTTATCAACATAATCGTCTGAGATAATAGGGATCTCTCTTCCGACAAGAGGAAGAATAAGTGTCTTACCGACAAGGTGAGTATATCTCTCATCCCCAGGATTTACTGCAACGGCAGTATCGCCCAGGAGAGTCTCAGGTCTTGTTGTTGCAATCTCGATGAATTCGTCACTGTCCTTAATCGGATATTTAATATGCCAGAAGTAACCATCCTGCTCGGAATATTCAACCTCTGCATCAGACAGTGCTGTTGCACAGTTGGGACACCAGTTTATAATACGGCTGCCCTGATAAATAAGACCCTTTTCGTAAAGGTTAACAAATACCTCGCGAACCGCCTTGCTGCAGCCCTCGTCCATTGTAAATCTTTCTCTGTCCCAGTCACAGGAGCAACCAAGAGTTTTAAGCTGACTTATAATCCTGTCACCAAATTTTTCTTTCCACTGCCATACACGCTTTAAGAACTCATCACGGCCAAGATCATAACGGGTAAGACCCTCGTTTACACGAAGGTCTTCCTCAACCTTAATCTGTGTTGCAATACCTGCATGGTCTGTACCCGGAATCCAGAGTGCATTATAGCCCTGCATTCTCTTGGTACGGATAATTATATCCTGGAATGTCTCATCAAGAGCATGTCCCATATGAAGTTGTCCTGTAACATTTGGGGGTGGAATAACTATAGTAAAAGGCTTTTTAGTCTTGTCTACCTCTGCGTGGAAATAGCCTTTGTCACACCATTCTTTGTAAATTCTTTTTTCGACCTGTTTGGGGTCATATGTTTTTGGTAGCTCTTTTGCCACTAAAATCACTCCTAACCTATGTAACTGCCGCATACTATACGACATTTTATTATTCTATCATATAACCTTGTTATGTGCAAGTGTAATTTACTATTTTCTGCCCACAAATTTACCAATTACGCTGAGTATTACAAATGCAATTATATTTGCTGCAACAACTGTACATCCAACAGGTGTAGAGTAAACAACTGATGCCATAATTCCAAGTGCTGCGCATGTAACTGCGACAACAGCAGAACTTAGTATTACACCCTTAAAACTTTTAAAGACACGCATGGAAGATACTGCAGGAAAAACAATAATTGCCGACGTCAGAAGCGAGCCTACAAGATTCATTGCAAGTACAATTATTATAGCGCAAATTATTGATATAATCGTGTTATACAACTTAACTTTTATACCTGATGCGGCTGCAAAGTTCTCGTCAAATGTTATGGCAAATATTTTTTTGTAAAAAAGTACAAACATAATTATCAGTATTCCTGACATTGTTGCGCATATCCATACATCAGAAACCGACAGGGTAAGTATGGAGGTTGAGCCGAATAATGTTCCGCATACGTCTCCTGTAATGTTTGGAGAGGAGGGATATATGTTAAGCAGAAGATAACCAATCGCCAATGCCCCGACAGATAACATCGCAAGTGAAGAATCACCTTTGATTTTTGAATTTTGTGATGAACACAAAAGTATTATCGCACAGAGCACAGTAACAGGGAGAACAATAATCATCTCGTTGTTTATCCTGAGTATACTTGCAATTGCCAATGCTCCAAAAGCAATGTGTGACAGACCATCACCAATAAAAGAATATCTTTTTAAAACAAGTGTCACACCAAGGATTGAAGCAGACAGGGCAATTAAAACACCAACAATAAGTGCATAAACAACAAACGGGTATTTCAGGTAATCAAGAAGGGTCAAGGTACTGTTAGTCATTGTGTGCGCCTCCTATATGTTTGAATGTTTTTATTTCGGCACTGTTTATATACTCATCCTTTGTACCAAAAAATAATTGCTCGTCCCCTATGTGCAGTATATGGGTTGCAAGATTTAAAGCGTCATTAATGTCGTGGGAAACCATTATAACCGTCATTTTATCTTTCTGATTAAGATATAAAAGTGTCTCGTACAATTTGTTTGTAACCACAACATCAAGACCGGATGTCGGCTCGTCAAGGATAAGCGTGTCTCCTGCGGCACAGAGCGCACGTGCGAGAAATACTCGTTGCTGCTGACCGCCGGACAGGTCTTTAAAAGATTTCTTTGTAAGATGCAGGATTCCAAGTTTGTTCATATTGCTTTCGGCAAGTTTTTTGCGTTCTCTGTTTGACATGCAATGAGAACAGGCAGAAAAGCCTGACATAACAATTTCCTTCACTGTTGCAGGAAAGTCCATTTGTATTTCTGTTTGTTGAGGTAAGTATCCAAAGCATGGCTGAGAAGTATTTTCGTTATATTCAATTATGCCGCCGACCGGTTTTATCAGCCTAAGTATTGTTTTAACAAGAGTGCTTTTACCTGAACCGTTTTCACCGACGATACAAAGAAAATCGCCTTTGCTTACAGAGAAGTTAATGTTTTTTGTTACGGTTTTACCATTATATCCAAGTGAAACATTTTTAAATTCGATTTGTGTCATAATTATCTTTGTCCTTTCGATGCGCATCGATATTAGTTTAGTGCTTCTTTAATGACTTCAAAGTTTTCTTCCATAGCAGAAATATAGGTTAGTCCTGCCTGAATCTCGTTGTCTGAAACAGATTGGAGCGAGTTTAGAGATAAGGTTTTAATATCTGTTTTTTTAGAGTTTGATATGACTGCTTCGTCTATATTTAAAGTTCCTCTGTCTATTGTCATTACTGATGTTAAGTCAAATTCATCAATTTTTGCTGACAAAGATAAAATTGTATCAAACGAAGCATCTGTCTCGGCAGAACAACCGGGAAACGCACAGTAGCATGTAAGCCCATAGTCTCTTGAAATATATGCAAAGGGGTATCTGTCTGCAAAGACAATTTCGCGGCGAAGTGAGTTATTTATTGCATCTGTATATGTTTTATCAAGGTCAGACAATTTTGAAAGGTATGCGCTTGTGTTGGATTCATAAGTTTTGGCATTATCAGGGTCGATAGATATAATATTGTCCGAGATAACTTTGCACAATATTTCAGCATTTTTGAGAGATAGCCATATATGCTCATCATAATCTGAAAACTCATAATGTATATGCTGCTGAGAAGAATGGTTTTTATCAATACTTATAAGGTGTGGCTCAAGTTCTGCCATCATATTGATAACGATTGGTTTATTATCTCCAAGTGAGTCGAGTATATCAAATATCGGTCTATCTGCCTCGCCGCCTGTGCATATTATGATACTGCAGTTTGATATCCTGATGATATCATCTGCTGATGGTTGAAAGTTATGGGTATCAACGCCATGTTTTTGCAGCATATCTACATTGACTGTATCAACTGAGGCGGCAATGTTTTTTGCCCAATCGTACTGAGAAAATCCTGTGCACAGGATGTTTACCTCAGATGAGTTGACAGGTGCAGAAACATTTTGCGTACACGAACACAAAATTAAAGCAGGAAGGAGTAAAACTAAAAACGGTATTAGTTTTGTAATTTTGTTATATGTCATTATGATTTAACACTCCTTTGAACGTTATTTGTTTTGATACAATTTGAACATTTGCCAAACAAAATAGTACGATTCTTGTCAACAGAAAATGAACTGTCGCACATTATGTTGCTGAGTAGTTTGTCGGTGTATGTGTTATCCATATGAAGAATTTTACCGCAGTCGGTACACTTCATATGCAGATGACAGGAACATTCTTCGCAATTAACATATTGATACAAAAACACTCGTGTTGTACCTTTTGTAAAACGTTTTACTGTCCCATCCTCGATAAGTTTTGGCATAAGTCTGTATATTGTGCTTTTGCTGACTGAAATTTCGGATGCAATTTCATCTATCGTAAACGAACAATTGTGGTTTTTGCGCATAAAATCAACAAGTAATTTTTTCTGAACTGTATTATATCCCATATTATCATCTCCAAATTGAGAGTTATTCTCATATTATATCAGAATATAATTATTTGTCAATTACTTCGCAATGTTTGTTAAAATAATAACTTATTCGTATTTACTTGACATAAAATTATATAAATTGTATACTTATAATTAGCAATAAAAACGATATGAAATATGTGTTTTTTTTTTGTACATATCGTACTAAAATTATAAATAAGAGGTGAAATAAATGAGGACGTTTAAAGGTGGTGTGCATCCTGCTGATCATAAGGCAGAGACAGCATCATCCGCAATAATTGATCTTGTTCCACCGGAGGAGTTGATATTTCCGCTATCCCAGCATATAGGTGCACCGTCAAAACCCTGTGTAAAGGTTGGAGACAGAGTTCTGATGGGACAAAAGATAGCAGAGGCTGATGGGTTTATGTCAGCAAACATTCATTCCTCAGTTTCGGGCACAGTTGTTGCAATCGAGAAGAGATTGCACCCGAACGGATTGCCGACAGAGAGTATAATTATTAATAATGACGGGCTTGATGAACCCGCACCGCCGGTAGAAAATTCGGGTGGAGATTATAAAACCAAATCAGCCAAAGAAATTATTGATATAATCAAAGAGGCGGGCGTTGTTGGTATGGGTGGTGCTACGTTTCCGACCCATATCAAGTTATCTGTTCCCGATGGCGCAAAGATAGAGTATGTAATTATAAACGGAGCAGAGTGTGAGCCCTATCTTACATCTGACTATCGTGCTATGCTTGAGACGCCTGAAGAAATTATAGGCGGGCTTAAAATATTGATGCATATTTTTGGACTCAAAGACGGATATATCGGCATCGAGAATAATAAGCCTGAGGCAATTGCAAATATGAAAAAGGCAGCATCTGAGGTTACAGATGCAAAAATACATATTGTTACTCTTAAGACAAAATATCCTCAGGGTGCAGAAAAACAACTTATCAATGCTGTAACAGGGAGAAGACTGGCACCGGGCACGCTGCCGTGGCAGAGCGGTTGCATTGTTAACAACATTGATACTTGTGCTGCAATTCACAGAGCGGTTGTCAACGGAATGCCGGTTATAAAGAGGATTGTAACTCTCGGCGGTGACGCTATTAAAAACCCGGTGAATTATCATGCAAGAATCGGAACTCCGTTTTCGTATCCTATCGAACAGTCGGGTGGCCTGATTTATGAAGCAAGGAAGGTTCTTATGGGAGCTCCTATGATGGGAGCCGCTGTTCCCAATACTTCTGTTCCTGTAATCAAAGGTACATCAGGAATCATTGCCTTTGGAGAGAAAGCGGCAAAACTTGATGAAGAAAACGTATGTATCAGATGTGCAAAGTGTGTATATGTATGTCCTATGAAGTTGCAGCCTAATCTTCTTGATATGGCAGCAAGAGTACATGATACAGAAGCGCTTCAGAAACTTAATGTTACTGATTGTATTGAATGCGGAAGTTGCGCCTATGTTTGTCCGTCCAAGCGCAAACAGGTTCAGCAGATAAAGGTTGCAAAAGTTAAACTGCGTGAGATACAGACTCGCGCTAGGGCGTAGATTTGATTGGAGGAATAGAAATGGATGAGAAATTGATAGTATCACACTCTCCGCACATTGCGAGCAATGATACTGTAACTAATATAATGCTCGATGTCATTATCGCTCTTATGCCTGCTTTTATTGCAGGAATCCTGATTTTTGGATTTCGGGCACTTGTTGTTACAATTGTTTGTATTATCAGTTGTGTGCTTGCAGAATACATATGGCAAAAAATTCTTAAAAAGCCTGACACAACAAGTGATTTGAGTGCAATTGTTACAGGTATGCTTCTTGCGTTTAATCTGCCTGCATCGATTCCGCTCTGGATGGCGGTTATTGGTTCTGTTTTTGCGATAATTGTCGTTAAGCAGTTCTTTGGTGGGCTTGGTCATAACTTTATGAATCCAGCTCTTGCAGGCAGAGCATTTTTGCTTGCTGCATGGGCACTTCCAATGACTACATGGTATGCACCGGGCAGTGTTTTGCCTGTGTTTGGTACTCCTGATGCAATTTCTGCTGCTACACCTCTTGCGGCATATGCTGAAGGTACCGCAACCTTTGATTATCTTAAACTCTTTATAGGAAACACAGGCGGTTGTATAGGTGAGACATCTGCACTTGCAATTTTGATAGGTGCAATTTATTTAATTGCAAAAAAAGTTATCAGAATAAGAGTTCCGCTTATTTACATAGCCACCGTTGCTCTTGGAATGTGGCTCTTTGGCGGAAGAGAAGGAATCGCAACGGGCGACCCTTTGTATGCGATATTGTCGGGCGGACTTATGCTTGGTGCCTGCTTTATGGCAACAGACTATACGACAACCCCGACCACTCCGGGAGGGCAGGTTATTTTTGCTCTTGGTTGCGGAATTATAACGGTTTTGATTCGTGTATGGGGTGGATATCCTGAGGGGGTATCATACTCAATTCTTTTGATGAATATTGCAACACCTCTTATTGATAAGATTGCGGCGCCTAAGAGATTCGGCTATAAAAAAGCGAAGAAGGAGGCGAAGGCATAATGAAAAAAGAAAGTACTGCAAAAGAAATTATTGTGCTTACCCTCAAACTTTTTGTTATCTGCTTTATAGTTGCCGGGCTTCTTGGATTTATAAACTCAATAACCGCACCGGTTATTGAAGTCAATGAAGCAAAAGAATTCAACGCATCTATGCAACAACTTTTGCCTGAAGCAAAGGCATTTGAGAAGGTGGAAGATATTGCTTTTACTGCGTCTGAATCAGGGGTTGAACTTGAAAGCCTGTATAAAGGTATTGACGGAGAAAATGTTTGCGGATATGTTGCAAGCACTGTTTGCCGCGAGGGCTACTGCGGAGATATTAATGTAATGGTTGGCATAACTGACGATTTTAAAGTTGCGCAGATTAAGATAATGTCAATGAGTGAGACAGCGGGTCTTGGTGCAAAAGCCGGAACGGAGGAATTTTCTGATCAGTATATTGGACTTATATCAGGAATCGGCGTAGAAAAGAACAACGGCGGAAGTGCTGATACAAATACTATTTCTGCAATATCAGGCGCGACAGTTACGTCTAAGGCGGTAACAAAGGCGGTTAACTGTGCACTTGATGCAGCAGCAGAGGAGGGCGGACAAAATGAGTGATAAGACTAAGAAAAAAGGTGGCTCTGCCATTGGTGCATTCTTTAACGGACTTATCAAAGAGAATCCTACATTTGTACTTATGCTTGGTATGTG
>JAZSBQ010000100.1:0-4286 GCA_045602485.1 Clostridia bacterium
CCGCCTGTTCAATACAGACTTGAACAGGCAGCTTAAAATATTCTTTTTTTGTGTCTACAAAGTATTGACTATTTCACTAGTGGGTGCCTTTTATTTTATACAAACATATCGGTTGACAAATACCTCTCGCCTGTATCAGGGAGGAGAGCAATTATAGTTTTATCCTTATTTTCAGGGTGTTTTGCAAGTTCTGTTGCCGCAAACACTGCCGCACCTGATGAGATACCTGCTAAAATCCCCTCGAGTGTAGCAAGAGATTTTCCCATATTGTAAGCATCTTCTTCTTTAACAGTTATAATCTCGTCTAAAATGTCTGTATTTAATACCTCGGGCACAAACCCTGCACCAATCCCCTGAAGCCCATGGGCACCTGCTCTTCCCTCGGATAAATAAGGAGAGTTTGCAGGCTCAACAGCAACAATTTTTATATCAGGATTTTTAGACTTTAAATATTCCCCAACCCCTGTTATTGTGCCGCCTGTACCCACACCTGCTACAAATATATCAACTTTACCATCAGCATCTTTCCATATTTCAGGGCCGGTTGTTTCATAGTGCGCCTTTGCATTTGCATAATTTACAAACTGTCCGGGCATATAACTGTCAGGTGTTGAATTTAAAAGTTCTTTTGCTTTTTCAATCGCTCCGCTCATACCCTTTGCGCCATCGGTCAGAACAATTTCCGCACCGTATGCAGAGAGTAATTTTCTACGCTCTATGCTCATTGTCTCGGGCATAGTTAAGATAACCTTATATCCTCTCGATGCAGCAACAGCGGCAAGTCCGATACCTGTATTGCCACTTGTAGGCTCAATGATGGTTGAACCAATCTTTAGCAAGCCTTTCTCCTCTGCATCATTTATCATATAAAGTGCAGCCCTGTCCTTTACACTGCCTGCCGGATTAAAATATTCAATCTTTGCAACAACTTTTGCACAAAGTTCATTATCTTTCCCGATATTACAAAGTTCAAGCAGCGGAGTTCTTCCAACCAAATCCGTAACGCTCTTATTTATCATATTCTTCCTCCTGTTATAATAAAAAGCCTGATATTACATCTGCTGCAATATCAGGCATCTTATGGCAATATATAGTTATGCAGCAAACCATAAGCCGGGTTCTGTCGTGGATGGTCATCTATCTGGTATATATGTCACCATATATCTCATGCCACCTTTTCAGAAGATGTCGGGCAGACTTAGCCTTCTTATCAGGTGTTGCTCCGGATGGGGTTTACAGCTACCCAATGTCACCATAGGGTAGGGTGAGCTCTTACCTCGCCTTTTCATCCTTACCGGGGTTCCGGCGGTATCTTTCTGTTGCACTTTCCCTGGAGTCGCCTCCGCAAGCCGTTAGCTTGCATCCTTGCCCTGTGGAGCCCGGACTTTCCTCACATACGGAATCACTTCCTGTATGCGCAACCATCTGTTTTACTGCATCAATATACATCTTACAGAAGTGTAACTTTAATTACATCTCCCATTGCTTGGATTTCATCGATAATTGAGTGGTCGCATCTTCCGCTGATATCAATCATTGTATATGCGTTGTCGCCCTTGCTCTTGTTAAGCATATTATCAATGTTAACGCCCTTGCTTGCGAAAACATCTGTAATATTTTTAATCATACTCGGAACATTCTTATGAAGAACCGTAATACGAGCATCGTGTACCTTACCCATATCACAGTCAGGGAAGTTAACACTGTTCTTGATGTTTCCGTTTTCGAGGAAGTCCTTGATTTCCTTTGCAGCCATAACAGCACAGTTTTCTTCGCTCTCAGGTGTTGATGCACCAAGATGGGGCATACAAACAACTTTATCATTCTTAAGGAGAGCCTCAGACGCAAAGTCTGTTATGTAGCAAGCAAGATCTCCATTCTCGAGGGCTACCTGAACATCAGCCTCGTCAACAAGTTCTCCACGTGAGAAGTTGAGAAGTCTTGCGCCCTTCTTCATCTTTGCAAATGCTTCTGAGTTAAACATACCCTTTGTGTTAGCAGTTGCAGGAACGTGAATTGTAATATAGTCAGCCTTTTCGAGGAGTTCATCAAGACTGTTTGCCTTGTGAGCAAATCTTGTAAGATTCCAAGCCGCATCAACAGAGAGATACGGGTCAAAACCTACAACATCCATGCCAAGGTGGTGCGCAGCATTAGCAACACGAACACCGATAGCACCAAGGCCAACAACACCAAGTGTTTTGCCCTCAATCTCAGGACCTGCAAAGTTTGACTTACCTTTCTCTACAAGACCTGAAATCGCATCACCCTCACCAATGAGAGTCTTTGTCCATTCAATACCCTGGACAATCTTTCTTGATGCCATAAAGAGACCTGCAATAACAAGTTCTTTAACCGCATTTGCATTTGCACCGGGAGTGTTGAAAACAACTACACCCTGCTCTGTGCACTTATCAATAGGAATATTGTTTACACCTGCGCCGGCACGTGCAACCGCACGGAGACTTGCAGGCAACTCCATATCGTGCATCTTAAAACTGCGGAGGATAATTCCATCAGGATTTTCCATCTCATCAGCACAAACATAGTCTGCGCTGAGCACCGCAAGACCTTTCTTTGAAATCTTGTTTAAAGTCTGTATATTATACATCTTAAGTCTACTTCCTTTCAATTTTGCAAATCAAATAAATTAGTTATTTGCTTCAAATTCCTTCATGAATTCAACAAGTTTTTCAACGCCCTCTTTTGGCATTGCATTGTAGATGCTTGCACGCATACCACCAACGGTTCTGTGGCCCTTGAGGTTAATGAATCCCTTAGCGGTTGCTTCTGCAATAAACTTAGCGTTAAGATCATCAGAATCTGTTACAAACGGAACATTCATAAGTGAACGGTCTTTTGCAACAACTGTACCCCTGAACATCTTTGAATTATCAAGGAAATCATAAAGAATCTTTGCTTTTTCAACATTCTTCTCGTGCATTACACCAACGCCGCCCATATTCTTAATCCACTCATAAACAAGTTTACAAATGTAAATACCGTATGTAGGAGGCGTATTGTACATTGAGCCGTTTTCTGAATGAATGTCATATTTGAGCATAACAGGTGTGAAGTCCATAGCATTGCCAATCAAATCTTCTCTTGCAATAACAACAGTAACACCTGCAGGACCCATATTCTTCTGTGCGCCAGCATAAATGAGACCAAACTTTGAAATGTCAACTTCTTCTGACAAGATACATGATGACATATCAGTAACTACAACTGCATCACCGAAATCAGGCATCTCATTATAGTGTGTACCATAAATAGTATTATTATATGTGATATGAACATAATCAGCACCGGGAGTGAGCATGCTCTTATCAACTTCAGGAAGGTAAGAGAAAGTCTTGTCAGCACTTGACGCAATCGCATTTGCCTCAATATAACGCTGAGCTTCCTGATGAGCCTTCTTAGCCCACTGACCTGTGATTACATAGTCAGCCTTTTTGTTCTTGTTACCAAGGTTAAGAGGTACCATTGAGAACTGTGTTGATGCACCACCCTGCAAGAACATAACCTTATAATTATCAGGAATATTCATAATTTCACGCAAGAGTGCCTCTGCATCATCAATAATAGCCTGATAAACCTTTGAACGGTGGCTCATCTCCATTACTGACTGACCGCTGCCATTGCAATCAAGCATCTCTTTCTGTGCACGTTCCAAAACCTCAAGCGGAAGCATTGAAGGTCCTGCTGAAAAGTTAAAAACTCTACCCATTTTTAAATCCTCCATTTATAATAAATTGTTATAATTACATATAAAATTATACAATTTACATTATATACCCAAAATTTATAAAGGTCAATGCTTTTTGTAATCAAAAATCAACTTTTGTTGATTTTTTGTTAATTTTATAACATAAATGTTGATTTATTAACAAAAATGACAAACACTGCTATTCATTTATCATTCTTGTTATGTCCTTTTTCAGCCTTAATATTATTCTTTTCTCAAGTCTTGATATATACGACTGCGATATACCCAGCATATCCGCAACCTCTTTCTGGGTTTTTTCGTTTCCGTCTCTGCCAATCCCGAACCTGAGTTCCATAATGTTTCTTTCTCTGTCCGATAAATGACTCATCGCGATTTTAAGCAATTGTCTGTCAACCTCATCATCTATTCCGCGCTGAATTATGTCCTCATCAGTACCAAGTATATCCGAAAGCAAAAGTTCGTTACCATCCCAGTCAATGTTAAGCGGCTCATCTATTGAAATCTCCGTCTTGGTATTACTGTTTTTTCGCAGATACATCAATATTTCATTCTCAAT
>JAZSBQ010000101.1:0-16334 GCA_045602485.1 Clostridia bacterium
ACATTAGTTCCACCTTTTGGTCTTCCCATAAAATTCAACTCCTTTTCTTTAGTATAGCATAAAAAATGATGGCAGACACTTTTTTGTGTCTACCATCATTATATCACTTCAGCAATGCCATCCTTTTTTTACTTTACATTCTGTTGATACGGTGGTATAATTTATGTATAGTGGATAAATGTTGTTATTTTTATACAAGGGGGCGAGTCCGATTAAACAGAAGTTATTATCAGTAATCAAAAAAACAATACTCATAATTCTTGCATGCCTTCTTGGGTTGTGCTTTTTGCCTGTCGGACTTATGCCTGAGCGACCACCTGAAGAAACAGGAGATTTTATAAGAATTTTCACAGAGGAAGAGTCATACCCCTCACGCATCGGAAAAGGAAACGGCACAGAAAATATACGGTCCGGTTCTCCTGCTTACCTGAAGTTTAATCTTGAAAGACTTATAAACCCTGATACTAACACAGATGATATTAAATCTGTTCGTCTCAGGCTTACATTTTTAAAGGGCAGCGGCGAGATCACAAACCGCATAAAAGTCAACCTTGCAGATGATACTGTATGGGGCAGAAAAGATTTTAATTCTTCTCCCTTTATCGGTGCAAGTCGCGAACTTGCAGTCCTATACCCTCAGACAAAAGGTTCAGAAGACAGTTTGTCTGAAATCGATATAACAAGCCTTGTAAAAGAATATCTCTCAAGTGGTAAAACTCAGATTTCCTTTAATCTTGCAGCCGATATGCAAATCGGGGTGCAGATGGCTACCGGAGAGTTTTATGACTCTGCTTACAGACCATATATGAAAATTGTCACAGGCGATGCTGAGGACACCGATGCATACACCTTTAAAAGAGCAGAACTTTCTGAAGCAGTTTATGTTTCTCAAAGTGAAGCAGACAAACCCGGCATCTCCTTTGCCGAACAAAACGGAAGCCTCTTAGTTGGAGCCGGCAACGAAGCATATTTAAAATTTGACCTTAACGAAAATTCAATCTTTGACACAGTCTACGATGTACGTCTGTCACTTTGCCGGAAAAGTGAGTTTAAAGATTCAAAGTTTAAAATATACTGCATCAACAACAATCAGTGGTCAGGAGATATAACCTACAATACACTTCCGAGGGGTGAAGAAACAGTTGCCGCAGAGGTAACTTCAGAGAAAGACGGCAGACTTAACATAGACATAACCGGTGCAGTTTCCACCGCACGCACCCTTGGCATAAAATCTCTTACCCTCCGCATTGTCGGGGATGAACAACCTGTTGAATTCTACGGCAAAAATGACGATAGACATAAACCGGCTCTTTATATCAGAGCCACAGATGATAAAAATATCAGTTGCGCAGCAAACGCAGGGCTCAACGCCCTCGGGGCAAATCCTATTTCATTTGTAACTATGAATCTTTCAGATTCATACACCTCAGAAGACGGAACTTCTGCAAAAATACGCTGGAGGGAATTTGATATAAACGGAAGGGAAATCACAGACCGTCACATATCAGAAAACGGCAGCGTTAAAAGGCCAAAATGGTTTGAGCCCCACGCAAATGTAATAGCCGAAGCAAAAATTCAGTCAGGTAATTATTCAACCCTGCGCAGATACTATATAACGGTTCCATCTACCGCCGCCCCCAACTATGGAGGATATACCTTCAGCAATTATATAGACATAGGTAACAGCACAAACGAAGATGAACAACAATTTGACAGCATAAACATCAGCGGAACAAAGCACAGATGGACCTCAGGCAGAATGTTCAGCTACCGTGTGCCCGATATTGACGGAGCAATGCTTTTGAATATGGCATGTATGCCCGACACAGACAACTATATCACTCTTAAACTGTGGGAAGGCGACGGATCATCGTATTGTGATTTTGTTCTCTCTGTATGCGACGAAAAAAGACAAACCATTACACTCGGCACTCCCGATGACAGCATCATTAATGATAAAGGCTTTGTTTATGCAACATATAAACTTCCCCGTGAATTTACAAGCGGCAAAAACTTTGTAAGTCTGTGTCTCTCCTGCAGGGAAAACTCTCCGGATACAATCAACACAGACAGTTATAACCCAAGAGGAGTATACGCTGCCTATATGACACAGAGTGCTTTCTTTAATCCGAAGGCTTTTGTAAAACAAGGAGAAAAGTCAATAAGTGAACCAAACTTTGGTGAAGGAGCAATCAGAAAGTTTATTAAAAACCTGCAGGCAATATCTATCCCTGCCGATGACAAAGATTTAGAAGAGCACCTTATCGCGGAGGATAATCTACAAAAGGCAACTCTCAGCAAAGAGAACGGAACTGCAGTTTTTACCGGAGAAGAAGCAAACATTGCATTTTCTCTCAACAGAGAAAACCACACCGCAGATATTTATCAGAAAACCGAATATTTTGACCGATATTCCTCCGGCTGTCCGGTTATCTTTGACGGCGACCTTGCCGTAGTCGACTATGGTGACTATAAAATGATATGGAATTTGTCAGAAACAGAGGCTATGCCGCTCCCTTACCGGCACCTTGAGGTATCGGGCGTCTATAAGGAAATAACCGGCAACAACTACTACACATTCTCAGAGGAATGGCAAATGACCGACGACAGCGTAATTCCCGACGGCAAAATTGTTGCAAACGGTCGTGATATTATTGTTGTTCCAAACTCAGTTATTCTTCTTATGCACATTGCAGATCCCATGCATGAATCCGACTGGCGTGTAAGCAGGATAAACGGCAAACTTGCATCTGAATTCACATTCCGGGAGGGCGAAGCCCTTAAAACTTTGACTGCAAAAGCAGTAGGTGGAGTATCAGGCGGTGCAGACACTATATCCGCTATTATTACCGTTTATGACAATGATAAACTTACAGCCATATATCGCAAAGAACATGATGTTTCAGACAGTGTTAACATTTATACAATGGATTTCTCAGGTTATGATATTATATTGCAAAAGGGCAGAACAATCCGGATTTTTGTATTTGACAACAACTTTGATATGACGGAGCTTAATCCAGCACTTGAGATATCATAATAATATTACAAATTTAATATAAATGTGTCTTATATGTTAAATTATACTATTGCATTTGTGATAGTTTTATGATAAATTTTTATATATGTACAAAAAGGTTGCAAACAGGCAACAGAATGGAGACGTTATGGAAAACAAAGAATTCAAACCTTATGTTCCGGCAGAAAAAATCACTCCGGAACTCACACTGACATCAATCATTATGGGTATTATCCTCGCCGTAGTTTTCGGTGCAGCAAATGCTTATCTTGGTCTGCGTGTCGGAATGACCGTTTCAGCATCAATACCCGCGGCAGTAATCTCAATGGGTGTTATCCGCGTACTTATGCGCAAAAACTCTATACTTGAGAGCAATATTGTCCAGACAGTCGGTTCTGCCGGCGAATCTCTGGCAGCAGGTGCTATCTTTACTCTTCCCGCCTTGTTCCTGTGGGCAGCAGAGGGCAAAACAGACAAGCCCGGTATGATAGAAATCACACTTATCGCTCTTATCGGCGGATTGCTCGGCGTATTCTTTATGATACCTCTGCGCAACGCTTTGATAGTTAAAGAACACGGCACTTTGCCTTATCCCGAAGGCACAGCATGTGCAGAAGTTCTTCTCGCAGGTGAAGAGGGCGGTGCAAACGCCTCTACCGTATTTGCAGGTATGGGATTTGCAGCATTGTTTAAGTTTATTATCGACGGTTTAAAACTCGTCGCAGGTGAAATCTCCCTCGCAGTCAAGGGGTTTGCCGGTGCAATCGGAACACAGATTTATCCGGCTGTAATGAGTGTCGGTTATATATGCGGTCCAAGAATTTCTTCTTACCTTTTTGCCGGCGGCGTTTTAAGCTGGCTTGTGATAATTCCTATGATTGTCCTCTTTGGCGAAAATGCCGTTCTCTATCCGGGCACAGCCCCAATAGGTGAGATGTACGCCGCAGGCGGCGCCAGTGCAATCTGGAGTTCATACATCAGATATATTGGTGCAGGCGCTCTGGCAGCAGGCGGAATAATCAGTCTTATCAAATCACTTCCGCTTATCATTAAAACCTTCGGCGGTGCAATGAAGAGCATTGCAGGCACACAGAACACATCCGACGAGCGCACATCCAGGGATATAAATATGGTTGTTGTACTTATCGCCATTGTGATTCTTACACTTCTGGTATGGCTTGTACCTGCAATCCCTGTTTCACTTCTTGGTGCGGTGATAATTGTAGTGTTCGGCTTCTTCTTTGCAACAGTATCTTCACGTATGGTTGGTCTGGTCGGAAGCAGTAACAACCCCGTTTCAGGTATGGCTATTGCCACACTTCTTATTGCAACTCTCATTCTTAAGTTTACAGGTACAACCGGCGTTGCAGGCATGTGCAGCGCTATTGCAATCGGTTCTGTAATCTGTATCGTTTCTGCTATTGCCGGCGATACATCTCAGGACTTAAAAACAGGCTATCTGCTTGGCGCTACCCCTAAAAAGCAGCAGATAGGCGAAATCATCGGTGTAGTGGCAGCCGCCCTTGCAATAGGCGGAACCCTCTATCTTCTTGACAGTGCATGGGGCTTTGGTACAGATGAACTTGCCGCTCCTCAGGCTACTCTTATGAAACTTATTATCGAGGGTGTTATGGAAGGCAACCTCCCATGGACTCTTGTATTCATCGGTGTATTTATTGCGATTTTTGTTGAGGTTATAGGCATCCCCGTACTTCCGTTTGCTATCGGTGTTTATCTCCCTGTCCACCTTAACGCATGCATTATGATTGGTGGTCTTGTTCGCCTTGCGTTTGATAAACTCAAGAAGAACAAAGAAGAAAAAGACGCAATCGTAAGCGACGGTATCCTCTTCTGCTCAGGTATGATTGCCGGCGAAGGTATTGTTGGTATAATTCTTGCTCTCCTTGCTGTATTTGGTATAGATAAGGTTCTTGACCTCTCAGCAAAACTTGGCATACCTGCTCTTGTTTCAAACATCGGCGGCATCGTATTGCTTGGCATTACCATACTTACACTGTGTTCATTCTCTGTATGGAAGAAGAGAAAGTAATCTATGAAAAAAAATAAAAAATCAGAAAACTATCTTGACAAAATACCTGCCCGCCGCGAAGGAATTTCGTGGTCAGCAGATAACGGAATTGTAACCCTTGAAATAGAAAACAAAGGCGTGTTTAACACAATTGCTCAAAAACTTTTCAAAAAGCCAAGAATCAGTTACATTCACCTTGATGAAATGGGCAGTTTTATCTGGCCTATCATAGACGGAGAACAAACTGTATTTGAACTCGGCAAAAAAGTAGGAGAGTATTTCGGCGACAGTGCAAATCCTCTATATGAGAGACTTGTTAAGTATTTTCAAATTCTTGACAGTTACAATTTTATATATTTTAAATAAACTCAAAAAGCCTGGCTTACTACTGTAAGTCAGGCTTTTCTATATTAACATCCTCGTCACGTACGATTGGTTCTGTAAGTCTGTAACTGAAGATACTGTCATATGCTTCAAGTTCAGAAGAGGTTATGGGAATGACCTGTATGAGGCCTGTCGCCTCTGTGCCCGATGCGGCGTTCTGATAAAAATATCCGGGAAACAATGACGGGCCGTAATAATCGTCATCATACATATCCTCTGAGTACTTCTTCTCCTTTTGCTGACGAAGAAATTCGGGGTTGACTTGTTCATCCCTTTTTTGTTTACCCAAAAGCATCAACTCCTCAGAAAATATTTTGTCACCGTATGTGATTTATATTCTGTATAATTTCTTGATTTTGTTCCAATATTTAATTACATATGTTTATAGATTCTTTCCTTGACACTTTTGGCATAATAGTTTAAAATATATTTGAAAATTTTCATAAGAGGTGTTATGAATGAAAGAATTTTATCCTGTAGAGATTGCAGGTCTTACCCGCGAACTTCCGTTGTGCAGAGTAAATGATGACCTGTACATTGGCGCCTTTGTTATGTTCGGCGATGTAGAAATCACAACCGCTGCTGCAGCGGAACTTTTAAAACTTGCGCCTGAGTATGATATCATGATTACCGCAGAGAGCAAGGGTATTCCTCTGCTTTATGAGATGGCGCGTCAATCTGGTCAGAACAATTATATTGTGGCACGTAAAGGGCCAAAACTCTATATGCAAAATGTTTATACCACAAAAGTAAACTCCATAACAACCGAGAAAGAACAAACTCTCTGTCTTGGCGAAAAGGAGAGAAACGCAATGAACGGCAAAAGAGTTCTGATAGTAGACGATGTAATAAGCACCGGTGAATCCCTTTATGCCCTTGAAACTCTTGTTAAAGAAGTCGGAGGTATTATTGTCGGAAAGATGACGGTTTTTGCAGAGGGTGATGCTATAAAGCGCGACGATATTACATACCTCTCTCCCCTGCCTTTATTTGATAAAAACGGCAACCCCATAGAATAAAATTATAAAAGGTTGGTAGATGCCAACCTTTTATAATTTACAACTAACCCATAAGGAGCATACTAATGAAAAACTTTGTTGAATTTATAAAAAACTGTACCGATGCATGGCATACTGCAGACACGGTTGCAAAAGAACTTAATGCTAATGGCTTCACCCCCCTTAACGAAGAAGACTGCTGGGATTTATCTGCCGGCGGCAAATACTATGTGATGCGCAATATGTCATCAATAATTGCATTTAAAATCCCCGAATCTGACTTTAAGGGATTTACAATCTCTGCCTCCCACGGCGAGTCACCGTCCTTTAAAATCAAAGCAAATCCCGTATGTGCAGATAACAACTATATAAGACTTAACACCGAAAGTTACGGAGGGCCTGTGCTTAGTTCCTGGCTTGACAGACCGCTCTCCGTCTCCGGCCGTATTGTTGTAAAAACAAAAGACGGTCTTGAAACAAAACTTGTGGATTTAAACCGCGGTTGCCTTGTTATTCCCTCTCTTGCACCTCACCTTGACTCATCTGCAAAAAGCGGCACAGAACTTAATATAAAACGCGATACGCCTCCGTTGTTTGCAATAGCAAATCAGGATGTTTTATTTATGAAAGAGATTGCTGCAGCAGCAGAAGTCTGCGAGGAGAACATCGCAGGGTTTGACCTTATGCTGTATAACAGCGAAGAGCCAACAATCTGGGGCACAGACAACGAGTTCATTTCTGCCCCACGCCTTGATGATTTGCAATGCACCTATGCCCTGTTAAAGGGGTTTGCCAACGGCAACAATCCAAGTACAGCACAAGTCTTCTGCGTTTTTGACAACGAAGAGGTCGGTAGCGGAACAAAACAAGGGGCAAAATCCAACTTCTTATCGTCCACTCTTGAGCGCATAAGTCTTTGTTGTGGCAATGACATTGAAACACACCACAGAAGACTTACAAACTCTTTTATGGTATCTGCAGACAATGCCCACGCAATACATTCCAACCGCAGAGAAACATCCGATGAAAATAACTATCCGGAAATGAACAAAGGCGTTGTAATAAAATATAATGCCGCACAGAGATACACAACCGATGCAGTCTCTGAGGCGATATTTAAATCAATTTGCGAAGCGGCTGATGTCCCCTGTCAGGTATACGCAAACAGAAGCGACCTCTCCGGCGGCTCTACACTTGGAAACATAGCAACAGAAAAAACTTCTGTAAACACTATAGATATTGGTCTGGCTCAACTTTCTATGCATTCTGCATACGAGACTGCAGGCACCAAAGATATAGAATATCTTAAAGACGCAATTGCTAAATTTTATGACAGTTATATAGAAAAAAACAGCGGTAACTATCACATACGTTATAAGTAAATCCGACTTTATTTTTCAAAAAATTACCGCTGATATTTAAAGAATTCTGACATATACTAGACTCAGACAGTGATAAAAACTTTTTCTCTGTCAATGACGTCATTTTGCTAAAGAAAGACTTGTATAAAAACATTGATGTTTTTATCATATCAATCATGAGGTGAAGTATGAACAGTCATAATAATAAAATGTCAGAGGCCCTCAAGATGGAGGTTGCCAAAGAACTTGGCGTATACGACATCGTAAAAAGAGAAGGCTTTGGCGGAGTTTCATCAAGAGATTGCGGAAATATGGTAACAAAGGCCATAGAGATTGCAAACAGAGCGGTGGAACATTAAAAAAAGCCCCGATACGCAATGCATATCGGGGCTTTTTTTAGTTTTGATGTTCTACATAAAAAGCAACAAGTTCTTCTAAAATCTCATCTCTCTCAAGTTTGCGGATAAGACTTCTTGCACTATTGTGCGAGGTAATGTATGACGGATCGCCGGATAAGATATATCCAACAATCTGATTAATAGGATTATAGCCTTTTTCCACTAAAGCATCATGCACCCTGATAAGTATCTCGCCGGGTTTCATAGGACGATCAACATTCACATTAAATTTTACAGTACTTTCAAACCCTTTATTCTTGCCAAATTCCATAATCTATCACCTGCACCTTTCTTTATTTTCTGTATTATCTGAGTTGTGCACCGAGTTTTGATTCAAGTTCTGCGAGAATCTTGTCAACCACAGGATTTACATCCTCATCAGTTAAAGTTCTATCCGCTCCGCGGAATGTCAGAGAATAAGCAACACTCTTCTTGTCCTCTCCGACCTGTGCACCCTCATATATATCAAATAATTTATAATCTTCTATTATATCCGATTTCTGTTCCTTTATAACCTTTACGATATCACCAACAGGAACCGACTTCTGTACTGTCACCGCAATATCACGGGTAACCGCAGGGAACTTAGGAAGCGCAGTATAATGACGCTCAGGCTTGTGCTTCTGGGCAATAAGTTCAAAGTCAAGAAGCGCCGCATAAACCTCTGCATCAATCTTAAAGTTCTCGCATACAGATGGATGAATCTGTCCGATAACGCCAAGTTTTTTGCCGCCGATCATAACCTCTGCACAACGGCCTGCATGGAATGTTGGATTTGTTTTACATACTTCAAAATCAAAGTCTGTAATACCAACTCTCTCAAGCATCTGCTCTACTATGCCTTTAATATCATAAAAATCATAGTCACCATACATACCAAGAGCAAGGTTCTTTGTCTCAAGCGGCAACTGCTCTCCCTCAACAGGTGTAAAGATAGTGCCGAGTTCAAACAAAGCAGCCTCAGGGTTTCTTCTTGTGTAGTTGGTACGCAGAGTCTTCATCATTGACGATGCAAGGTCGGTTCTCATAACACTGTTTTCTTCGCCAAGAGGATTTGTTATACGAACAAAATCATTTCTCTTGTCATCCTGAGGGATGTTTACAAGTTCATTCTCCTTAGGATCGATAAATGAGTATGTTATAATCTCAAAAAGACCCGATGCAGTAAGTTCTGTGCGGATGGTATCCTCAAGTTTCTGACGTCTTGTTTTACCGCCGACAGACACATCGCTCTTCATCATTGTGCTTGGAATCCTGTCATAGCCATAGATTCTTGCAACTTCCTCTGCAACGTCAGCCATAGCCTCAACGTCACCGCGGAAGGTCGGAACATATACTTTACCGCCCTCTACTTTAAAGTCAAGGCGCTCAAGCATTTCTACCATCTCGCTCTCGGAAATTTCCATTCCGAGGAACTTGTTCATCTTCTCCGGCTCAAAAGGCAGAACCGTCTGTACCTTTGGCTCAGGATAAACATCTATAACTCCGCCTACAACCTCGCCTGCGCCAAGTTCTTCCATAAGTTGGCACGCACGGTTAATAGCCGGCATACAATTCTCGCTGTCAAGTCCTTTTTCGAAAAGCGCCGATGCGTCAGTTCTCATTCCAAGAGCCTTTGCACCTCTTCTTACCATACCGCCGTTAAAGCAAGCCGACTCAAAAAGGACTGTTGTTGTTCCTTCTGTAACCTCTGAGTTGGCACCACCCATTACGCCTGCAACACCAATGGCACGCTTTGCGTCAGAAATAACAATCATCTGCTCGCCCAGAGTTCTTGGCTGGTCATCAAGGGTCTCAAGTTGTTCGTCTTTCTTTGCATTTCTTACGATTATCTTTTTACCCTCAACGTTATCAAGGTCGTATGCGTGCATTGGCTGTCCGTATTCATGCATAACATAGTTGGTAATGTCAACAACGTTATTTATAGCCCTGATGCCGCATCCCTTAAGTCTCTTCTGCATCCACTCAGGAGACGGGCCGATTTTAACATTCTTTACAACTCTGCCGATAAAGCGACTGCAAAGTTCTGTGTTTTCTATCTCAACCGATGCATAATCTGCCGCATTCTCGCTGTTACCCTCAGCCACAGGCTCAGGAATACTGATAGGACGGCCAAATGTTGCCGCTGTCTCACGGGCAAGACCTATTATGCTCATACAATCAGGTCTGTTTGAAGTAATCTCAAACTCTGCAACGCTCTCATCAAGGCCGAGAGTCTCGGTTATATCCTGACCAATTTTTGTATCCTCGGGCAGAATCAGGATTCCGGTTGCCCTCTCCTCAGAAATGCCGAGTTCATCAGTTGAGCACATCATACCAAAACTTTCAACTCCGCGAAGTTTACCTTTAGTAATCTTAACCCCGCCGGGAAGTGTACTCTTGTGCTTTGCAACAGGCACAATTGCACCCTCAAAAACGTTAGGCGCACCTGTTACAATCTGTATAGGCTCTCCCTCTGCAACATCTACCTGACAAACAACAAGTTTGTCTGCATCAGGATGCTTTTCTACTTTGAGGATTTTGCCTGTAACCACATTTTTAAATTCTGCTGCCGGATTGTCGATACCCTCGACAATAGAACCCGACATAGTCATTTTGTGCATATATTCGGCATTTTCTATGCCGTCTGTATTCATATAATCTTTAAGCCATGATAATGGTAACTTCATCTTTAATACCCCCGTCTAATTAAAACTGACCGAGAAAACGAACATCGTTTTCGTAGTACATACGTAAATCCTTGATATCGTAGCGGAACATCGTAACTCTTTCCAGTCCGATACCAAAGGCAAAACCTGAATATTCGTCAGGGTCAATTCCGCAATTTCTCAAAACCTTGGGGTGAACCATACCGCAGCCAAGTATCTCAATCCAGCCCTCGCCCTTACAAATACTACAACCCTCGCCGCCGCAGTTAAAGCAAGATATATCAACCTCTGCACTGGGCTCTGTAAACGGGAAGTGGTGTGGGCGGAAACGAAGCCTTGTGTTTTCGCCGTAGAGTTTGCGCGCAAACACCTCAAGCGTACCTTTAAGGTCTGCCATTGTGATGCCCTTATCTATAACAAGACCTTCAACCTGATGAAATACAGGCGAGTGGGTTGCATCAACCGCGTCGCTTCTGTACACTCTTCCGGGTGAAATTATACGAATCGGCGGTTTTTGACTTTCCATTACACGCACCTGAACAGGTGATGTCTGTGTACGCAAAACAACATTGTCATT
The DNA here is from genome assembly GCA_045602485.1 of Clostridia bacterium. Classification (GTDB taxonomy): domain Bacteria; phylum Bacillota; class Clostridia; order Monoglobales; family Monoglobaceae; genus UMGS1820. The sequence goes on from JAZSBQ010000101.1 coordinate 11,415, forward strand.
TATGTAGAATGTATCCTGCGTATCGCGTGCAGGATGGTCCTTTGGAATGTTAAGTGCTTCAAAGTTATAATAGTCAAGTTCAACCTCAGGCCCCTCGGCAATGGTAAAGCCCATACCGATAAATATATCATTCAAATCATTCAAAACTGTTGTCAGCGGATGAGTCTTACCCTTCTTTTGTCTGTTTCCGGGAATAGTCACATCGATTGTCTCTGCAAGAATCTTCTTTTCTGCAGCCTCAGATGCAAGAGCAGTCTTTTTCTCATCTATTGCACCCTCGATAAAACTACGCACTTCGTTTGCAAGTTGACCGACTACCGGTCTCTCCTCTGCAGACAGGCCACCCATTCCCTTCATAACAGAAGTGAGTTCACCCTTTTTGCCAAGGAACTTAACTCTGAGTTCTTCAAGTGCCTCAAGAGTCTGCGCTTCTTTAAGTGCCGCTTCGGCATCAGTTTTTATCTTTTTTAAGTTCTCTTTCATAAGTAAATCATTCCTTACTTTTTGTTTTCAATCATTCTATTTATAATAACACAAAATTTTCTTCATTACAAGTAAATTTATAAATATTTTACAGATTTATCTGTATATTTGTACCAAACCGTTCAAAAATGTCCTGATACCTTGATAAATCTGTAAAATATCTCTTGTTGGGGTTGTATTTGGACAAGTTTAATAGTATAATATAAACTAGGATATTTTTTTACACGTGCAAATATATAATAAATCAATCAGGAGGTTTTCAGATGAACTACAAGCAGGAATACGAAAGATGGTTAAAATGTGCAGACTCTGCCACAGTTGCAGAACTTGAATCCATAAAAGATAACGAAAAGGAAATTGAAGAGCGTTTTTACAGAACTCTTGAATTTGGCACAGCGGGTCTCCGCGGTATAATCGGGGCAGGCCCCAATCGTATGAACTCTTACGTTGTAGGTCAGGCGACTCAGGGCCTTGCAAATCAGCTTATCAAGACAAATCCCAAAGACGCCGCCCTCAGCGTGGCTATTGCCTATGACAGCCGCATAAAGTCTGATGAATTTGCAAAGACTGCTGCAGCAATTCTGGCTGCAAACGGTATAAAAGTATATCTGTTTGAAGAACTAAAACCTGTACCCGAACTTTCCTTTGCTATCCGCCACAAAAACACCACAGCCGGCATTGTTATTACCGCAAGCCACAACCCTGCAAAATACAACGGCTATAAGGTATATGGTGCAGACGGAGCGCAGCTCAACCCTGAACTTGCATCAATTGTTCTTGAGGAGATTGACAAGACGGATATTTTCAGCGGTGTAAAGACCTGCGATTTTGGCGAAGCGGTAAAGAGCGGTAAAATTGAGTTGATGGGCGAGGCAGTTGAGAATGCTTACCTTGACTGTGTTCAGGCGCAATCCATCAATCCCGAACTTGTCCGCGAAAAAGGCGGTAGCCTCAAGTTTGTATACACACCATTCCACGGCAGCGGCAACAAGCCCGTTCGCAAAATTCTCAGCCGGATTGGCTTTAACGATGTTGTAGTTGTAAAAGAGCAGGAGTTGCCCGATGGCAACTTCCCAACCGTTGCATCCCCCAACCCCGAAAACAAAGAGGGTTTTGAACTTGCCATCGGCTACGCAAAAAAGTGTGGCGCCGACCTTATAATCGGCACAGACCCCGATGCAGACAGAGTCGGCATAATCGTAAAGAATAAAGATGGCCAATACAACACCTTTACAGGCAATCAGGTAGGCGCTCTGCTTTGCGAATACATTCTGTCCTCCCTCAGTGAGCACGGTGAACTTCCAAAAGACGGATATATAGTAAAGACAATAGTTACCACCAACCTTGCCAAATCCATCTGTGACGCTTATGGCATAGAAATGAAAGAAGTTCTGACGGGCTTTAAATTCATCGGTGAAAAGATAAAAGAATCCGAAGAAACCGGCATTGGCACATATATACTTGGCTTTGAGGAAAGTTACGGATACCTCAAGGGCACTTACGCAAGAGACAAGGATGCCGTTGTTGCAACTATGCTTATAGCCGAAATGACCCTTTACTACGACAAAAAGGGAATCTCTCTTGCCGAGCAGATGGAAAACATTTATAAAAAGTACGGCTACTACCTTGAATATGTAGAATCCGTTACCTTTGAGGGCAAAGATGGTGCAGACAAAATCAGCGGTATTATGGATACTATGCGCACTAATACCCCCAAAACTATTGCAGGCAAAAAAGTTCTTGCAGTCAGAGATTATAAAACATCCGAAAGATGCGACCTTTCAACTGGTGCAAAAGAGAAAATTCTCCTTCCTGCATCCAATGTTATTTACCTGGAACTCGAAGACGGAAACAACTTTATAGTCCGCCCGTCGGGCACAGAGCCTAAAATAAAACTCTACTGTCTGCTAAGAGGCAATGACCTTGCGGAGGCAGAGGCGCTTAAATCCGCAATTAAACTGGACATCGCAGAAATCGTAAAATAAAAAACTCAGGAGAAATTTTATGTTGTTTGATACACACGCTCACTTTGATGACAGTCAGTTTGACAATGACAGAGATGCCACCATAGAGAGCCTTAAAGACCTTGGAGTAACCAACGTTGTAAACATTGGCGCAGATATGCAGGGCAGTTTTGACAGCATTGCCCTTGCCGAAAAATATGACTTTATATACGCAACCGTAGGTGTGCATCCCCACGAGGTGGGAAACATGACCGAAGATGATATAGACACTCTCAGAAACCTTGCAAAACATCCAAAGGTAAAAGCAATTGGCGAGATTGGTCTTGACTATCATTACGAAGACGGAACAAGCCCCGGAACGCAGAGAAAATGGTTTATCCGTCAGCTTGAACTTGCAAAAGAACTTAATATGCCCGTTGTTATTCACGACAGAGAATCAAAGGGAGAATGTCTTGAAATTTTAAAAGAGCACAACATCTCAAACGGAGTCGTACATTGTTTTTCAGGCAGTGCCGAGACCGCAAAAGAAATTTTAAAACTTGGGATGATGATTTCTTTTACAGGGGTTCTTACTTTCAAAAACGCACGTCGCGCAATTGAAGCCTGCGCGGAAGTCCCCATAGAACGCCTGATGATAGAAACCGACTGTCCCTATATGGCTCCTGAGCCGCACAGAGGCGAGAGAAACTTCAGCGGCTACGCGGAATTTGTAGCAAGGAAGATTGCCGAGATAAAAGGAATGACATTTGAGGAAGTTGCCAAAGTCACCACAGAAAACGCCAAAAGGTTTTATGGTATATCATAGACTCACAAAAATGCACACCCTTCAAGGGTTGTGCATTTTTTTATAAAAATTTTTTGTTGATTATTTCCTCAAAAAGTGGTATAATGTTTGTATATCAACTATATATATCAAAAATTACCGGAGGTGATTCTTGTGGAAGAAGAAATCAGAGAAGAACAGTTCGTTGAGAAACTTGAAAAACTTTTAAAAGAAAAGAAGTACGGGCTGGTCCGAAATATGCTTGTAGACATTAATCCTGCTGATATCGCCATACTTTTTGATGACTTGCCCGAAGAAGAATTACCTCTTTTGTTCAGAATTCTCCCAAAGGAACTCGCCACAGAAACCTTTGTTGAAATGGACCCTGATGAACAGGAAATCCTGATTTCGGCATTCTCTGACCGGGAACTTAGCGAGGTCATCAACGAACTCTATGTCGATGACGCCGTTGACCTTGTAGAAGAGATGCCTGCGCTGGTGGTTAAACGCATTTTAAAACATGCTGACCCCGAAATGCGCAAGAGCATAAATGAACTTTTAAAGTATCCCAAAGACAGTGCAGGAAGCATAATGACAACAGAGTATGTTGACCTTAAAAAGCATATGACTGTTGCACAATCCTTTGACCGCATAAGAAGAACGGGCGTTGATAAAGAAACAATCTACACCTGCTATGTCACAGATGCATCACGTCGTCTTATTGGTATACTCTCTGTAAAAGAACTTTTACTCTCAGACAGTTCTGCCATAATCGAAGATATAATGGAAACAAACATTATTTATGTAAACACTCTTGATGACAAAGAGAATGTTGCAAGAATGTTTGACAAGTACGACTTTCTGGCAATCCCAGTTGTTGATGCCGAGGAACGTCTCGTCGGCATCGTAACCGTCGATGACGCTATCGACGTCATCCGGGAAGAGAACACAGAGGATATTGCAAAGATGGCGGCTATTATGCCAAGTGAAGAGAGTTATCTTAAAACTCCCGCAACCACACACGCAAAAAACCGTATATCCTGGCTTTTGTTCCTTATGTTGTCGGCAACAATAACAGGCAGTATAATTCAGTACTACGAGGATGCATTTATAAGCATACCAATCCTTGTTGCATTTGTGCCAATGCTTATGGGTACGGGCGGAAACTGCGGCTCGCAAAGTTCAACCATGGTAATCCGCGGACTTGCCCTTGACGAAATAAAGTTCAAAGACTTTTTTAAAGTACTGTTTAAAGAATGTAAGGTATCCTTGCTTACAGGAATTGCCCTTGCAATCGTAAATGCTGTCAGAGTATTTATTATGTACCACAACAATCAGGACGTTCTTCAGCAGATATCAGTTTCAAAACTTGCATTGGTGTCAGGACTTAGTCTTATAGGAACGGTTCTTCTGGCAAAATGCCTTGGATGTATTCTTCCTATGCTTGCCAAAAAAGTAAAAATCGACCCTGCCCTGATGGCGGCACCGCTGCTTTCTACAATTCTTGATACTTGCTCGGTTTTGATTTTCTTTAATATTTCAACATGGATTTTAGGATTATAACAAAAAAGCCAATGTCATCGACATTGGCTTTTAAATTATTTTATTGTATATCCGCCTTTAACCATTACAAGAACATCCGTGTCGGCACTAAAGCCTCTTCCGTCTGCAACGGGTATAATCAACAGATGGTTAGATGGCATTGCAGTC
>JAZSBQ010000102.1:0-5336 GCA_045602485.1 Clostridia bacterium
GTCACTGAACTGTCATAGCGTTCAGAGAATTTCTGCAACACAGGTTACCTGTATAAGAGACTCTGTTATTCGTGTTGAATACCTAGATGGTAGTGTTAAGGATATTACCGAGAGGTATAAATATACGATTGACCTGAGTAATGGAAGAATGTACATTGTAGAACTAGAAAAAGCATAATATAAAACAAAATATTCTCGCATAGTATGTCGGGAATATTTTGTTTTATAAGAGGGAGATATATGATGAAGATTATTGCACATATCCGAACAGATTTTCCTGATAAATTCGGTATACCCAGACAAAGCGGAGTTATAAAAAATTTAAAAGGTAAAATTGTTTTTAAGCCTGAGTACAGAAACCCAGATGCTCTTCGTGGGCTTGATGGGTTTTCTCATATATGGATTTTGTGGAAGTTCTCTAAATTAAATGGAGAGAATGGTAAGTGGTCGCCTACCGTCAGACCTCCGAGACTTGGCGGAAATAAAAAAGTAGGTGTGTTTGCAAGTCGCTCCCCATACAGACCAAATCCAATAGGTATGTCATGTGTTAAAATAGAAAAGATAGAAAATACAAAAGATTTAGGGTCGGTTATATATGTTTCGGGCATTGATATGGCAGACAACACCCCGATATATGATATAAAACCATACCTTAATTATGTTGACTGTATCCCTGAAGCAACAAATGGATTTGCTGATGAGGGGATAAATCATAAATTAGAAGTTGATTTTCCTGATGAACAAAAAAACAAGGTGCCGACAGAGCACCTTGAAGCGTTAATCGATATTTTAAAACGCGACCCAAGACCCTCATACATTGAGGATGCAGACAGGGTGTATGGTATGTATTATGCAAATCTTGAGATAAAATTTAAGGTTAGCGACGTAGTGCTGGAGGTATGTGATGCAACTGTTATCTCCACGGAGTGAGGATATCACCATCTACTAAAAATGCCTTATCTGCAAGTTTTGCAAGGGGTTCGTCAGACAAAGAATCAGAATAAAATTCGTCGATTTTTCCGTCAAAATGTTCCCTGAAGCGTCTTACCTTTTCGGCACCGTAGCAGTTTACTCCGTGATAAAAGCCGGTGTCTTTATCTACTTGTGACGCCATAAGATGGGTTATACCAAGTTTATTACATATAGGTATAAGCAGAAATTCAGGTGATGCTGAAATTATCACATCACCTGTTTTTTTGTTTTTAAGATACCAACTTTTTATGTTTTTGCTGTGTGCATCCCAGAATTCCTCAACAAGATTATCAATATCAGGGATATTCTGAAAAATTTTATACAAGTTTTCTTTAAAGTATGTTTTGCTGCATTGTTTTAATTTGTAAATACAAAAAGCAGCTCCGCCTTTTATAAGGCGTAGTGATAAAAGAGGGTATTTTTTAATGCACCATTTAAAAAAATCAGTGGTGCTGTCTCCTCTGTATATTGTGTTGTCAAAATCATATACATTCATTAAAATCATCCTCAAAAAATTTTACATAATAAGTGTAACATAATTTTGAAAATTACGCAAGAAAATTAGCCATATCTATTGACAAAAATTTGAAAAATGTTAAAATGTATTTAGCACTCTCGTTTAGAGAGTGCTAAATGATAAACGGAGGAATTTGAAATGGCAAAATACGAGTTTAAATCAGAATCTAAAAGAATGCTTGATTTGATGATTAATTCTATTTATACTCATAAAGAAATCTTTTTGAGAGAAATAATATCTAATGCAGGCGATGCTCTTGATAAACTTTATTATGTGTCCTTAAGTGACGAAAACATTACCTTTAACCGTGATGATTTTTACATCAGGATTACTCCTGATAAAGAGAACCGTACGATTACCATTGCCGATTGTGGTATTGGTATGAGCAGAGATGAACTTGAAGAAAATCTCGGTACAATAGCAAAGAGTGGTTCATATGCTTTTAAATCAGAAAATGAGAAGTGTGAAGATGTTGATATTATCGGTCAGTTTGGCGTTGGATTTTATTCTGCGTTTATGGTTGCAGATACCGTTGAAGTAAAAAGCCGTAAATTCGGGTCTGATGATGCGTATAAATGGTTATCAAAGGGTGCTGACGGATATGAAATTGAGCCTTGCACAAAAGAAAGCGCAGGAACTGAAATAATCATTACACTTAAAAAGAATACCGATGATGAGGATTATGACAAGTATTTAGAAGAATATACTATCAGAAATCTTATCAGAAAATATTCTGATTATATCAAATATCCTATAAAGATGATGGCAACAAAACAAAGGATAAAAGAACAGACAGTAAAAGACAAAAATGCAGCCCCTGAATATGAAAGTTATACAGAAGATGACATCCTTAACAGCATGGTTCCGCTCTGGCGTAAAAATAAGTCAGAAATAACCGAGGAAGATTACAACAATTTTTATAAAGAAAAGTATTTTGATTTTGAAAATGCAATCAGAACTATACATACAAGTGCGGATGGTACTCTCAGTTATAATGCGCTTATGTTTATTCCATCACGTCCGCCATTTGATTATTACACAAAGGAATTCAAGAAGGGCCTTGCACTTTACACAAATGGTGTAATGATAATGGACAAGTGCGAAGATTTACTGCCTGATTATTTTGGATTTATACGTGGCCTTGTAGATTCTGCCGACTTGTCTTTAAATATCTCGCGTGAAATTCTTCAGCATGACAAACAACTTAAAACCATAGCAGCACATATTAAGAAGAAAATAAAGAATGAACTTTTGAATATGCAGAAGAATGAACGTGACGCATATGAAAAAATGTATGATGGTTTTAAACGGCCGCTGAAGTTTGGAATATATGATAAGTTTGGTGCAGAAAAAGATTTTCTTGTTGACCTTGTGATGTTCTATTCATCAACAGAGAAGAAGAATGTTACCCTTTCGGAATATATTGAAAGAATGACAGATGGACAGGAATGTATCTATTATGCTTGTGGTGAAACCATTGAGCAGATTGACCGACTTCCGCAGACAGAAAATGTAAAAGACAAGGGGTTTGAAATACTGTACCTGACCGAGGATGTTGATGAGTTTGCGATTAAAATTCTTGGTAAGTATAACGAAAAAGAATTTAAATCAGTTTCAGCGGCAGATTTAAATCTTGAGGATGAAACCGCTAAGGCAGAACAAGCAGTAGTTGAAGAAACTGAAAAAACATTGTTTGAAGCGATGAAAAAAGCACTTGGTGATAAGGTTGTAAGTGTAAAGCCAACTACAAGACTGAAATCTCATCCTGTGTGTATCACCAACGAAGGAGAGGTTTCGCTAGAAATGGAAAAGGTTTTGAATTCAATGCCAAATTCTGGAGTGAAAGCAAGACGTGTGCTTGAAATAAACATAAAGCATCCTATATTTGAGAAGTTAAAATCTGCAAAAGAAGATAAAGATAAACTTAGCAAACTAACAAATATCATATATGGTTGTGCATTGCTTGTTGAAGGTATGAATGTGGATGATGCATCAGGATTTGCGGACGATGTATGTGATATGATATAGTAAAAAGGAGGAGACAAAATAGCAATTGCAGATGTAGTTAAAATGCTTGGCGCACGCCTATTGTCAATAGTTTAATAAATTCAAAGATTAATACTAATAACCGTCTGTTTAAATATATGTTAAACAGACGGTTTTAATTTTGATAAGAGTTTTTATATTTATTTTGTCTTGTTTTATTCTTTATCTATTAATTACCGCGAAGAGAAAAGTTTAATATATTATAATTTGCGTTCAGTGTTATCCAATTTTGTGGAAACTCACGCATAGAATTCCAATAACCGACACCAAAGAATCCAAGTTCTTCTGCAAGTGCGAGTTTTGCAGTAATGCTTCTTGCATCCTCAAACCATACCTCGTGTAGTCTCCCGTCGTTATCGGTGTACCTGAACCAGGGCGACTGAGCAATTTCATCATATTGTATTTCAGCCCCATATTTTAGAGCAAGATTTACCGCCTCCACAGGCGATATTGATGGGGCACCTGCCCTGCCCCTTACGAATGGTAAAGTCCAGTCATATCCATAGGTTGGCACGCCTAAAAACATTTTGCCCGAAGATATTCTTGTCAGCGCATACTCTGCAACCTCTCTAACCCTGTTTAAAGGTGCAACAGCCTGTGGCGGTCCAAAGGTATAACCCCACTCATAAGTCATAAGTAGCACAAAATTCACCGCCGCCCCAATACCCGCATAATCGTGCCCCTCATATAGTACCCCTCTCTGATTATCAGATGTTTTGGGCGCAAGAGCGGAAAAAAGCGGATACCCAAGAGGATTAAGCCGAAGCCTCAACTCCTGTAAAAACCTTATATAGTCATACCTTTCTTCAGGATTTATAAATTCAAAATCTACATCCAATCCACCAAAGCCTTTTTCTTCAACAACAGATATTAGTTCATCAATTATCAAATTTTGAATATTTTCATTATCAAAAACAAGTGTTGCACGACTACTGCTGAAGTTACCACCCTCTGTCAACGTCGATAAATGCAAAAGTGTGTTTACACTATACTCTTTAGCTATTTTGATTAATTCCTCGTCATCAGGTATCACAAGACTGCCACCTTCATTTATTCCATAGGTGAATGGCGTAAAATATGTAAGGTACGGAAGCTGTTGTCTTAGCAACCCATTTGATATATATGGATAGGCATAACTGTTTATTGCAAAAGTTTTCTGCCTGTTTTCTCCAGTGTATCTTATAACGATTTCTTCACCTGTAACAAGTCTGTCTATTCCGCCTAGTCTTATATTATTACGCAACAGTTGCAAAGACGTGGTATTGTATCTGTTTGCAATCTCAGCTAATGTTTCGCCTCGTTCAACAATATGTACAACTTCCGGAATCTGTACTACCAATGCCTGTCCAACAACAAGACCATTGCTTGTTTCAAGACCGTTGTCAGCTGCAAGATTTATAAGTCTGACGCCATATCGTTCTGCAATACCAGATAATGTGTCTCCGCTCTTAACAATATAAATTTCCATATCTGTATCTCCTTAAATAATTTGTTATTAATCCTTATGCAGAAAAAAGATTTGATATACTATATAAAACTAACAGGACTGCATAAATCATGCAGTCCTGTTGCAGCTATTTCTTATTTCCTATCCCCGGACAAATGTTACATTTCTTCGGAGCATTCTGTAGCTGGTCAAGCGCCTCGCCTTTACAATCAACATGAAGTATTATATTTTCCATGTGATTTCAATATCTGTTTCTGTTGCCTTAATAACAGTAATAAGGGCATCTACAACCGTCATCTTATCCTCTATGGTTAATTTATCCCATTTATCCATATAGTTTGTTATTTCGTCAAC
>JAZSBQ010000103.1:0-9342 GCA_045602485.1 Clostridia bacterium
CAGCGAATCGACATATATTTCACTCACATAGGAAACACCTGTGCAATTTAAGGCAAAGGAAAAGGGTGAACAGCCTAAACTGTTCACCCAACTTCCGCACCGTTACAAGTATTTCACTAAACATCCCTTAGAGAAACACCCCAAAGTGTGTTTTTTTAATAGCATTTTTAATTATTCAACATCGTCGTTTACAACTGTTACGTTGTTGGTGCTTCTCAGTTCGCTTCTGTTGCTGCGAACAATAGAAATGCACTGTTCAAGTTCTTTCATAGAAGAAACGCTTACCTTTTCAACTGTCTCAAGAAGACTGTCTGCATAGTTGAAAGAAGAATCCTGAATTGCACGTGCCTCTGCCTTTGCCTTTTCAATAATCTGACGTGCCTGCTCCATTGCCTGCTGGGTGATTTCGTGCTCATTAATCATAGAAATACCCTTTTCGTTTGCAGCCTTGATTATATCGTCGGCTTCAATCTGCGCTTCGTGGAGAATACGCTGACGTTCTTCCTTAATCCACTTTGCCTGCTTAAGGTCATCCGGAAGTTTAAGTTTAAGTTCCTGTACGATATCCATAAGTTCGTCGCGTTCTATAATACAACGACCTGAAAAAGGAACGCTGGCACCTTTGTCTATTATCTCTTCCAATTCATCCAATAATTCTAATCCATCCATTATTGTTTCCTCCTGTTTTATGTAGTCTTAAAGTATTGTTCATAAAGTGTTTGGTTTTAATATTGTAATTACAGTTTTGCCATATGATACACATTTTGTAACCTCAAAAGCAGAATGGAAAGCCTCCTCGCCGCCCTTTTCCGTCTCAACGACGATAATGCCATCGGGAGTCAAAAGATTGTGCCCGGCAATTTTATCAAGTACCGGAGCAAGAAATCCATTGTTGTAGGGTGGGTCAAGAAAGATAATGTCAAAGGGAAGGGACTTTGTATCAAGATACAAGAGAGCATCCTTGAAAACAAGTTCAGCACTGTCATCAAACCCTGCGCGTGTAATGTTTTGTCTGACCAGAGTAAAGGATGCCCTGTCAGATTCAACAAAAACACAACGGGATGAACGACGGCTGAGTGCTTCAATCCCAAGCGCTCCGCTGCCGGCAAATAAGTCAAGAACTCTGTCTGCCGGAAGATGCATCTGAATAATGTTAAAAACCGATTCTTTAACCCTGTCAGTCGTAGGCCTTGTGCCTGTGCCCTCAGGGGCGTTTAGCTTTAAACCCTTTCGGATGCCTGCAATAACGCGCAAAAGAAGTCCTCCCAAACATTAAATCCTGCCAAAAATATAAATGGCAAATTGTAATACTATCTTTAATATTTATATCGTATCCTAAATAAAAGGATTTGTCAAGACTTTTTTAAACATAGATTTATCAACATAAAAAATCCCGCCATGCCGTATACGACCTAAAGTAAAAACCTGGAAACCAGGTGGGAAAACGCCCGAAAACTTTACAAGTCCACTGGATGTCAAAAGACATGAGGCATGTGCGCCGCTTTCGGAGACAAAGCCCCTTTAATAATTTGTTGGTTTTACATTATAGCCGCTTTCACGAACAAAGCAGGGAATATTCACTTTTAAATTACTTAAATAGTATAACACAGATTATATAAAAATACAATAGGAAGCATCAAAAAAAGTACGACTTTTTTTGAAAAAAACGGCGGTAATATTTCTCAAATGTAACAAAGTTTTCAGTATTTTTACGGCATATTTACAATTCCCCGAATGTGTTGCATTATAAATTCATATTGGTATAATTAAATCAATTATAAGGTAATATTAAAAGTGTTTGCAACATATTATTTTACAATGGTAAAAAGATTTTTGCTTCAAGGGAAACCCGGAGGGACTGACAATGAAAATAGAACGCATAAATGAAAATAAAATAAAGGTTATGATTGACAACGAAGAGGCTAAAGAGTGGAACATTACACTGAGTAATATTTCAAAAAATACTCCTGAAGTTCAGAAAATGTTCTGGCGTGCCATAGGTATGGCAAAAGAGAGCGTGGACTTTACGGTAGACGGCGCAAGACTCTTTGTGGAGACAATGCCTGCCCTTGAAAGCGGAATTGGAATGATGATAACAAAGGTCAGCAATGACAGCGACCTTAAAGCCGCCGTAGAAAACTGCGGATACAAGGGTAAAATCCAAAGTTCTGAACTCAAACCCCAAAATGGTAATCGGCCGTCAGTACTCAGGCGCATATATAAGTTTGATGATTTTGAAGACGTGTGCAGTGCGGCGAGAGAATTAAAGAACATATTTACAGGCAAAAGCAGTCTTTTTAAGATGGAAGATGCGTACTATCTGTATATGGTAACAGGCGACCCGCTATCGGTATGCGAGGCGGAAATTGTTCTGTCGGAATTTGCATCTAAGGTTGCGAACAGCCAGTATATACATGGCAGGTTGAGTGAGTATGGCAGTATGATGATAGAGAATGATACTATTGAGGTTGTAAATCAGTATTTCTGTTAAGGTTAAACGTTAAAAGGGGCTATATCAAAGTACATATTTTGTGCTTTGATATAGCCCCTTTGTAGTTGTAGAATTTTTTATCTTAGTGTTTTTAAGTCACAAAAATTATGCGATTTTGTTAAGCTTCGCAGAATACTGGCTCTTTCTGCGGGCAGCAGTATTCTTGTGGAGAATACCCTTTGATACAGCCTGGTCAGTTTTCTTTACAACGAAGTTATAAGCTTCGGAGGCAGCTGCCTTACCATCTTTGAGAGAAGCCTCAAACTTTTTGATCGCTGTTTTAAGCTGTGATTTAAGCATCTGGTTCTGAAGAGTCTTTTTCTTTATAACCAAAACTCTCTTTTTAGCTGATTTAATATTAGGCATAGTTTCACCTCCAAACAATCAATCTTGATTTCGCATCAGTATTAGACATTCTACCACGAATTTAAATAAAATGCAAGGCTTTTTTAAAAAAACTTTTCAAAATTACATATTTTTTTATAATTAACTAAAAATAAACCTTGAAAATAAGAAGAAATGAACAATAAAAAAAGGAGGAAAAACTGTGAGTTCAGATGCAAATATAACAAGATGTGACCTTGCCATAGAGGCTCATGAGATGTTGTCGGCAGGCAGCAACGGAGAATTTAGCGTAAGGGGAGTAAATGTAGAAGAAGACAACAGTGAGGGATATATAAAAGTTACAAGAGTACGGGTTGATACAGAAGACGGCGCAAGAGAACTTGGAAAACCCGTTGGAAATTATATAACCATTGAGATGCCTGCAAGGTTTTATGGCCAGCAGGAAATTTACGAAAAAATGTGTCAGAGATGCGCAAAAGAACTTGCATCCATTACGGGACAAAAACTGTCGGGCGAGGATGATACTGTGCTTGTAGTCGGGCTTGGAAACCGTGAGATAACTGCCGATTCTCTCGGCCCTAAGGTTATTTCCTCGCTGATGATTACAAGACATCTTAAAAAATATATGCCCGAAGAAATAGATGAAGGAATCCGTCCTGTGTGCGCTATTGCCCCGGGGGTGCTTGGCACAACGGGAATGGAAACAGAAGAAATCGTCAGAGGGCTTACTGAGAAGATATCTCCGCGTCTTGTTGTTGTAATAGATGCGCTGTGTTCAGGCAGAGTTGAGAGGATAAACGCCACCATACAGATAACCGATACGGGAATCACACCCGGGGCGGGGGTTGGCAACAAAAGAAAGACCATTAACTCAGATACTCTGGGCGTGCCTGTAATCGCCATAGGTGTACCAACAGTTGTGGATGCGGCTACCATAGCGGCGGCAGGGCTTGAACTTGCTTTCGGGGATTCTGATAATAATATAAATGATGAATTATCACAGGATCCGGTTGACAGGTATGATAGGATAAGGGCTGTGATAGAGCCGGAATTCGGCAATATGATAGTTGCCCCAAAAGATGTGGACAGTATAACCGATGATATATCATCAGTCATTGCCAATGGTATAAATATTTCGCTTCACAGGGGAATTACTCTCTCGGATATTGACAGATATGTATAGTTAAAGGAGGGCTATCCCTCCTTTAACTATATTTTTTTATATTTACCCCTAAGGCCGAAAGTTTGGCGTCAAAGTTTTCATAGCCACGTTCTATATGCTCGATGCCACTCACTTCTGATTGTCCCTGAGCCGCAAGGGCGGCGATTACCAAAGCGGCTCCTGCACGCAGGTCGGTGGCGCGCACCTGCGCTCCGCTCAGCCTTTTTGTTCCATCTATTATAGCAGTTCTGCCGTCGATTTTAATTTTAGCGCCCATCCGCAAAAGTTCCGGCACTTGCATAAAGCGGTTTTCAAAAACAGTTTCTATAACTATTCCTGTGCCGTCGGCAACACTCATTAAAGACATAAACTGTGATTGCATATCGGTGGGAAAACCGGGGTATGGAAGAGTTTTTACATCTATGGATTTAAACTTTTCGCAGGGGACAATTTCTATTGAATTATTGTTTTCGTTTATACAAAAACCCATTTCGCGCATTTTTGCAATTACAGAGCCAAGATGATTTGGTGTCACATTGTCAAGGGTTATCCGGCTTTTACATACGGCAGAAATTGCCATAAAGGTGCCTGCCTCTATTCTGTCGGGAATGACCCTGTGGACTGTCGGGTGCATAGAGCGCTTTCCCTTTATATAAATCGTATCTGTGCCGGCGCCTGTGATTTCGCCACCCATTGCACACAAAAAATTTGCCAGATCGGCAATTTCCGGTTCGTTGGCGGCGTTTTCAATTGTTGTGATTCCGTCGGCAAGACAGGCGGCAATCATAATATTCTCGGTTGCCCCTACACTTGGAAAGTCAAGATATATCTTTGTGCCCAAAAGCCTGTCACACCTGAGGTCCACGTAGCCGTGCCCCTGACGGATTTTTGCGCCCATTGCTTCAAAGCCTTTAAGATGTAAATCAATAGGGCGTGCCCCTATCTGGCATCCCCCCGGAAGCGGAATGCGTATCTTTCCGCATCGCGCAAGAATCGGGCCGATAATCAAAAAAGAAGCACGCAATTTGCTGACAAGTTCAAGGGGCACAGTCTTTATATTGCAGTTGTTCGGACAAATCTCCATATCACCGTTTGGCAGATGCCGGCAATCTGCCCCTGTGTATTCCAGTATGGCTGACATATTGCGTACATCTGACAGGTCGGGGACATTTTGTATAACCGAGGTTCCATCTCCCAGAAGCGCCGCTGCCATAATAGGCAGAGAAGAATTTTTAGAACCGCTTATTTTAACACTTCCTGACAGAGGACCCCCTGGGAATATTGTATAGTGTGGCATGATAACAGTCTCCTTAAATGCATTTAATATAGTTGGTAGTATTAACAAATTTTGTTTTTGTATGTAGCCGCATCAAAATTAATTATCTGATGCGGCAGAGGTTTACACAAAGATAGGAATATAAACTTTGCAGTTTAAAAAATCAAAATTTGCAGAAGAATATAACATAAAAGTATTTTGTCCTTTCAGAAAAATTAAAAGTTATGATATTATTTTTTGTCTCTTTGAAAATTATATACTGAGAAGTTCAGACAGTGCAGAAAATATTGTAGAAATATGGTCGAAATACGCAGGAATTTTTGTTGACAAAAACGGGAAAATGTTGTAAAATTACATCACTTGCCATAATTAAATTATAGATAGGAGAGATAGTATCATGTTGAGGAAAAGATTGATAAGTCTGTGTCTGGTGATACTGTCTTTTGCTATGTTCAGCGAGAATGCGTTTGCATTTGAATTTAAAGAAATTTTTGGCAAAAAAGAAGAGGTTGTTGAAACCGTAAAAGAACCAAGGCTTAAGATGTATTTGCCAACTGCGGTTGCAGAGCCTATAGGCGGTATTTCAGGCGCAAGACTTTCTGTCACAGGCGGGCAAAAGGATGCGGCGATGCGTTTGTATGATAAGGATGTAAATACCAATCCTGATTTTGATAAAGACGCAGAGGTTATACTTGATATGGGCAGAACGGTTCTTTTGTCCCACATCAGATATTATGCAGGGGCAATAGACAAAAAAGAGGGTAATAATTGTCTTGGTACAAGATTTTATGCCTCTAATGACAAAAAGAGCTTTGTTGAACTTGGCATAATTGAGGGGGATGTGTCTCCTGAAAATAACTGGTATGAGGTAACATTCAGCGGATATGGAGAGTACAGATATTTTAAAGCGGCAATCCCCGAAAGGTCAAACATATCAGAAATAGAGTGGGTTGAGTCTACAGGATTTAAACGTACATCGACAGGCGGCGGAAACTATAACATAAAGTTTAATCTTTGTGGGTTTGACGCATTGGAAGACACAGAGGCGTCTGTCCTTGGTGCGGTATATAATGACAAGGGAATTTTAAAGGGTGTATCAGTAACTCAGCAGAAGTTTCCAAAGGGAGAGGCGGTTAACTTTACCCTTGACCTTGGCAGAATCGACGCAAAGAGCGGAGACCGCTACCGCATAATTGTTTTTTCTGAGGATGGCTCTCAGCCAATACCCAGTCCACTTAACTATCGTATAAATGAAGCGTCGGCTGACTTTAAGGTTTCTTCAATATTCAGCGACAATATGATACTTCAGGCGGACAAGCCTGTAATTGTATGGGGTAAGGCGCCAAAATTCCGCGATATAGAGGTGACGATTGAGAATGATTTCGGCGGCGGAGTGGTTAAGAAGGTTAAGGCAGACAAGAACTCCGACTGGGAGGCTGACCTTGGCACATTCTCCGCAGGCGGAAAATATTTTATAACAGTAAAATGTGACGGAATCTCATATAAGTTCGGAGACATTACTTTTGGTGATGTGTGGGTTTGCACAGGGCAGTCAAATATGGATTACTATATGGTGGCAGGAGCGGAAACCGAAAAAGAACTTAAAAACCCCGAGAATGTCAAAAACGACAATATTCGTCTTCTGAATATGTGGAACAAAGGTTTGGATGGTGCGGCTGCGCCTCTTGATAATCCGTCTCTTGGAGGAAACACATGGCAGAAGATGGATGCTGATGTGGCTTCCTATTGTTCTGCGGTTGGATATTACTTTGCAAAAGAAATTCAGGAGACAACAGGCCAGCCTGTCGGTATAATAAATGTTGCAGTTGGAGATACCGAAATCAACAGATGGATACAAAAGGGAATGGTATGCGGCAGTTTTACCTCAACGGATGGAGATTTGTATAACAACAGAATAAGACCTTTTGAAAAACTTGCTATAAAAGGCATTATCCTTTATCAGGGAGAGGCAGACCAATACAGAACCCACTTAACAGCGACAGAGTACAGTGATGCTATGGCAGGCCTTGTTGATGCATACAGAGAGAGTTGGGGAGAGGATTTGCCTTTCTATTGGGCGCAACTTACCAGATACAAGGTTGATGAGTCTGTTGTGAGGGACGGACAGAGAATAGCCTTGTCTAAAGTAAAAAATTTGAAAAACACAGGTATGATTGTCTTAAATGATATCGTCGGCAACTATAAGGGCGGTACGGGCAGTTGCCGCGAGGATATTCACCCCTGGGGCAAGAAGACGGTTGCCGAGAGATTTGCGGCATACGCAAAGAGAGATTGCTATGGGCAAAATGTTGCAGTAAGCGGACCTTTGTATAAATCATCAGAGCGTATAGGTAAAAGCCTTGTCCTGACCTTTGAATGCGACGGAAAACTCAGAGTAATGCCCAAAGAGAGATATGCAGACAAGGTAACTGACAAAAAGATAAAGAAAGAAAAAATAAATGTTGCAGTACCTCAGGAGTTTGAAGTTGCAGGTGCAGACGGAGAGTTTTATCCGGCAGAGGCAAGACTTGAAGGTAAAACTGTGGTTCTGACTTGTGACAAAGTTGACGAGCCGGTGTATGCAAGATATGCATGGGGCGCATACCCCGAGATGCCCAATTTAACAGATGATTCACATCTTCCTGCGGCAACATTTTCTACAAAAACAGAGTAATTTTCAAAAATGATATGCAAAATATTTGCATATCATTTTTGTGTTTTTTACGAAGTTGTGACGAATAGATTTTATTTTAATAACAAATGATTTGCTTCGTTGACACCATAAAAACTTTAGGTTATACTTTTAAACAGGAGAGAGTTTGTGTCTCTCGGATAAGGAGCTGATTTGATGCGTTGTTATTTTTGCGGAAACATAGAAAGTAAAGTTGTAGACTCCCGTTCGACAGAGGATGGAACTGCCATCCGTCGCAGAAGAGAATGTTTGGCATGCGGCAAGAGGTTTACCACCTATGAGAAGATAGAAAGCGTGCCCATTATCGTTATAAAGAGAGATAAATCAAGACAGCCGTATGACAGAGAGAAACTGCAAAAGGGTATTATGAACGCCTGCGCAAGCAGACCTGTATCGGTTGACACGGTTGATGGAATCTTAGATGATATTGAGGCTACAATCCATAACTCACTTGAGAGAGAAGTTTCAAGCGAAAAAATTGGCGAGATGGTTATGGACAGACTCCGTGGTATTGATGAAGTATCCTATGTGCGTTTTGCGTCAGTTTATAAGAAGTTTAAGGATATAGAAACTTTCCAGAAAGAACTTGAAAAACTGACAGGCGGTACAAAATAAAGAATTGCAAACAAACCCTTGACATATTAGAGGTTTTGTGATATAATTTATTCGTAAAATGAATAGACATCGACAGAGAGTGAGGAAGTTCCTCGCTCTTTTGATTTTATGGGGGTGATTATATGGCATATTCAAAGATTGAGACAGAAGTTATCGGGATGGCAGAGCCCATTGCAGAAAATCTTGGATGCTATATCTATGATGTTGAGTTTGTAAAAGAAGGCGGACTTTATTTTCTTCGTGTTTTTGCAGACAGAGACGGAGGTATTGACCTTGATGCCTGCGAGGAAATAAGCCGTGCGCTCAGTGATGTGCTTGATGAAAAGGACCCGATAAAGCAGAACTATTATCTTGAAGTATCTTCTCCGGGCATAGAACGCAAGCTTAAAACAAAAGAGCATTTTGAGAGGTACATTGGTGAGATGGTTGATATTGGCCTTTATAAGGCAGTCGGCGGCAGCAAACAACTGACGGGAGCGCTAAAGGGTTTTAAAGATGGTGTGATTGAAGCAGAGGTTGGCGGAGACAGACACGAAATTTCGCAGAAAGAAACTACATTTGTGAAACTCCATTTTGATTTTTAAAACAGTATAATAATTAATTTTACCATAGATATTAAGAAAGACTAACTATTAAAAGTCAATAGATAAAATGAAAAACGTTGAAAATTTTATCTAATAAAAAACAGGCATGGCAAACAGACTTCCCAAAGGAAGCCTCAAAAAGGTATTAGGAAACAAGTTATGCAACAGGAATGTAAG
>JAZSBQ010000104.1:0-8719 GCA_045602485.1 Clostridia bacterium
CCATTGACAAATAAAGAAAAAGATATTATTATATAGAAAAATAAAATAATGAGCTAAGTGAAGAATGCAGGAGAAAGATGTATATCTTGCCGAAGGAGTAACACTCTCAGGTGCCGTATGGCGATGACTGCAGTCGGATAGCACTCCGGAGAAGTCCACTGATTAAAAAGTAAAAGGATGCCGAAGGTGTAAAACTGTTTTACAGTTAATCTCTCAGGCAAAAGGACGGAGAAAAAGATAAATCTTTATTGTTTTCTTTGGAGTTTTTGCGTGCAAAAACTCATATTTGATTTATTTTGTATTTGGAGTGGTTATCCAAAACTCACTTAGACAGGAAAGAGGGAGTTTTATGGATAACTTTTTTGTTTGGTTAACTGATTTAAACAATGTAGTTAACAGTTTTGTATGGAACAATGGCCTTTATCTTTTGCTAGTAACAGGTGTTATTATGACTGTTATAACCGGTGTTTTCCAGATTACAAAAATTGGCCACTGGTTTTCGGAAACACTTGGAAGTCTTTTTAAAAAAGATGTTTCAGGTCATGTAAAGGGCAAGTCTATTTCACAGTTTCAGGCACTTTGTACTGCACTTGCAGCAACGATTGGCGTAGGTAATATCGCTGGTGTTGCTGCTGCAATCGTCGGTGGTGGACCGGGTGCTGTATTCTGGATGTGGGTTGCAGCTTTCTTTGGTATGATGACCAACTATTCTGAAAATGTTCTTGGCATCTATTACAGAAGAAAGAACACGGATGGCGAATGGTCAGGTGGTGCAATGTACTATCTCCAGGATGGTCTTGGTAGTTTTAAAAACTGCAAATGGATTGGTAAAATCCTTGCTGTATTGTTCTCAATCTTTGCTATCCTTGCATCATTTGGTATTGGTGCAATGGGACAGATTAATAAAATTGTTGTAAATGTTGTATCTGCGTTTAATATCCCATCGCTTTCATCTAATATTTTATATGGCGAAATATCCATGTACCATCTTATTATAGGTATTGTGCTTGTAGTAATTGCAGGACTTATAATTCTTGGAGGTCTTAAGAGAATTGCAAATTTTGCAGAAAAAGTAGTTCCAATAATGGTTGTTTTTTTTGTGATTGGAAGCCTTGTGGTTATAGGTATTAACTACACTCAGATTGGTGCAGCATTTGGTGCAATATTTAAATATGCATTTACAGGTCCTGCTGTATGGGGCGGTGTAACAGGTATAGCGGTTAAAGAAATCGTTACACTTGGTTGTAAACGAGGTGTATTCTCTAACGAAGCTGGTCTTGGCTCATCAGTAATGGTACACTCAAATTCTAACGTTGTTGAGCCTGTCCGTCAGGGACTTTGGGGTATATTTGAGGTATTTGCTGATACAATGATTGTTTGTACCATGACAGCATTAGTTGTACTTACATCAGGTGTACTTAACTTAGATACAGGTGTTCTTGCTGCAGGTGCAGATGATGCAAATCTTGTTGCAAAGGCGTTTGGTGGTATTTTTGGCATTTGGGGTGAGAGATTTATTGCTGTTGCAATTTTGCTCTTTGCATTTACAACTGTTCTTGGTTGGGATCACTACGGAACAAAGGCTTGGGAATATATGTTTGGAACAAAGTCAACTAAACTCTATAAGGTTATTCACCTTGTGATGATATTGTGCGGTGCTTTGCTGACATCATCTCTTGCATGGGATATTTCACATACTTTCAACCGTCTTATGATGGTACCTAACCTTATTGGCGTTCTTGCTCTTTCAGGTCTTGTTGTTAAGATTACCAAAAACTATGTTGACAGAAAATTTAAAGGAAAAGAAATCAAGCCTATGCTTTCTGCGGTTGAGGATATTCAGGAAGAACAGGAAAAGAAATTATAATCTACATACAATATTAACTCCGGAAATTATTTTCCGGAGTTTTTTAATAAACATATTGCGCATATGCACCTTTGTGTGATAAAATATATAAAAATTAATGATGGAGATGTGCAATGAAAAAAGGACTTGTAATGGAAGGCGGCGCAATGCGTGGGATGTTTACCGCCGGCGTAACTGATGTGTTGATGGAGAATAATATAGAGTTTGATGGCGCCATTGGAGTCTCAGCAGGTGCTTGCTTTGGGTGCAATTATAAATCAAAACAAATTGGCAGAACAATCAGGTATAATAAAAAATATTGTGCAGATAAAAGATATTGCGGATGGTTGTCCTGGCTTAAAACGGGTAACTTTTATAATGCGGAATTTGACTATGATGAACTGCCTAATAAACTTGATATATTTGATACAAAAACATATATAGAAAACCCTATGGAGTTTTATGTTGTTGTAACTGACGTGAACTCAGGGAGGCCTGTCTATTATAATATGAAAAACGCAGATGCCTATGATCTTTTGTGGATGCGTGCGTCTGCCTCTATGCCACTTCTTTCAGAACTTGTTGAGATTGATGGCGGTAAATATTCAGACGGAGGTATGTCTGATTCAATACCTCTCAGATATTTTGAAGAAATAGGTTATGACAGAAATATTGTTATTACAACACAACCTGAAGAATTTGAAAAGAAAGTTAATAAATTTCTTCCGATTTTCAGAGTAATTTACAGAAAGTACCCTGAGTTTGTTGCGGCGCTTTCGGGCAGACATATTATGTATAATGAACAGTTAAAGTACATAAAAAAATCTGAAGAAAGAGGGACTGCTTTTATTATAAGACCACCAGAGCCGTTAAATATCAAGGCGGGAGAAAAGAATGCAAACGAACTCGAGAGAGTATATCGGGCAGGAAGATATGAGGCCGAAAAAAACATTGAAAAGATAAAAGAGTTTTTAAGCGAGAAATAAAGGAGTATAAATATGCAGGAACTGATAGAAAAAGGAAAGAAAGCAAAAGCAGCGTCTTATGAACTTGCGAAACTTTCTTCTCAGGATAAGAATACAGCGTTGGTTGCCATTGCAAATGCTTTGCGAAATCAGGCAGAGTATATCATAAGTGAAAACCTTAAAGATATAAATGCAGCAAAAGAGAATAATATGCGCGAGGGATTGATTGACAGACTTATGCTTAATGAATCACGCATAGAATCAATGGCGCAGGGCATTGAACAGATAGCAGAACTTGATGACCCGATTGGTGAGATAGTCAATAAATCCGTCAGACCGAACGGACTTGAAATTTCAAAAGTCCGCGTTCCGCTTGGAGTTATTGGCATTATATATGAGGCAAGACCTAATGTTACTGCAGATGCAACAGCGCTTTGTATAAAAGCCGGAAATTCAGTGATTTTGCGTGGTGGTAAAGAAGCAGTAATATCAAACCGTGCAATTACAAAAGTTATGCAGGAAGCGGGCTACAAAGCGGGTTTGCCTGATGGATGTATAAACCTTGTTGAGGACACAAGCAGAGAGAGCGCAAATGCACTTATGCGCCTTAATGAATATCTTGATGTAATTATTCCAAGGGGCGGTGCAGGGCTTATAAGAGCGGTGGTAGATAATGCAACTGTGCCTGCGATTGAAACAGGCACAGGCAACTGCCATGTATATATTGATAAATCAGTGGATTTTGAAATGGCTAAAAATATTGTTATAAACGCAAAAACTCAACGTCCGTCTGTGTGTAATGCAGAAGAAAAACTGCTTATACACCGTGAGGTCTCAAAAGAGTTTTTAAGTGTAATTATACCTGAACTCAAAGCCAGGGATGTTGAAATTGTCGGCGATGAGAATGTGTGCGCTCTTTATCCCGATGCAACCCCTGCGACGGAAGATGATTGGGGAGAAGAATATCTTGACCTTAAAATCGGAATAAAAATTGTTGATAATCTTGATGAAGCAATCAGGCATATAAACAAGTATAACAGTTTGCATTCTGAGGCTATAGTTACAGATGACACTTCGGCTGCAAACAAGTTTCTCGAAGAGGTTGATGCTGCTGCAGTTTATGTGAATGCATCAACGAGATTTACTGATGGATTTGAATTTGGTTTTGGAGCGGAGATAGGAATAAGTACTCAGAAAATACATGCCAGAGGTCCAATGGGACTTGAAGCACTGACTACAACAAAGTATAAAATACAAGGCACCGGACAGATAAGATAAAAAGAGGTGCTCGATAAAAAATTAGGAATTTAAAAACCCAAAGGGACGGCAATTGCAGTCCCTTATTTTTTGGCTCATTTGCCTGAAGGGAGGGGGACTGCTTGTGGTGGAGATGTAGGGGACGGCCTCCCGGACGTCCCGCTCTATCGTGCTGTTAAGGACGCCTGGGTGGTATCTCTTGCTATATTGCGGCAATTCACCTTTACGCCATTCGGGCTGTCGAGGACGCCAGCCCCTACAATAAAAAGTTTTTCAACGTAGCCGTTTTGTTACTACAGGACTATTGTTCCGGCTCGGGTATTGTTTTTTCTATAACGGATTGTTCTGCAATATTTTCGCTGCAGATAAACTCTACTGTAACATTAACTTCTCCGTGTTCTGTCAGCGTATGACTGACATTTTGTTCAAGAATATTTACATCAGGACTCAATTCTTCTCTAAGTTCGCTTGTCAGTTCAGACACACCTGTTTCCAGGGCTTGTGCAGGTGTACGTTTTTTGTTTTCTGAAATTTCCTCTCTGAACTCTTCTTTATTGACAAAAACAGATGGAAGAATATCTATGGGGATTCTGTACTCTTTTGTTGTATTATAATATGTATATATATCAAATGGGTCAGACTTTTTGAAATAAAAAGGTATGCTAAAGTTTAGAACAGACAAGGTATATCTGTTTTTAATTTTGCCTGTCTGTATATTATCTGTATAATTTAATGGATAGTTACGGGATTTTGAGTATTTGGTCTTTGCAAAAATTTCTCCCCGTGCCTGAACGTATCTGAAACCATACGAAACATTATCAACAATTCCGCTGACAAGAACATCACCTTTGCGCACGCCTGAGCCGATTTTTGTAAGTGTCTGTCCTTCGCGCACCTCAATTTTTTCGATTTCTCCATCTTTTGCAGCAACTATATTACAGGCTACACCTTCTTTGTCAACACCTTTCTCTTTTTTAATGCGTTCAACAATCTCTATATACACTCTCGAGCCTCTTGGGTTTATACCAACCCATGCAAGGTCGTTGTTTTTCAGGACCATCTTATTTCGTATAATATTGTTATCAATTTCTGATGTCCGCATGCCAAGGTGGAGCCCACATTCTTCAAGTGATGTAAGAATCTCCTGCGTATCGATTCTTGTGTTGCCAAAAACAGATATTCCCATAACGTGTGTTGATGCATACCATATCATAATAAAAAGAACAATTACTCCAAATATCGAGAAATATCTATGTTGATATTTTCTTAATATAAAAGGTAAACCGTGCCGATGTATTATTTTTATATGGCTTTTTGTTCTCTTTGTGGGGGTTCTGATTTGTTTAAAAGATGGTATGTCAGTTTTAAATGTTACTCGGTTTACACCGCATCTTCTGATATCCCATATGGGCATACCTCTGTGCATACATATATTTATTAATCGTTCTGTAAACGGACCGTCGGCACAAAGTGTCAGATATCCCGACAGAAAGTGAAATATCCTGCTTGATTTCATTATGTAATACACGTCCTCTCAGGTTTATATCTGGTTATTCTCAAACAATATTTCACATATGTTTCCTGAAATATAAAGCATCTCTTCGGTTATAGTACCAATTTCAAGGTTTTTGCCATTAATTATGATGCATTGCGGTTTTGCCTTAATCTTTATGCAGGTATCACTATAGCCTAAGATTCCTTTATAGTTTTCTATTGTTATCTCCTTGTTGCCAATCGTTTTGATTAATACTGTGTCTAATATCACATCTTTAGATATATCAATGGCGTCGGCAAACTTCTCTCTTATGGATTTGCGGTTACTGTTTGTTGTAGACATATTGCACCCCTTTTCTGCGGTTTATACACTATTTTTATGCACAGGTACAGTGAAAAATGAATAAGAAGAATTAACGCGGAATAAATATGCTAGCAGATGGATAGTTTGAAAAAAGGAGGCAGAGTATGTCGCACAGTTATGCATTAAAAGGTGTATTAGCCGCAGGTATTGTATATATGGCATCGATTATGATAGCGTCGCCGATTGAGTGTATTGCAGCGGCAGAACATGCCCTTGGTATATGTGCAAAAGTTATAATTCCAACTTTGTTTCCGTTTATATTCTGCAGTAATATGTTTATAGCGCTTGGGGCTGGAAGAATACTTAGCAGAGCACTTTCAAAAATTATGCAGCCACTGTTTCGTGTATCGGGGCAAGGGGCTTTGGCGTTTGTACTTGGCGCTGCAAGCGGTTATCCTGTAGGTGCGGTATGCGCTGCATCCTTGTATCAGTCAGGAGAGTGTGATAAATCAGAGGCGGAGAAGTTACTTGCATTTTGTAACAATTCAGGCCCGATGTTTGTGATTGGTGTGATAGGTATACAGATGTTTAACAGTTATAAAATTGGCGTTTTAATGTATGTAGTACACATTATGTCTGCAATTTTATGTGGTATGATACTTGGTGGAAGAAAGAATAAAATCAAAAATATTACTTTGCCCCCTGCACGTGATGAGGCAACAATAAAAAATGCCGCTCCGGATATTGGAACGGCAGTGGTTAAATCTGTAAATACAATATTATCTATATGCGGTTTTATAATTATTTTTGCAGTTTTAACTGCTAAAATTCCTGATTTTAAATGGCGCGGATACATATATTCTATACTCGAGATTACAGGGGGTCTGAGCGAACTTATATTATCATATAAAGGCGTAAATATACTTCCCGTTGTTGCATTTATGACGGCGTTTTCCGGCTTATCTGTGATGACTCAGGTTTATGCAATAACAGAGTCAGCAGGGTTGTCGATTAAGCCTTACATAATCGGAAAGTTAGTACAGGGTTTGATCGCATTTGGTCTAATGTGTGTTGGTGTGAGAATTATACCTGTCGAAGAAGCAGTTTTTTCTCAGATTATTTTGCCTCAAATATATATTTATACACCAAGACAGTTATTTGCAACAGCAATAATATCAGTTGTGTTATCAGTGTTTGCAATTGTTATATTGATAGTACTTGCAAAGTTATTTAAAATTTATGAAAAATAGGGCTCTGCGCCTGATACAACAACATCAAGTGCTGGGAGGTTTTCTTGTAAATATTGTGCAAGAGCATCACATATAACGTTTTCTGTCTCAAAATGTCCTGCATCAATAAGATTTATTCCGAGTTCAAAGGCAAGTTGTGCTTCGTGATGCCGAATATCAGAGGTAACATATACATCTGCGCCCGCTCTGTATGCTGAATAAATTCCGTCACCGCCTGCGCCGCCACACA
The DNA here is from genome assembly GCA_045602485.1 of Clostridia bacterium. Lineage (GTDB taxonomy): Bacteria > Bacillota > Clostridia > Monoglobales > Monoglobaceae > UMGS1820. The sequence continues at coordinate 7,346 of JAZSBQ010000104.1, forward strand.
GGGCAACTGCAGATATTGAGTCAGACGGGTCGCCAACTGATTTTATGCATTTACAGCCGAGTATGCTTTTTACAAGACTTTTGAAATCGGCAAGTTCAACAGGTGAATCAAGGTAACCGATTCTGCCAATATTATCGATAGGTGTGCCGTTGCCATCTGTGCATTCATCATCGGTAAAGTGGCGTACCCCATCAAGACCTAACTTGTCTGCCAAAATATCATTTACGCCTCCATCGGCGTTATCGAGATTTGTATGGGCAGAGTACACAGAAATATCATTTTTAATTATTTCTCTTATTATACTGCCGGTTGTGGTGTTCTCTGTAATGTTTTTAAGAGGTGTAAAAAGCAAAGGATGGTGGGATATAATCATTTCAGCACCGGCCTCTATTGCAGAGTTCACGTTCTCGGAGGTAACATCAAGACAGATAAAAACTTTGTTTACATTTTTCTCAAAATCACCTACCATAAGCCCAACGTTGTCCCAACTTTCAGCAAGGTGTGTGGGGGCGAGATTTTCAATAACATTTGTAATATCTTTTACTTTATACATTTTATGCCTCCGAATTTTATATTTTTTCAAGTTCATTGAGTATTTCTTCAGATAATTTTAATTTCTTTGCTGATATATCTGATTGAGAGTTTTTAAGTTCATATATCATTTTACGAAGTTTATCTGTTTTTTTAGTTATATATTCATTAAAAAATTCAGGTTTGTTTTCTATTAGATATTTACCTATATATAACTCCGTGTTAGATGGAGTGTAGGTTGATTTATTGTCATTATCCGGAATCTCAACCGTTATTATGGTATATATTTTCTCATCTTCTTTTGCAAGAGTTTCTCTTGTTATTTTCCAACTGTTTTTATACAGAAAACTCCTTAGTTCCGAAATTGATGACATAGGCTGCAAAACAATTTTTTTTGCGTTTGTAAGTTTAGAAAGTCCGTTGTCTAATATTTTTGCTATAAGCAGACCACCCATGCCTGCAATTGATACGGCATCTGCTTCGTTTTCTTTGAGTGTATCGAGACCGCCTCCAAGCCGAAGAACTATGCGGTCTGTCAGGCCATAGGCAGAAACGGTTCCTTTTGCACGCATAAGGGGACCTTTGTTTATGTCCGATGCGATGGCTGTTTTGCATTTGTTTGTCATACACATATAAACAGGGAGATATGCATGGTCCGTTCCTATGTCAGAGAAACATTTGCATTTATCTATCTCTTTTGCAACAGCATTTAATCTTGGGGTTAGTGCAGGTGGTGATGTCAACATATCAGACTCCTTAATTAATATTATTACAAAAAGAATATAATAAATTAAGAATTTTGTCAATATTTAAAAGGAATAGAAAAATTTGTGAAGAATTAAT
>JAZSBQ010000105.1:0-4759 GCA_045602485.1 Clostridia bacterium
CAATCTCTCTTCCCAATTGATTATTATGCAAATCCATTTTCATTGCCTCCGGTTTGTTCGCATTCTCGCTCCACCAACCGAATTCGTGTGCATGTGTAAAAAGTCTTGCATAATTTTCGTCCATTTTGCTTGCGGCATATGCACTCCAATAGATGTGCTTGAAGGCATTGGCTATATCATCACCGTTTCCTTTTTGCCCATAAATTTCTTCAACAAGCGCATCCGCTTTGCGTCTTCCTATCTCAAAATAAGCAGCTTCTTTTGGATAAGCTACTGCCAAAACCTGTTCAACAGTCGAAAGATTTGCATTTATTTTTTCGTCTTCCGGCAATATTTTATTTAATTTATTGATTGTATCATAAAATTTAGCAACTCTTTTGTCGACTTTTTCGCTTCCCCACTCATTACCTATCCATCTGACTTCATTATCCACAATATCGATTGCATCTTTGTATTCAGGAAAGTTATCGTATGCACTCTTTAAATTATCTAAAGCAACAAATACCTTTGAATTATCACCATAGCGCACTTTGTCAGAAAGAACCTTAGGTGCACTATTGGACAGGAATATTAACTCATCTTCTCCATTATACTCTCCAAAACTGTCATAGTCAAGGGTCCAATCTTCTTCAACATAACAATCTAACCCTACAAGTTTTGCGCACCACCACCCATAATTTGCAGTTGGATCTTTTAGTGGTCTGTCGCATCTTCTGCACCTGTTCTGTCCTTCATTAATAAACTTTTTTGACATTTTAATCTTCTCCTTAATTATTATAAATTTTTCTTTATAATACCACATCCAAAAGTGCCATAACTATGCAAGCACAAAAAAACAGAAACGCAATCGCGTTTCTGTTTTTTAATTTACTTCTCGTCAGTTAACCCCAAAATATAGTCAACACTTGTTTTATAAAAACCCGCAAGTTTGATAAGCACATCAGTTGGTATATCACGCTTTCCTAATTCATAATAAGAGTAACATACCTGACTGCAGTTTAAGTACTTTGCAACATCTGTTTGCTTCAAGTCATTATCTTCTCTCAAATCCCGAAGTCTCTGATACATATAAACACTTCCTTTGCAAACATTATATTTCATAACGTTTTGTTATATTGACATATAAAACAAATTGTTATATAATATTTTCTGCTAGGAAACTTTATATTCGGAGGTACGTTATGCGGAATTATTGGCTGGAACAATTTTATGTAGGATTTTTTCTATGGTTAACCGGTGCCGTAACCATGTTAATATGGCATTTACTAAAATTTCTTTATAATAAAATATTATTGCTTTATGATTTTCTTGTACTTTTATTTACCTGACAAATATCAAAAAAGCAGAAACGCAATTGTGTTTCTGCTTTTCTCTATCCTTATGCTTCTTCTGTTATGCGGTTATCTTCAAGGCGCTCTTCGGTGGATTTTTTGTTTGCCATCGAGTGTGCCCTGCTCCACTCTCTTCTTCTTATTTCCGCCATTTCTTCTTCCTGCTCGGGTGTTGCCTCAAACCTCTCGCTGTCTTCTATAAGCAAATCTCTGTATTCTTTGTTCTTTATCTTCAACATAAATGCAGTAACCGCCGTAGCCGCAAGCGCAATAAATAAAATTACAGAAATTAACTTCCATATGCCACCCTTCCTGCTGCAATCTTTTGCATATTCATAATATTCTCTGTTCATAACTCCGCCTCCTATTATATATTATCATAATCACATTTATAAATTATTATTCAGTCTGATGCTTATTTCACCCGAAAACAAAACTCTTTGCTCTCCGTTCTTCGTCACAGTTACAAGACTTCCGTTTTCGTCAATATCAACGGCTGTGGCAACCTCAGGATTATCGCCTGAAATCAGAATCTCTCTGCCAAGCACCATAGAGCGTTGTCTGTACTCGTCTAAAAAGTTTTTTGTTTTTATTTCATCTTCGACTTTTGCAAGTTCTTTTAAAACCTCTGCAACAATTTTGTTTCTTGATATGCTCTCGCTATCATCTGCTATAGCACCTGCAATTTCTTTGATTTCTTCAGGAAACCCACAGTCCACACAGTTTATCCCGACGCCGATTACAACAGCAATAATTTTATTATCTCTATAATCCCTCACCGTCTCGGCTAAAATTCCGCATATCTTTTTGTTGTCTAAATAAAGGTCGTTTACCCACTTTATTTGAGGAGATTTGCCCGTTGCTTTTTCGATACCTCTTGCCACCGCAACCGATGCGGCGGTGGTAACCAAAACTATATCTCCCTCATCAAGGTTTGGTTTTAGCAAAAGGCTCATATATATTCCGCTGCCCTTTGGTGAATAAAACTTGCGCCCTACTCTGCCTCTGCCCTGCCTCTGAAAGTCTGCAACAACCGTACATCCGCTGTCCGCACCTCTTTTGGCAAGTTCTTTCAAGTCATTGTTGGTAGAGTCGGTCTCGTCTTTTATGATGATTTCAAAACCACAATTTCCGCCGAGGTATTCTTCTATTTTTATCTTCGAAAGTTCTTCTCTCATACCTCTACAAGCCTCACATTTTCTTCGCCGAGAAGGGCTTTGAGCGCCTCTTCTCTTCCATCATTTTTGTTTACCCTCATAGACTTTGGCGCTCTTACAACCTGACCTGTGTCCTCATATTTTATGATAACATCAATGTCTCCATCTGCTCCGCTGAGAATTTTCTTCATTGCAGTCATTCTCTCTGCATCCCTTGAGTCAAGTCTTAAATAGAGTTTGGCGGGCTTTCTTGCAGTTACATCCAGTGGTTTTATATCCTCAAGCCTTATCTTTGGTGGCGCATCCTCTGCTATATCAAGGTTACCATACACTGTTACCTGATTATCAAGTTGTGCAATAGCATCATATCTGCGCAATTGTCCAGGGAATATCAAAACCTCGATGCTTCCACTCAAATCCTCAAGTTCTATATACCTCATCATCTCGCCTTTTTTGGTAAGTTGATTGCGCACCTTGGTGATTATGCCGGAGATTGCAACCTGCGTGCCGATATTAAATATTTCTTTCTCGTTCTCGGTTATCTCAAGGACAGACGCCGTAGAGGTGGCGCGCACCGCCTCGGCACAACTGTCAAGGGGATGCCCCGATACATACATACCGATGCATTCCTTTTCCATTGATAGAAGTTCTTTTTTGGGAAGTTCCTCACAATCATCAAAATTGTCTGCACTCTTGGGGCTGTCAGATACCATATCAAACATATTCATCTGTCCGGGCATTATGTTCTTTGCCCTCTCTGCTGCATCATCGAGGACTCTCTCATATACATTCAAAAGGACTGCACGTTTTAGTCCAAAACTGTCAAAAGCACCGCACTTTATCAGATTCTCAACAACTCGCTTGTTTACTCTCTGCCCTGCCATTCTCTCACAAAAATCTGTAAAGCCCGTAAAGTCGCCGTTCTTATCGCGCTCTGCGGCAATTTCGTCAACTACCGCTCCGCCCACATTCTTTACTGCTGCAAGGCCGAAACGGATTTTTCCGTCATCGACTGAGAACGTCCTGAAACTTTTGTTTATATCAGGTGGCAGCATAGTTATACCAAGGCGTTTTACAACCTCGATATACTTTGACACCTTTTGGTTATTATCGATAAATGATGTAAGCAATGCCGCAAAAAACTCAACAGGGTATTTTGCTTTAAGCCACGCCGTCTGATATGCCACAACTGCGTATGCCGCCGCATGGGATTTGTTAAAAGCATAGAACGCAAAGTCCATCATCTCATCAAATATAGCAGCAGCCGCAGCCTCGTCAACACCGCGCTTTAATGCACCGTCAACAACCTGGTCGCCATCTGTTGTTCCGTATATAAAGTTCTTTCTCTCCTGCTCCATTACGTCGGCTTTCTTTTTGGACATTGCTCTTCGTACCAAATCCGCTCTGCCGAGAGAATATCCGCCAAGTTCACGTACAATCTGCATTACCTGCTCCTGATACACTATACAACCATAGGTAACATCAAGTATATGCTCCAGCATTGGATGCTTGTAACTTACAAGGGATGGATTGTTTTTGTTTGCAACATACCTCGGTATCGAGTCCATAGGGCCCGGACGATAGAGAGAAATACCTGCGATTACATCCTCAAGTGAGTTTGGTTTGAGTTCTTTCATAAACTGTTTCATGCCCGAACTCTCAAGCTGGAACACGCCGTCTGTCTCACCTGCCGAAATCATTTCGTAGACTTCTCTGTCGTCCATCCGCGGATTGTCAATATCAACCTCAACGCCGTGCTGACGCCTTATATGCTCAATGGCATCACGAATAACCGTCAGGGTACGAAGCCCCAGAAAGTCCATCTTCAAAAGGCCCAACCTCTCGATTGTTGTCATTGTAAACTGCGTGGTAATAACATCATCGTTCTTCTGCAGGGGAACATAATTCTGTATTTCCTCTTTTGTTATAACAACACCTGCCGCATGGGTAGATGTGTGTCTCGGAAGACCCTCAAGTTCAATCGCTGTGTCAATCAGTTTCTTTATTTCTGCGCTTCCGTCATATAACTCTTTTAGTTTATAGTTTACCACGAGGGCCTTTTCTATGGTCATTTTAAGTTCATTGGGCACCTGCTTTGCAACCTCGTCAACTGTGCCGTAAGGGATGTTGAGGGCACGCCCAACATCACGGATAGCAAGGCGTGCCGCCATTGTACCAAAGGTGACAATCTGCGCCACATTGTTCTCGCCATATTTTCTGTTTACATAGTCTATAACTTCACCTCTGCGCTCATAGCAGAAGTCAATATCA
>JAZSBQ010000106.1:0-16571 GCA_045602485.1 Clostridia bacterium
TAAACTTAATAAACGGGAGCTTGTATTACAGGCTGAGAGGAAGGTGCGACCTTCGACTGAGAACCTGATTTGGATAATGCCAACGTAGGGATGCCTGATACATAGTGTCAGGAGGAACAAAGAACTTTTAGGAAGTTACCAAATCGGTAGCTTCCTTTTTATATTGGCAAGGTTTACTGTTAAGTTAATAAACAGCCGATAATTTATGGCAGAAAGAGGTAAAAAAGTGTAAGACACAAATAGATGCAACAAGAAAAGGTATTATAACACCTGAAATGAAAGCTGTAGCTAAAAAGGAACACAGAAGCGAAGAGGAGATAAGAGAACTTGTAGCTAAAGGACAGGCTGCAATATGTGCAAATAAATTATATACCTGTATTGAACCCAATGGAGTTGGTTCAATGCTTCGTACAAAAATCAATGTAAATCTGGGCGTTTCAAAAGACTGTAAGGATTATAATATTGAAATGGAAAAAGTAATGGCAGCGGTCAATATGGGAGCTGAAGCAATTATGGATTTGTCTTCACATGGAAATACGCAGCCGTTCAGACAGAAATTTGTAAAAGAGTGCCCTGCAATGATTGGTACGGTCCCGGTGTATGACAGCGCTATACATTATCAGAGAGATTTAAACACATTAACTGCGAAAGACTTTATCGATGTTATAAGGCTGCACGCTCAGGATGGTGTTGACTTTGTAACTATACACTCAGGAATTACAAGAAAGACGATTGAACAGATTAAAAACCATAAAAGAAAAATGAATATCGTATCACGCGGAGGTTCATTAGTATTTGCCTGGATGAGCATGACAGGCGAGGAGAATCCGTTTTATGAATATTTCGATGAAATCCTTGATATATGCCGTGAATATGATGTGACCATATCACTTGGAGATGCTTGCCGTCCGGGATGTCTGGCAGACGCAAGCGATGTATGTCAGATAGAGGAACTTGTACGTCTTGGAGAACTGACAAAAAGAGCATGGGCAAGAGATGTTCAGGTTATGGTTGAAGGTCCCGGACATATGCCGATTGACCAGATTAAAGCGAATATGAAGTTTCAGCAGACAATCTGCATGGGCGCATCTTTCTATGTGTTAGGCCCGATTGTAACAGATATTGCTCCCGTATATGACCATATAACATCGGCTATAGGCGGAGCGATTGCAGCATCATCCGGTGCAGCATTCCTATGCTATGTAACACCTGCAGAGCATCTTGCTCTTCCGAATATTGAAGATGTAAAGAAGGGTATTATTGCATCTAAAATTGCAGCACATGCCGCAGACATAGCAAAGAAAATACCGCATGCAAGAGATATTGATGATAAAATGGCTGATGCACGAAGAACCTTTGATTGGGATATGCAGTGGGAATGTTCGATTGATCCTGAAACTGCAAAGAAAATCAGAGATGACAGAAAACCTGAAGTTGAAGAAAGCTGCTCAATGTGCGGTAAGTTCTGTGCTGTAAGAAGTATGAACAAAGCCTTAAACGGCGAACAAATAGATATTTTGTAAAAAAGAAAGTGCAGATTTGTTCTGCACTTTACTTGTTCATAAGCATCTGACGAAGTTTTCTTCTTGTTCGGTTTATATGCCGCTCAAAGTCGCCGTTTGAAATAAATTCGGCAAGTACATATTGGTCAAATATTGGAACGGTACATGAGTAAAACCCCATCTTTTCAAAGAATGGTTCAACAAGTTTCTCCGGTAATACCATATAGCCAACTCTCATTGATGGTGCAATTGTTTTGGTAAAAGTATTTACATAAATAACACTTCGAATAGGTTCAAGCGAAAAAACGGTATCTTCATTTTTGGTAGATACCGAGAATTCTGAATTGAAATCATCTTCAATAATTATAGCATTTCTATCTTTTGCCCATCTGATATACTCATTTCGTTTTGATGCACTTGCAGTTATGCCGCTGGGAAAGCTTCTGAAAGGAGTTATATGCAGGATTGATGCTTTGGTTCTGGAAAGATGAGAAGTAAGAACTCCATCTCTGCCTAACTTGAGTAAATCACACTTTGCTCCGTTGGCTTTGTATACAGAATGAATCTTTTCGTAAGATGGATTTTCGAGTGCATATATTTTGTCGCGTCCCAAAAATTGTACAATAAGGCCATAGAGATATTCTGCACCTGAACCGATTACAATTTGGTTATATGATACATGAATGCCTTTACTTCTCGCAAGATAATCTGAAATAGATTTTCTAAGCTCAGGGCATCCTGCATTCGGAGACTTTATCAAAATGTCTTCACCGTACTTTGTTATAACATTGCGCATTGTTTTGGCAAGAACAGAGAATGGAAATTCATTTGTATGATAGTGGTGATTGCTTAACGAAATATCATACGCTTCATATTCTGTAACAGGAATGAAGTCGCTTTTACGGTATGTAACAAAATATCCGCTTCGCTCTCGGGATTCAATATATCCTTCATCACACAGTATCCCATATGCATGTTCAACAGTAATAACACTTGTCAGCGTTTCTTCTGCAAGAATACGCTTGGACGGAAGTTTTTCTCCGTATTTATATACCGAATTTATTATGTCGCTTCTTAGCTGTTCATATAGTTGCATATATGATTTTTTTGTAGATTTTGTATCAACTGAGTATTTCATCTGGTTATATTAAATTCTCCTTGATTGGTAATTGCGATATGTTCAGATTTATTATATAATAAATAAAAAATTTTGTAAAGGGATTTAAAAAAATGAAATTAAAAACGCAAAAAATCGTAACAGCTTCAATGCTTGCAGCACTTTGCTGTGTAGCAACAATGATTATCAAAATACCTTCACCGCTTAAGGGATACCTTAATTTGGGTGATTGCGTAGTGCTTCTTTCCGGATGGCTTTTATCTCCTGCATACGGATTTGCCGCTGCAGGTATCGGCTCAGCACTTGCAGACTTATTCTCCGGTTATGTGGTATATGCTCCTGCAACATTTATTATCAAAGGTATTATGGTGCTTATCGCTCATTTCTGCTTTAAGGGTATGCATAATAAACTTGGTAACACACCGTCAAGAATTATCGGTGGTGTGCTTGCTGAAATCGGGATGGTTCTCGGCTACTTTATATTTGAAGGCTTTATTTATGGATTTGCACCGTCAGTTGTAAATATCCCTGCAAACGGAGTGCAGGGTATAGCAGGGCTTATTATAGGTTTAATTCTCGTTAAAATTTTCGATAAAACAAAGATGTTTTAAATGTCGTCAGTAGCATCTAAACCATTCTGCTCTTCCACAGAAAACGAATGATTTAGAAGACATTTCTTTATTATTCGTTTTTTTATTCGATGTGAAGAAAATAATTTATCTTAAACTATTGAAAAGTTTCTTAATAAGTGATATAATATATATAAAACTTAATAAACGGGAGCTTGTATTACAGGCTGAGAGGAAGGTGTGACCTTCGACCGAGAACCTGATTTGGATAATGCCAACGTAGGGATGCCTGATACATAGTGTCAGGAGGAACAAAGAACTTATAGGAAGTTATCAAATCGGTAACTTTCTTTTTTGTTTGCAATTTTGGAGGTGAATATAGTGGTAATGATTAACGGAGAAAAAACAGATGTTGATGGGAAAAATCTTATGGTGTATTTGACTACATCCGGATATGATACAAAACGAGTTGCTGTAGAACTTAACGGTGCTATTCTGCCGAAATCGGATTATGATAAAACCGTTTTATTAGATGGCGACAAGGTTGAAGTTGTGAGTTTTGTAGGAGGCGGTTGATATGATACCTGATAAAAACGAATTGATAAAAGCACTTGAAGAAAGACATGGAAAAGAGTTGCAGAATAAAATTTCATCATCAACCATTGCCGTTTGCGGCCTTGGCGGACTTGGTTCGGCAATTTCCGTTATTCTTGCACGAATGGGAATTGGAAAACTTGTACTGACAGACTTTGATAAGGTTGATATATCTAATCTTCACAGACAGCAATATAAAGCATCGCAGACAGGAATGTATAAAACTCAGGCTCTTGAAGAAAATCTGAAAGAGATTGCTCCGTACCTTGAAATTCAAACATATACAGAGGAAATGAAAGAGACTAACTATGAAAAGATTCTATTTGATGCTGATATGGTTTGTGAGGCTTTTGATAATGCTGAAGCGAAAGCGGACCTTGTAAACTTTGTTCTTGCATCAATGCCTGATAAATATATAATAGCTTCATCAGGTATGGCAGGTCTTGGCAGCGCAAATGAAATACATACACGAAAGATAACTGACAGGTTTTATTTGTGCGGAGATGAAAAAAGCGAAGTATCAGAAGGAATAGGGCTTATTGCATCAAGAGTAATGCTTTGTGCTGCACATCAGGCACATATTGTAATTGAAATTTTAGCAAATGAAATTGAAAAGAGGTAATGCATAAATGAAAAATGACAAACTTATAATCGGAGGTCATGAATTCAGTTCTCGATTTATATTAGGTTCTGGAAAGTACTCAATGAAACTTATTGAAGCGGCAATCCGTGATGCAGGTGCAGAAATAATAACACTTGCGGTAAGACGTGCCAATACCAAAGAAAACGAAAATATTATAGACTATATTTCTGAAGATATTACATTGCTTCCAAACACAAGCGGAGCAAGAAATGCAGAGGAAGCTGTCAGAATTGCAAAACTTGCCCGTGAGCTTGGATGCGGAAATTTTGTAAAGATTGAAATTATGCGTGATTCAAAGTATCTGCTTCCTGATAATGAGGAAACAATCAAGGCGACAGAAATTCTTGCAAATGACGGGTTTGTTGTAATGCCGTATATGTATCCTGACCTAAACGTTGCCCGTGACCTGGCAAGAGCAGGAGCTGCTACAATAATGCCTCTTGCTTCGCCTATAGGTTCAAACAAAGGTCTTGCTGCAAAAGAGTTTATCCAGATTCTTATAGATGAGATTGACCTGCCGATTATTGTGGATGCAGGTATTGGCAAGCCGTCACAGGCATGTGAAGCAATGGAAATTGGCGCAGCGGCTATTATGGCAAATACAGCACTCGCAACAGCAGGTGACCTTCCTCTGATGGCTTCGGCATTCAAATCGGCAATAGAAGCAGGACGGAAGGCATATCTGTCCGGGCTTGGCAGAGTATTAACAAGAGGTGCATCTGCTTCTGATCCGCTTACAGGGTTTTTGCGTGATTAGGAGGGATAGGAATGGAAAATCAGTTCTTTGTTGATTCGGAGTTTTTATCAAAAGAGGCACTCCGCCAAAAGCACCGTATAGAAACAGAACCTTCTTCTCGCAAAAATCATATGGAATATCTTCCTGGGATGGAGGTAATCAAATCTGATGTGTGCAAAAATGTAATGGAACAAATGAATTCTTTTGATTATTCAAAATATACCGCAAAGGATGTAAAAGTAGCCCTTGAACATAATAAATGTACTATTGAAGATTTTAAGGCACTTCTTTCACCTGCGGCTGAACCGTTTTTAGAGCAAATGGCGTCAAAATCAAGACTTGAAACGAGTAAACATTTCGGAAATACTGTTTATCTGTTCACTCCGCTTTACATAGCTAATTATTGTGAAAATTACTGTGTTTATTGTGGATTTAACTGCTATAACCATATCAAGCGAATGAAACTTTCTGTGGAACAGATAGAAAAAGAAATGAAAGTTATAGCAGATAGCGGTATGGAGGAAATTTTAATACTTACAGGCGAAAGCCGTGCTTATAGTAACATTGAATATATCGGTGATGCTTGCAGGCTCGCACGAAAGTATTTCAGAATGGTCGGACTTGAAATATATCCGGTAAATGTTGATGAATATAAGTATCTCCACGAATGCGGAGCAGATTATGTGACAGTATTTCAGGAAACATACGATGCTGATAAATATGAAAAACTGCATCTGTCAGGACATAAACGAATATGGCCATATAGATTCGATGCACAGGAGAGAGCGTTGATGGGTGGAATGCGCGGAGTGGCGTTTTCAGCACTTTTGGGACTTTCGGATTTCAGAAAGGATGCATTGGCTACGGCACTTCATGTTTATTATCTGCAAAGAAAGTATCCACATGCAGAAATGTCTTTATCGTGTCCGAGACTCAGACCAATCATCAATAATGACAAAATCAACCCTCTTGATGTTCATGAGAAACAGTTGTGCCAGATTATATGTGCATACAGAATATTTTTACCGTATGTTGGAATTACTGTATCCTCAAGAGAAAGCGAAAGTTTCAGAAACGGTATTGTAAAGATTGCTGCAACAAAAGTTTCGGCAGGAGTATCCACCGGAATTGGCGACCATGAAAGTAAATATACAGGAAAAGAATCAGAAACAGCAGGCGGAGATGAACAGTTTGAGATAGACGATAGCCGTAGCCTTAAAAAAATGTATAAGGATATCGAAAAAGAAGGATTGCAACCTGTTCTGAACGACTATTTATATGTTTGAGGAGTGATATCAGATGAATTTCGATTCAAGTATGTATTTTATAACTGACAGTACAAATTATGGAGAGGAAGAATTTTTAAAAAGGGTTGAGCAGGCTTTGATGGGAGGAGTGACTCTGCTTCAGCTCCGTGAAAAAGAAAAAACAACCCGTGAGTATATTGAACTTGCAAAGAAAGTGCATGAACTCACTGCTAAATACAATGTTCCGCTTATTATTGATGATAGAGTTGATGTGGCACTTAGCGTAGATGCCGAAGGTGTTCATGTAGGACAAAGTGATATGCCAGTTTACATTGCAAGAAAACTTATGGGCGAATATAAAATTGTTGGTGCGACTACAAAGACAGTTCCACAAGCGAAGGAGGCTTTTAAGAAAGGGGCTGACTATCTTGGCGTTGGTGCAATTTATCCCACTACAACAAAGGTAAAGACCGTCTTGACTTCTACTGAAACATTAAAAGATATATGCAATAGCGTTCCGATTCCCGTTAATGCTATTGGTGGACTTAATAAAGACAACATTGATATTTTGAAAGGAATACCGATTGCCGGAATATGTGTGGTGTCTGCAATTATGAAAGCAGAAAATCCATATAAAGCAACTGCCAATCTTATAGAAAGAGCAAAGGAACTTGGGTTATGATTAAAGGCGCAATTTTTGATTTAGACGGGACTTTAGTTGACTCTATGTTTATTTGGGATACCATTGGCGAAGATTATTTAAAGTCTTTAGGCATAGAACCAAAAGAAAATCTTGCCAAAATTTTTAAGACTTTTACCCTTGAACAGGCGGCGGAATATTATCGTAAATATTATGGTATTAAACTCTCTGTTAAAGAAATTGTAGACGGCATAAATAATATGGTTGCTGAGATATATCGCACAAAAGTAGTTCTTAAACCGAGAATCAGTGATTTCTTAAAAAGATTACAGGGTTTAGGTGTAAAGATGTGTGTTGCAACTGTGACGGACAGACCTGTTGTAGAAGATGTTCTGAAACGATTGAAAATCTATGAATGTTTTTCAGAAATATTTACTTGCAGTGAAGTTGGTTATAACAAAGAGACGCCTGAAATATATAGAAAAGCATTAAAACATCTTGGGACTGAAAAAAGTGAAACCGCAGTTTTTGAAGATGCGCTTTACGCACTAAAAACTGCTAAAACTGACGGTTTTAAGGTGGCGGCGGTTTATGATTCACACGAGTCAAGACAGGAAGAAATGAAAGAAATTTCAGATTTTTACATAACTGATTTCGGCAGTTTTTGCTTTAAGACGAAAATGAAAACCGCGCTCTCTATTGCAGGGAGTGATTCAAGTGGCGGTGCAGGTGTTCAGGCAGATATTAAAACTATGACAATGAATGGTGTTTATGCAATGACTGCAATCACGGCACTTACTGCTCAGAATACTCTCGGGGTAAGAGCAATTTCAGATTCTAGCCCTGAATTTCTCAAAGAACAACTTGATGCAGTGTTTGAAGATATATTTCCTGATAGTGTAAAAATCGGAATGGTATCATCAAGTGAGTTAATTGATGTTATTGCAGACAGACTTAAATATTATAATGCTAAAAACATTGTTGTAGATCCTGTAATGGTAGCAACAAGTGGTTCTGCTCTTATAAAGACAGATGCGATAAAAACATTGACTGAAAAACTATTGCCCCTTGCAACTCTTGTAACACCAAACATCACCGAAGCAGAAATCTTATCAGATATAAAAATTAGCAGTAAGGACGATATGATAAAAGCGGCAGAATTCATTGAGAAAAACTATGGATGTAGTGTTTTGCTTAAAGGAGGACATAGTATAAACGATGCAAATGACCTGCTGTATGAAAACGGCAGACTTGTATGGTTTGATGGTAAAAAAATTGATAATCCTAATACGCATGGAACAGGATGCACATTATCAAGCGCTATTGCATCAAATCTTGCTAAAGGATTTAATATTGCAGAGTCGGTAAAAAAAGCAAAAGATTACATATCTGATGCGCTTTTGGCAGGTCTTGACTTAGGGCAAGGTTCTGGACCGATGAAACATAATTTTATAATAAGTAGCGGCATATAAATTATTTGGCTCTTCTAAAAAATCCGGACACGAAAGTGTGCGGATTTTTACTTATCTCTATATACTCAGACTGCGTACATAATGTGAAGGTTGCGGATTTCAGGGGCTTTGATTCTGTCATTAACAGAATATGCGTGGGCTTCAAGGCTTGCAGAAGAAACACTTGTAAGGGCCTGTCTTTTAATCTCGTCTATAATGTCAGACGAGATTTTTTCTATGATTTCTGTTTTTAATTTTGATTCACTCTCTGAGTTTGTGCTTGAAATAATATACTCAAGGTCACTGTGGAGATAAGAAAGTACCTCAAGGTCTCTTGCGGCCCTGAAGACCCATTTATAATATGGGATATAATTTTTGTTCAAGAGAAAAATTACTTTTAATGTGGCATTAACAAATTCTGATATGGCAAGTTGTGCTGCGCCTGTTTCCTGTCTCTTTATACATCTTGAGTAATTGTACTGTCCTGACTGTGCCATTATAAGAAGATTTCCCGCCAGTTTTTTGAGTCTTACATCTTCGGGGAGATAGGATAGTTTTTGACGGATGGAAGTTAAAAGACCAAAGTTGTCTGAAAAAACTCTCCCGTTAGTGGCCTCAAGCAGAAATTGTTCGGAAACAAAAAACCATCCTTTAGTTGTAAGATTTCCGTTTTTATCACCCGTTTTATCCTCAAAATAATTACTGATTCTTATAACCCCGTGGCGGTTTCCTCCGACGGGATTAAGGTAATTTCTTTTAAATCCTAAAAATTCTTTCGGAAGTTTAGAATACGCGCGCTCAAGCAAGAATTCATCTTTTGACGAAACAAGACTTTCGTCGGGCAGAAAGATACAAAAACCGGGCTCAAAGTCATGATCCTGCGACAGAGTATCATCAAAACCCATACATTCAGAGCCGCTTCCGCAGAGACCGGTTGCCAGGTATTGCTTAAGATGAGAAAAGTCGTCTATCATTTTTTCTCCGTATTCTTTATAAAACTTTTCGGCAAGATCAAGACCTTTCATAAATTTCTACAGCCCTTTCTTTAAGCTCGTTTTCGTAGGCAAAATATCCATAGTATCCAAATGTTGATGCACATTTTTCGCATACAAAAGCATAATATCCGTTTTTCGGTTCATATCCATCTAATATTTTTGTTGCCTTATCAAGCAAGTCTTCTATAACATCCTGTGCATCTTCAAGGCCGAGTTCTGCTTCCTTTAAGTTTGCAATGTTAAGATATGTTATGGCAACTTCAAGCATACCATCTTCGACGTTTTTCATTACAGAGATGGCTTTTTCGTATAATTCAGAGGCTTTTTTGAATTCCTTTAAATCAACTAAAGCAAGCGCCATATTATTATAAAGTCCGCCAAAGCGCTTATCGGTTTCGGGGAGTTCCTTTTTATATACGTTTAATGCCTTTTCAAACAAAGGAACAGCATCTTTTGCTTTGCCGAATGCTTTTAAAACCGTTGCTGAGTTAATATATGTTGTTCCTGCACCGATATTGTTTTCTATTCCCATATCAGTAACCAACGAGAGTGCGTTTTCTACGGCAGTGATTGCATCGTTTTCCCGTTGAAGTTTTCTGTAAAGTCCGCAGAGTTCGTTTTGCAACAAAAGCATTGTTCTTTTGTCGTTAAAAATTCTCGCTTCTTCAAGCCAGTATAAAATATGTCTTTCGGCCCCGCTGTAATCGTTTTTGTTGAGGAATTCGTCTAATTTGCTTAAAACACGTCCTGAATCTATCATATAGCACCTCGGTTTTCAAGATAAAATAATTTTATCATAAATATTTTGAAAAATCAATGTTAAAGACTTCGCCAAATACTTATTGACAATGGAGGTAATTTATGTTAATATATCTTCAGCACTGTGTGTGCTGAAAAGAGGTGCTTTTATGGCAGATAAAAATGAAAATTTGATTTGTGATGAAATGTCCGAAAAGATAATTGATGCCGCATCTTGCATTGCTGCCTCTGAGGGGGTGCACAATATAAATGTGCGCAGGATATTAAATTATCTCGGCATAACAAACAGAGTTTTTTATAATCGGTTTCACAATATTGATGAGGTACTCAATATAATAACTGAGAAGTCTGTATTAAAAGTAAGAAACAGTCTGATGTTTCATTTTGACGAAGACAAAGATTTTTTTGAGCAGATAATGGATGAGGTTGAAAAAACCCTAATTATTTCATACGAGACAAGAATGAACTTTGCACATTATGTGTTTGAGAACGACTCCGTTACAGGCAGTAATTACCGCTGGTGGACAGAAGAAATAAAAAAGATACTAAACTACGCCATTGAAAAAGGGTATATCATAGATGTGGATACCGAGATTACAAGTTATGCAATATGGTGTTTTATCCGTGGATTCAACGCAGATGCTATCGGCAGAAAACTTTCCCTTGAGGAAGCGATGAAGAGATACAGATATGGTTTTAAGTTTATTTTGAACGGATTAAAAAAAGTATAAAACGCATTTTAAACAGAGATTTTCTCTGTTTAAAATATATACAGCACACTGCGTGCTGAAATTAGCAAGAGATATTTAAAGAAAAGAGAGGACTATTATGTTTGTGTTAAAGAAAATCGGATGCCGCATATTTCAGACCGGGTTTCGTATTGCTCTGCCGGTACTTCCCTACCGTAAGCCCGAAATAGTTAAGGCCTGTACAAATCTCGATGAGGTTTTAAAAAAAGAAAAGATTAAATCTGTTTTGCTTGTAACAGATAAGGGAATTATTAATAATGGAATCGTTGCCCCCGTTGAGGATGCTTTAAAAAAATGTGATATCAAATATATGATATATGATAAAACTCAGCCCAATCCCACGGTGAATAATGTTGAGGAAGCCCTTGAACTTTATAAAAGCAATAACTGCAATTGTCTTATAGCAATTGGCGGTGGCTCATCAATGGATTGCGCAAAAGCAATTGGTGCAAGGGTTGTGCATCCTAAAAAGAAGGTTGGACAAATGAAAGGTGTTATGCGTATACTTCGGAAATTTCCAACACTTATAGCCATACCTACTACTGCGGGCACAGGGAGTGAGGTTACCCCTGTATCAATTATTACAGACAGCGCAGAGTGCCACAAGTATGCTCTTATGAGTTTTCCTCTCATACCTCATTATGCGGTGCTTGACCCGACGCTAACATATTCTCTGCCGCCTCATTTGACTTCTACAACAGGTATGGATGCCCTGACCCACGCGGTAGAGGCATACATTGGCCGCTCTACAACTAAAGAGACGCGAAGACTTGCTCTTAAGGCTGCGAAACTTGTTTTTGAAAATGTAAAGGCGGCCTATAATGATGGTAAAAACCATATTGCAAGAGAGAATATGCTCCATGCGGCATATATGGCAGGTATAGCATTTTCAAAATCCTATGTGGGATATATCCACGCAATAGCCCATTCTCTTGGCGGACAGTATGGTACGCCTCACGGACTTGCCAATACGATTATTATGCCATATGTTCTTGAGGCGTATGGCGAAAGTGTGCATAAAAAACTTTACAAAATGGGAATAGCCACCGGAATTTGCAATGACAATGACTCTTGCAGAGAAGGAGCGCAAAAATTTATTGACGCTATAAAGAAGTTGAATAAAGAGATGGGCATCCCTGATAAAATAGACGGCATCAGGGAAGAAGATATTATGGTTATGGCAAATCATGCGGAGAAGGAGGCTAATCCTCTTTATCCCGTACCAAAACTTATGACAAGAAAAGAACTTGAAAGTTTTTACTATATAGTAGGAGGACTCTATGAGAAAAATTAAAATTGTAGCAGACTCATCTTGCGATCTTTTTACTTTAAAGGATGCAGAATATGCCTTTGCACCAATGAAAATTATTACAAACGAGTGGGAATTTGTTGACGATGAATCCATTGACGTAGATGGTATGGTTGACTATTTATATCAGTACAAGGGAGAATCAAAATCCTCCTGTCCAAACACAAATGACTGGCTTGATGCCTTTGGGGATGCAGACGATATTTTTTGCGTCACTATTACAAGCGGTCTTTCGGGAAGTTACAATTCTGCCTGTCTTGCAAAGCAGATTTATGAGTCAGAGAATGAGGGCAAACGTGTGCACGTGTTTGACTCGCTCTCTGCAGGACCTGAGATTACATTGATTATTGAAAAAATAGAAGATTGTATTAAGCAGGGTTTGCCCTATGAGGACATTTGCCGTAATGTGGAAGAGTATATGAAAAAGACAGGGCTTGTCTTTATGTTAAAGTCCCTTAAGAACTTTGCCAACAACGGCAGGGTTTCTCCTATTGTAGCAAGGCTTGTCGGTATTGCAGGAATATGTATTGTCGGCAAAGCAAGTAGTGAAGGCACTCTCGAACCGTTGCACAAATGCCGCGGAGAGCAACGTTCTCTTAAAACATTGGTAGAGGATATAGAGGCGGAGGGTTTCTGCTCGGGTAAAATCAGCATCGGCCATTGTCAGAATGAATCTGCAGCAAATAAACTTAAAGAAATGATTATCGCAAAATTTGAGGATGCGCAGATTGAAATACACAAATTCAGAGGTCTATGCAGTTTTTATGCCGAAAAAGGCGGCGTTCTGGTAGGCTTTGAGAGAGCATAGGGGAGGCAAATATGACAAATCAGGAAATACAAACTTTGCTTGAAAAGCAGAGAAATTTTTATAAAAGCGGCGCTACGATTTCTGTAAAATTCCGCATCAGACAATTGAAAAAGTTATATGCAACCATAAAGAAGTATGAAGACGAAGTAAATGAGGCTTTAAAAACCGACCTTGGGAAGAGTTGCTATGAGGGCTTTATGTGTGAAAGTGGCCTTGTGCTCTCAGAAATTTCATATATGATTCGCCATACAAAAAGATTTGCAAAAAGAAAGACGGTTTACACTCCGATTACAAATTTTGCGTCACATAGTTTTAAACAACCGGTTCCGTATGGTGATACTTTGATTATGAGTCCGTGGAACTATCCGTTTCTTTTGACAATAGACCCTCTTGCAGATGCCATCGCCGCAGGTAACACAGCGATAGTTAAGCCAAGTGCATACTCTCCTGCAACAAGCAAGATTATTGAGAAGATTATAGCAGAAAGTTTTGCGCCCGAATATATTGCGGTTGTGACAGGCGGAAGAGCAGAAAACTCTGCATTATTAGAACAGAAGTTTGACTTTGTATTCTTTACAGGCAGTCAGGCGGTAGGCAAAGAGGTGCTCAGACACACTGCAGAGTATCTTACCCCTGTTGTGCTCGAACTTGGAGGAAAAAGCCCCTGCATTGTGGATGCAAGTGCAAATATAAAACTTGCGGCAAAGAGAATTGTGTTTGGCAAGTATTTAAACTGTGGACAGACCTGCGTTGCGCCTGATTACATATTATGCGAAAGTTCTGTTAAGGATAAGTTTGTAAATGAGGTTATCAGACAGATTAAGTTGCAATACGGTAAGAACCCCCTTGAGAATAAAGATTACGGAAAGATAATTAACGAAAAGCATTTTGAAAGACTCTGCGGGCTTATTGATAAAGATAAGGTTATAGCCGGTGGCGAGACAAATAAAGAGACAAATCAGATTGCACCAACAGTTATGGATAACGTAACCTATGATGATGCGGTTATGGGTGAAGAAATATTTGGCCCGATTATGCCGATACTCACATTTGATAACTTTGACAAATTGGTTGAAGAATTAAAAGGCAAAGATAAGCCTCTTGCCCTTTATCTGTTTTCAGGTAATAAGAAACATATTAAGCGGGTTACAACAGAACTTTCTTACGGTGGCGGTTGTATCAATGATGTAGTGGTTCACCTTGCAACCAGCGAGATGGGTTTTGGCGGCGTTGGCCAGAGCGGTATGGGTTCATATCACGGAAGAGACGGATTTGAAGCATTCTCGCATTATAAATCTGTTATGGACAAAAAGACTTGGATTGATTTACCGATGCGCTATCAGCCTTATAAAAATAAGTCGTATGAGAAACTTTTGCATATGTTTTTAAAGTAGAGGACACATTGCAAAAGAGGTAAAAGTGTGAATTTTCGGATACCAAAATTCAGACTTTTTTGTTGTAAAATGGTTTACAGCAGGTAGGGTTTGAGTTATAATAACCTCACGGCGTTACCAAAATTAAAGATTTTGCCGCCTGAGAGAACATTTTAAAATAACACTGTGCATCGACAAGTTCAGCTTCGTTGCTGTGGAAATAAAATCTTTGCAGATTTTCATTAATATGTTATAATAAAATAAAGATTTTACAAAGGAGTGAAAAATATATGTTGACAGGAAAGCAAAGGGCAACGCTTAGAAAAATGGCAAATCAGATTCCTGCTCTTTATCAGATTGGTAAGGACGGAATAACAGAAAATATAATAAAACAGTTTGATGATGCACTTGAAGCAGGAGAACTTATAAAGGTGCATATCCTTGACAGCGCATTGCTTGAAACAAGGGAGACCGCGGATGAAGTTGCGGCACAACTTGGGGCAGATACGGTTCAGAGTATTGGCAGCAAATTTGTGCTTTACCGCAAATCGGAGAATAATCCGAGGATTGAACTGTAATTATAAAAAAGAGGTAAAGTTATGGAAGAACAGCAAAACCCAAAATTCAGATATCTTTTGTTTGACCTTGACGGCACCCTTACAGATCCCTATGAGGGTATAACCAAATCCTTTCAATATGCCCTGGCTGCTTATGGCATAGAGGCAAAACAGGAGGACCTTTTGTTTGTGATAGGTCCGCCGCTTATTGATTGCTTTTGCAATGTTTATGGGTTTGACAGAGAAAAAGGTGAGGAAGCCGTTGCCAAATACAGAGAGCGCTTTAGCGTAAAGGGATGGAGAGAGAACAGACTTCTGGGCGGTGTCGATAAGATGCTATCAAGCCTTAAGGAGAGTGGAAAGGTTATTTCTCTTGCTACATCAAAGCCTTTTGTATTTGCAAAAAAAATAATAGAAGAATTTGATATTGCAAAATATTTTGATGTGGTAGTGGGGGCAGAGTTTGACGGAAGTGTATCGTCTAAGCCTCAGGTGATAGAAAAAGTTTTGTCACAACTTGGAAGCCCCGACCTTTCGGAAGTTGTTATGATTGGTGACAGAGAGCACGATATTCTCGGCGCAAAAAAATGCGGTATAAAGTCAATCGGCGTGCGTGTAGGATATGCCGCAGAGGATGAACTTGAAAAAGCAGGGGCAGATTATATTATAGATACAATTGAGGAACTGACAGAATTTTTGCTTTAAGATAAGAAAGAGGAAGCAGATATGTTTAAATTATGTATATTTGATATGGATGGCACAGTAGTAAACTCAATTGGCGATATTGCTGCGGCGCTCAACCGTTCTCTTGAAAAAATGGGATATCCAACCCACAGAGAAGATGCGTACTATAAAATGGTAGGCGATGGAATGGCGGTTTTGTGCAGACGTGCAATTGAGGGGGCGCCGGAAGAAGAAGTACAAAAACTGATTGCCCTCTACAATGCGGATTATAAAAACAATTGTTGCGAGCGGTCATATATATATGATGGGATGTCGGATGCAATAAAAATGATCAAAGCAGACGGAGTCAAGTGTGCAATTTTATCAAACAAACCGCATCCGCAGTTGATGGAAATCGCAAAGGTATTGTTTGAGGACGATATGTTTGACGAAATCTTAGGTCACACACCGCAGTTTCCGCCAAAGCCCGACCCGTCGTCGCTGATTTATCTTATTAATAAGATGGGGTGCAATCGGGAGGATGTTGTGTTTGTGGGAGATTCTAACGTTGATATCCGCCTTGGCAAAGCGGCAGATGTGTTTACAATAGGTGTGACATGGGGCTTCAGAGGAGAGGAAGAACTAAAGTCAGAGGGTGCAGATGCAATAGTAAATACAGCAGAAGAACTGTATGATATAATAAAAAAACAGGTGCATAATGAAGTGATATAATGATGGTAGACACAAAAAAGTGTCTGCCATCATTTTTTATGCTATACTAAAGAAAAGGAGTTGAATTTTATGGGAAGACCAAAAGGTGGAACTAATGTATTTCACAGCAAAGAAGAAAAATTAGCAT
>JAZSBQ010000107.1:0-9269 GCA_045602485.1 Clostridia bacterium
CGAGGGGATTTCGAGTCATGTCCGTTATGTCTGTTTGCAACATCAACTCAATCATCGCACTTTGCGCTCGATACTGCTTCGTGTGCGCCTGTATTCCGTAAGATTATATCACACTTCTTTTAACATTTCAAGAGTTTTTTGGGTTTGTTTGCAGACAAATACGAACTTGTGGCGCTTTGAAAAAATTAGAACTTATAGTTGAAAAAAGTCAAGAAAAATTTACCTTGGATTATGTAAACCATTTTGTAACATAAAAGTAACATTGGCGTTATTAAAATAAAAAAAGACAACATTTTTTCCACTTTGTAAACCAACGATTTTATAGTTATTAACAGACTTATACACATTTTCCACAAGTAATAAGGCGTAAAAAAAGATTTTCCACAGGAAACTAAGAGTTATCCACAGGAAGCCATTTTACGGCAAAAAACGACGGTCATTTATGTTACAAAAGGTTTACAATAATATTTTAAAATAAAAATTTTTTCAGATACGGAGAATGGTTATGCACTCTCCGTATTTGAATTTTAAACTTACTGCGGATAATTTTCGAAAATTATTCGCCATGTTTCATAATCGACTATACCGGTTCGGGGCAGGCCAAAAAATTCCTGAGCGGCAATCACCGCCATAGTTGTTTCTGCGCCGAAAAAGCCGTCGGGGTTTATCAGAGGCATTGTTTTTAAGGTTTCTCTCAGAAATCTGAGAGCCGTTTGCAACTCAAAAACATTTTGTTCGTTATCATATATAGAAGTTGTCATTAATTATCCTCCCTTGTGCTATTGCTGATTTGTTTGGTTTTCTGAGAGATTATATCCCGGGTATTGACCGAAAGATTTTTCTTCGCTTTGAAATAAAATAGAGTATTGCTCTGCTATGCTGTCCCATACCAGCGCGTTTACAAATCCTCTCTGAGGAAGGCCGAATAACCGCTCGAATTCCAAAACCGCCGTTTGTGTTTCCGGGCCGAAATAACCGGTTACCTCTATTGTGGGGATTTCCGGATAGGTTCTTGAAATCAGGGCAAGAAACTGTTGCAGAATGCGAACGGAGTCTCCGTTTGAACCAAGAGAGAGGATTGACCCGGGATAGGGTGCGTTTCCTCCTGACCTGAATTCTTCGGGCAGGGAGTTATACTTTGAGGTATAAGAAGAAAATATTGAATTCCAGGTTGTTTCGTCAACAATGCCTGTTTCGGGAAGACCGACAGATTGTTGGAAAGCCCTGACAGAGGCGGCTGTTGCAGGTCCATAAACACCATCCATATTTACTGATGGAATAAAGTTGTTAAACTCTGCAATAAAATTAAGAAAATATTGTAAAACCTCAACCTCCCGTCCGCTGTCACCTTCGCTGAGGTTACTTTTAAATTGACTGTTTACGGTGCCAATACTGAGCCTGTCG
Organism: Clostridia bacterium; assembly: GCA_045602485.1. GTDB lineage: Bacteria > Bacillota > Clostridia > Monoglobales > Monoglobaceae > UMGS1820. The sequence goes on from JAZSBQ010000107.1 coordinate 1,405, forward strand.
GAGTCGAGTTCAGAAAGCCTTCGCACGCCGTTGAAAATAAAAATTATTTTGTACCAGGTTGCTTTCCCTACGATTCCGTCGGGGGTAAGGTTGAAAATACGCTGAAATTCTTTTACTGCGTCCTCGGTTACTACATCAAAGATTCCGTCCGGATATGCTATTTTAGGGATTGCAGGATAATTCTTGCCTATGTGATTAAGAGAAATCTGCACTCTTTTTACAGAATCCCCTGTTGAACCAAGCCGGAGCGGAGTGCCCGGATAACTTTCGGGGATATCGGCTACGGGAGCGTCTTCAACGAGTTGAATATCCCCGTAATATGAAGATAATATCCGATAGGGAGTAAAGCCTTCTTCTGCAAGGGAGACCGAGCCCCACTGTGAGAGACCACCCGGGCAGGATGAGTTGCGGCCGTCACAATATCTTGCAAAAAGGGGAGTCAGGTCTCCGGGGCGGGTTACATAGTCATTGAATAATTCATCTGCTATCCGGCTTATATTTTCAAATATATCTCTTTCGTTTACATAGGACTGGTCAAACTGTGTAGAGTTTGTAATGTCAAAGTTATATCCCCTTGAAGGATAATACTCTGTAAAAATTCTGTTCAGTACAAAACTTATTTGAGCCAGCATATTGGCTCTGATGGCGTTTTCGGGCCACGTGGGATAAATTTCGCTTGATGCAACATTTTTTATGTATTCGGTAAACGGTACAGTTACATTTGGGGCGCTTGTGTCATCAGGTGCGCCCAGATGAACGACTATATTTTCGGGTATAGTAAAAACCGGCATAAGATCCCTCCATTTTTTACCTGTACGGTCTGTCATCCTCAAGTTGATCCTCTTCGAGAGGTTCAAGAATAACAGGCTGAATTGATTCGATTCGGTCAAAGACCGCGATATTTAAAAGATTTTGAGTAAAATAGCCCGGGGCCTCTATGCGTATGTTATATGTGCTGTATGGCCTGATTGTGCCGGGCGTTTGAGAGTATAAATATGATGGTGCATCTAATAAGACTCTGTTTGTTCTGCCACTGTTATCTGTGACTCTGACGGCTATAATGTCACCATCTGAAGAACTTATTGTAACTTCCGCACCCTGAACGGGGATAGCGCCTCCGGCGGTTGTTGCCTGAACAATCAGGCTTCCCTGTCCGACGGGTGGAGTATCGGCAGGGGCAGTATTTGAAGTGTTGCCAAAAAGAGTTGAAGAAGAACTGATCTGCTGACCTGCCCCTGCGGCGGATGCTTCCAATAATTTATCAAGAGCAACGTTTGAAGTTTCGAAGTCTGTAGTCTTTTCTGTCACTTTATTAATTCCTCCTGTTTCCAGTTTATGTTAGCCTACATTATTTTATATGCGAGGGTAATTTTTCTGTGAATACACAGGAAGAGTTTGGAAAAAATAATAACATTAATCAGTCACTTTATTTACAATTTGTAAACAAAGTGGCGATAGAGTTGAAATTATTTTAATTTTATGGTAAAATAATAATAATTTCTCAAACTAATATTAAATTTGAGGTGAAATATATGAGAAAATTTTCAAAACGTATTTTATGCCTTGTTGTGGCGTTGCTTATTTTTACACAAGTTTCCGCGTTTGCTTATGAACCGAGTTTCTGGGCGGTAGATGCCGTTGAGGGTTGTACAAGACTAAGCATTATATCAGAGCAGTATGCAGAAAAATCTTTTCAGCAACACATATCAAGAAGTGATTTTGTCAACGTTGCGGTAAACCTTTATGCAACCTTGACTGCTGAAAATGTCTCTACCCACGCAAAGCAGCCGTTTACGGATACATCAGATACGTTTCCTAATATGGCATACTATGCGGGTATTGTCAGCGGAGACGGCGAAGGACATTTCTTTCCGCAGAATACACTGACAAGACAGGAAATGTGCAAAATCTTCACAAGTTTGCTTGACTCAGCCGGAGTTCTTGGCCCGTACTTCCCGTCAGACAACGTTTTTGATGGAGTGGCCGATGCGGATGATATTGCATATTGGGCAAAGAACCACGTTGCCTTTATGCTTGACAACCACTTAATGGCAGGCGACGGAGACACAGGCAAGTTCCGTCCTAACGATGCAGTAACCCGTGAAGAAGCGGCTATAATTGCATATCGTTGTTATGTATTGTATGGTAAGAACTTAGAAGGACAGATAAAGACAAAACTTACAGAGACTAAAGATGCAAGCGGCGTAAAGATATTCACTCTGGTAAAAACTATTACGTTGCCGACCGGTGCAACCGTTGCGTTGAGATACGCAGACAACCCTGATGCAGCAACAGGCGGTGGCATTTGGGTAGGCAGCACTGATATTGCACCAAGCGGAACACCGCTGCAGATTCCGGGTGAGGACGGCTTATACAGATTAAAGACCTACACCGAGACAATGGCATCGGGCGAAGCAGCAGAAAAAGCGGCAAGAATATTCCCTGATGGTGTTTATTACACCTCTCAGCAGGAAGCAGATGCAAATATGACAGAGGTTACAGTTAATGTGTGGGTTCTCAATTCAAATAATGAGAAATACGCATCTACATTAACCTTCAGAATTCATAAGAAACTGAAAGACGATGTTATCGCAATATTTGACGAGATATTCAATTCTGATGATAAGCCGCCGCTGAAGAATGCAACAGCATATGCGTGGAGAAGTGCGATGTCAAGCGGAGTATACTCAGACCACAACTATGGTACAGCGATAGACCTTAACTACAACGAAAACTATTGTGTTTACAAGAGTGGTACTACAATCGGTAGTTTCTATGATCCGGAATCATCTGTTTATTCATTCCCGTCAGACGGTACGGTTGTTCAGACTTTTGCAAAGTATGGATGGCTCTGGGGCGGAAATGCGTGGATAAACGGCACTCGCGATTATATGCACTTTACCTATTTAGGAAAATAAAAACCCGACCCGACAAGGCAACCGAAGATTGCCGACGGGCACAATCGATTATTGTTGCTTTTACAAAAAAATAACTGCACCGTCTGGTGCAGTTATTTTTATTTGCATTCTTTTAAAAGTTGTTCTATTTCTTCTTTTGGTCTTATGCTTAAATAAGGGAAAGGCTTTGTAAGGGATTTTTCTATCATTTCTATTCCCTTTTCCTTTTCTCTAAGAGCAATCAAAACCTTGCCATAGCCGTAATATGCTTCGGGGAACTGTGGTTCCGGGTCGCGGTTTACCAAGTCAGCATAAATTTCTGCTGATTTTTCATAGTTGCCACTTCTTGCGTAGGCGTCTGCAAGATTATCACAGATGATGTGGTCATCACTGTGATACTCATAAGCCTCTTCGTTAAATTTAACAGCCTTTTCCATATCACCGCTGAGGTTATAGTAGATGCCAAGATTCTGGTAAATCTGTGTCGGCTTGTAGTTATCAGCGACGATTTCTTCCATTTCTTCTATTGCTTCGCTTAAGTTATTCTGCTTCCAATAGGTAAGAGCAAGAAGGTTTTTAAGTTGATATCTGTCTGCGCTTTTTGGTTTTGTAAAAGAGAGGACTTCTCTTATAGAGGTCTGTGCTTCCTCAACAAGCCCGCAGCGCAGTTGAATATAAGCGTAAAGAGTTTTGTTGGGGATACTTAAATTGCCGACATGGTTGGCAACTTTGAAAATCTTTAAAGCCTTTTCGTAGTCACCCTTTATATAACTTGTCTTTGCAAAGCCTGCAACAAGATTGGCACGTTTTACAACAAGAAAAATCAGGACAGCACAAACAATTATACGCCATAAATCGATTCCGAGTATTTGCATATTACCACCTTTTATACTAAGTTATTTACTGTTCTCGGATAGGGGAGTACATCACGGATGTTGCCCATGCCGGTCAGGTACATAACCGCTCTTTCGAAGCCGAGGCCGTAGCCTGCGTGCTTTGTTCCGCCAAAGCGGCGAAGGTCGAGATAGTGTGAGTATTCTTCTTCGGCAAGTCCCATTTCTTTCATTCTGTCAAGCAAAATGTCAATGCGCTCTTCTCTCTGGCTGCCGCCGATAATCTCGCCGATTCCGGGTACGAGACAGTCCATAGCAGCAACGGTCTTGCCGTCATCGTTAAGACGCATATAGAAAGCCTTTATTTCTTTTGGATAGTCGGTTACGAAGATAGGCTTTTTGAAAACCTCTTCGGTAAGGTATCTTTCGTGTTCGGTCTGGAGGTCACAACCCCATTCTACGGGATATTCGAACTCTTTGCCGCTGTTCTTCAAAAGTTCAATTGCCTCTGTGTAGGTAACTCTGCCAAACTCGTTTGAAACAACGTTCGTGAGTCTCTCGATAAGACCTTTGTCCACAAAACTGTTAAAGAAGTTCATTTCTTCAGGTGCGTTTTCCATAACATAGTTTATAATAAACTTAAGCATATCTTCTGCAAGTTTCATATCATCATTAAGGTCTGCAAAAGCAATCTCAGGCTCAATCATCCAGAACTCTGCCGCGTGTCTTGTTGTGTTGGAATTCTCTGCGCGGAAGGTTGGACCAAAGGTATAGATATCACCAAAAGCCATAGCAAAATCCTCACCTTCAAGCTGTCCGCTGACGGTAAGAGATGTCTCTCTTGAGAAGAAGTCTTTTGTATAATCAATCTGTCCGTCTTCGGTCATATGCAGGTTGTTCATATCAAGGGTTGTAACTTTAAACATCTCACCTGCGCCCTCACAGTCGCTGCCTGTGATAAGTGGGGTGTGAACATATACAAAGCCTCTTTCGTTAAAGAACTTGTGAATAGCATAAGCCACAAGAGAACGCACGCGGAATACTGCCGCAAATGTGTTTGTGCGTGGACGAAGATGCGGAATAGTGCGCAGATACTCAAAGGTGTGTCTCTTTTTCTGCAGAGGGTAGTCAGGTGTGCTTGCACCTTCGATATCTACCTGAGTTGCCTTTATTTCAAAGGGCTGTTTTGCATCGGGTGTCAGCACAAGTATGCCCTTTACCCTGAGAGCAGAACCGACATTGAGTTTTGCAACTTCTGCAAAGTTAGGGAGAGTGTCTGCCTCGATAACAACCTGCAGATTTTTAAAGTAAGAACCGTCGTTAAGTTCGATAAAACCAAAAATTTTGGATATACGCAGGGTTCTTGCCCAGCCGTTGATTTCAACGGACATTCCGTCGGTTTTCTGCATAGAGTATAATTCTTTAATCTTCATTTTATATATTCCTTTCGTTTAATATTCCTTGATAAGTTCTGCTCTCGGATATCCGCGGGAGTAGTCTACGTTTGAAATATAAAAGCCTCTGCCATAGTAGAATCTGATAAGAGCCGTTACCTTGGAACAGGTGTGGAGTCTTAGTATTTTTACATTATTGGCTCTCATTATTTTGTTAACCACGCTCATAAGAATTTTGCCGATACCGCTGTTACGGTGTGAGTCATCAACGGCAAAACGGCTGAGATATGCTTCGTTATTGGGAAGAAGTTCAACTCTTACTGCACCGACAGGCTCATCGTCTATTCTTACGATAAAAACTTCTTTGTTTTTTATATCAGATCTGATATCCTCATAGGTCTCGTTAAGTGCTGCAATGTCAAAGTCAAGACCTGCGTCCTCACAGTACTTGATAAAAGCATGCCTTGTAATTTTGTGAATAGCAGGAATGTCGTCCTCGGTTGCCATTTTAACTTCAAATGCGTATAAGTTATCCATTTAAATTCTCCCTTTCTTTTACATTCCGCCCATAACGGCTGCAAGAATTGCCTTTTGTGCGTGAAGGCGGTTTTCTGCCTCGTCAAATATAACGGAGCGGGGACCGTCGATGACATCTTCTGTTACCTCATAGCCTCTGTATGCAGGCAGGCAATGAATAAAGATGCTGTCGTCCTTCGATTTTGCAAAGAGGTCGGCATTTACCTGATAATCCTTGAAGATTTTTATTCTCTCTGCCTTTTCTGCCTCCTGTCCCATACTTACCCATGTGTCTGTGCAGACAACATCCGCGCCACTCATAGCCTCAACGGGGTCATAGGTTGCTGTTATTGTGCTGCCTGTCTGTTTTGCATCTTCTTTGGCGTTTGCCAAGATTTCTGCATCGGCCTCATAACCTTTTGGGGTTGCAATTGTCATATCCATTCCTGCTTTTGCGCAGGCATAAAGAAGAGAATGTGCAACGTTGTTGCCGTCGCCGACGTAAGCCAGTTTTAAGCCCTCAAGTTTTCCTTTGTGCTCATACACAGTCATAAGGTCTGCCATTGCCTGACAGGGATGAAGAAGGTCGGTAAGTCCGTTTATAATGGGAATACTGCCGTACTTTGCAAGGTCTAAAGCATCCTGATGGGCAAAGGTTCTTATCATTATTCCGTTTATAAAACGGCTGAGAACGTTTGCGGTATCGTAGATGCTCTCGCCTCTGCCGAGCTGAATGTCGGCTGAACTTAAGAACATAGGAAATCCGCCAAGCTGATACATACCTGTCTCAAAGGACACTCTTGTTCTTGTAGAAGATTTTGTAAAAATCATTCCAAGAACCTGACCTTTTAAGATATGATGCTCTATGCCTGCTTTTTGTTCCTTCTTAAGTTTGTGTGCAAGGTCCATAAGATGATTAAATTCATCAACAGTAACATCGTGAATACTTATAAAGTGATTAAGACTCATTATTATCCTTCTTTCTGAATATGATGTATTTTGTGATGTATTTTGCGCAACATTTTTTAAATATTTGCAAGCGCATCTTGAAGCGCGTTCATAAATCCGTCAACATCTTCTTTTTTGAGTATCAGCGGAGGAACAATGCGGAATACTTTTGTTCCAATCACGCCAACAAGATATCCTGCGTCTCTCATAGCGCTGCCAAGTGCTTTTGCGATTTCTTCGTTGAATTCTATGCCTATCATAAGGCCTTTTCCGCGGATTTGGGCAATCTTGTCTGTCTTTGCGGAAAGGTCACTGAGTTTTGCAAAGAAATATTCCCCGACATTTGCTGCGTTTTCAATAACGCCGCCGTTTACCATTTCATCAATTACAACACAGCCTGCTCTCATTGCAAGAGGATTGCCGCCAAAGGTTGTGCCGTGGTCTCCGGGTACAAAAGCATCGGCAATTTTCTGTTTGGCCGCAAAGCCGCCGACGGGAACTCCGCCGCCCAGACCCTTTGCCATAGTAAAGATATCAGGCTCTATGCCATAATGTTCGTGGGCAAAGAGTTTTCCTGTTCTGCCTATGCCTGTCTGGATTTCGTCAACTATAAGTATTATGTCATTCTCTTTGCAAAGTTTATCAAGTTCTGCAACGTACTGGGCGCTGAGAGGATGAACTCCGCTTTCGCCCTGTATAAGTTCTACCATAATTGCCGCGGTTTTGTTGTTTATAGCGGCTCTCAGGGCATCTATATCGTTTATCTCAACATGAACAAATTTCTCAAGAAGAGGTTTATACGGTTTTTGATACTTCTCCTGACCTGTCGCGGCAACCGTCGCAAGAGTTCTGCCGTGGAAGGAGTTTTTAAGAGAAATTATCTCGTATCTGTTATCAATACCTCGGGATGTAAAGTATTTCTTTGCAAGTTTAATTGCGCCCTCGTTTGCTTCGGCACCGCTGTTGCAGAAGAAAACTCTGTCTGCACAGGAGTTTTTAATTATCATCTGCGCAAGGAGGGCCTGATTATCTACGTAAAATACATTTGATATGTGTATCAGACTGTTTATCTGCTCACAAAGTTCGCGACAGAGTCTCTCGTGCCCGTAGCCAAGACAGTTTACGGCAATACCTGCAAAAAAGTCCTTGTAGGTTTTGCCGTCGGTTGCAGTAAGAGTGATTCTCTCACCTTTTGTGAAGCATAAAGGGGTGCGCTCTCCAAAAGTATTCATATAGTATTTGCTGTCCAGTTGTTTTATTTCTTCAAGTGTCATTTG
>JAZSBQ010000108.1:0-9750 GCA_045602485.1 Clostridia bacterium
CAGAAGTCAATATCAATATCTGGCATACTTACTCTCTCAGGGTTTAAAAACCTCTCAAAAATAAGCCCGTACTTTATGGGGTCAACATTGGTTATATGCAGGCAATAGGAAACAACGCTGCCCGCCGCACTTCCTCTGCCGGGGCCTACCATTATTCCGTTTTCTCTTGCATAGTTGATAAAATCCCATACAATCAAAAAATAATCAACATATCCCATAAGAGAGATTGTAGACAGTTCATACTCCATTCTCTCTTTTACGCTTCCGTCATCATCAGGATAACGCTCTGCCATTCCGTCAAGAACAAGTTTGCGCAGATATTCATAAGATGTGTAACCGTCAGGCAGTTCAAACTTCGGCAAATGAAGTTTACCAAACTCAATCTCCACATTACATCTGTCGGCTATTTTCCGAGTGTTTTCAAGTGCCTCGGGTATGTAAGAGAAGAGTTCTCTCATCTCATCCTCTGACTTTAAGTAGAGTTGGTCTGTGGTCATCTTCATTCTGTCTTCGTCATCGACAGTTTTGCCCATCTGTATGCACATCAGAACATCCTGATAGTCTGCATCCTTTTGCTCCACATAGTGGATATCATTGGTTGCAACGATGTCAAGGTCAAGTTCTTTAGCCAGAGCAATCAAATCCTGATTAAGTTTCTTTTGCTCAAATATACCATGGTCCTGTATCTCTATGAAATATCTGTCCCTGCCAAAAATATCAATAAACTCAAGGGAGCGTCGTTTTGCTTCTTCGTAATTGCCCGCAAGCAACTCCCTTGACAAAACGCCCGACATACAAGCGCTGAGGGCAATTATACCCTCGTTATATTCGTGCAGTATCTCCATATCAATTCTTGGCCTGTAATAAAATCCCTCTACAAATCCGCAGGACACAATCTTCATCAGATTGTGATAGCCGATATCATTTTCTGCAAGCAATATCAAATGACAACTGGTGGAATCATATTCGTGGATTTTATCAAGCCTTGACCTTGCCGCAACATAAACTTCGCAGCCGATTATTGGCTTTATACCGTTTTCTTTTGCGCACTCATAAAAGTCTATTACCCCATACATGTTTCCATGGTCGGTAATAGCCATAGAGGTTTGTCCAACTGCTTTGGCTCTCTCTATTAACTTTTTCACAGTGCCCTCGCCGTCAAGCAGACTGAAGGCAGTATGGGTATGCAAATGCACAAAAGCCATTTATATCATTCCTCCGACGTTTCTTCAATTCTCTCTGCCATTGAAATTATCCTTTTAAATCTGTGATTTACTCCTGACTTTCCAAGAGGTGGATTCAGGTGCCTGCCAATCTCTGAAAGACTCATTGATTTATATTTAAGTCTCAACTCTGCAACGCTTAAAAGTTCCTCAGGGAGGTTATCAATGCCGATTTCTCTGTCAAGAGTCTCTATTGCCTGAATCTGTATTACCGCCGCTGCAATAGCCTTGTCTAGGTTTGCCGTCTCACTGTTGACCGAGCGGTTAAAATCGTTTCGTATCCCTTTTTCTATTTTGATATTTATAAGTTCCATCTGCGCCCTGTAAGCACCGACAAAAGAGAGGAAGTCCTCTATCATCTCACTGTTTTTTGAGTACAAAACATATTTTGACTTTCTCACTACCGACTTAAAATCAAAGCCTGCACCAAGCAGAAGAGGTGCAAAATCACGGCTGAGCCCCATATAGGTTGTAACTATCTCAAGATTATAATTTTTGTTTGGATCAACCATTGTTCCGCCACCCATAAACGCACCTTTTATAAAGGCGCGACGGCAACATTCATCTTTTAAAAGTTCAGGCAGAATCCTATACCTGATTACACCCGTCGCACTATCTCTCAGTCCATAATTTACGAGAATTTTCTTTATCTGTCCCTCATCATCTATCCGGGCAGCATATCTGCCGCTTCCCTCAGGGGAACAACTGATTTCTGCATCAAAATCCGCTTTGCGGCACAACGCCTCAAATCTGCCCAGGACATCAGCGCTTTCTGTTGCAAGCCTGATTTCCCTGCCCGTGATATTGCATCCGAAGAGAAGCATACCTGCAAACTCTGCAGCATCGCAGCAGAGGTTTTCGTTTTCGCTCTTATACAATTCTTCTTTGGCAAGAGCCGAAAATGATTTCATACCTCTCTCCTCCTTTTGCAATTTTGTATTTTTGGCCAAGCCCTACCTTCTTTTCTTCTTGGGGATATACAAGCGTACACCCTCTTCGTTTACATCATTCATACATACTCTGCGGGCAATATCAATAATTGTCTGCGCAAGAACATCAGGGTTATGCCTGATATATTTATTATCTATAAGTCCAACAAGGTTCTTCTTTACAATTTCAATATTTGTATCCTTAAAGCGATTCTCGTCAAAGACAACTTCCTCTGAATATTTTTGTGCATATCTTGCCATAAGAGGTGTGTCTATCTTTGTGTCATTGACGATACAATAGTCAATAAAGTCAGGGCAGGTATGCTCAAGTATTGCCTTAACATGGTCAAACGCTGTATATCCATCGGACTCTCCCGGCTGAGTCATTACATTGCTTATATAGACAATGGGCGCTTTTGCCGCCTTCAACTCTTTTGCAAAATCCTCTACAATAAGTGTGGACAGCACACTTGTATAAAGGCTTCCGGGCCCGATTGTAATAATATCAGCCTCTTTTATCTTTTCTCTGACATCGGCAAGAAGTTTTACCTCTCCTCCGTCTTTTCTTCTAAGTTTTACACTCTTTATATTAGAGCCGAACTCATCAAGACACTTTCCTATTCTCGACTCACCTACAACAGTCTGTCCGTTCTCAAGAGTTGCTACAAGTTCAACATCTCCGTCTGTTACGGGCAAAACCGTACCCGTGACTTTTAAAACGTCACTTACGTTCTTTACAGCAGTAACAAAATCACCGTTGAAAATTTCGTTCATAGCCGCAAGAAATAAATTACCAAAACTCTGTCCCGACAAAGACCCTGTGTTAAATCTGTATCTCAGCAGTTTTTCCATAATAGGCTCTGTGCCGGAGAGAGCTAAAATACAGTTGCGGATATCTCCTGGGGGAAGCATATTGAGTTCATCTCTCAGTTTGCCGCTACCACCGCCATCGTCTGCAACTGTTACAACTGCGGTAATATTCTCTGTGTAGCCTTTAAGTCCTCTCAGCATGGTAGAAAGACCTGTTCCTCCACCTATTGCGAGTACTCTTGGCTGAAAAATTCTATCTTTCATATTATCCTCACTTATATAAGCCTGACTTATATCTGCACTAAAGTTTAATATCCCTGTGTGTTACCATTGCCCTTGCACCTGCAGACTTTATCTCTGTATAAAGTCCCTCGGCAATCGTTACACTTCGGTGATGTCCGCCTGTACAACCAATGGCAACAACAAGCTGAGACTTTCCCTCTTTCTCATACATGGGTATCAGATACTTTATCATATCAGAAAGTCTGCCCATAAACTCGCGGCTGACTTCTGAATCCATAACATAATCTCTTATACACGCCTCAAGCCCTGTGTGTTCTTTAAGTTCAGGCTCATAAAAAGGATTTGGCAAAAACCTCACGTCAAAGACAAGGTCCGCATCAAGTGGTATCCCATGCTTAAATCCAAATGACATAACATGGCAAACCATACCGCCAAGCTCTGATTTTTTGCCGTAAATCTCTGTAATCTGCTGCCTCAGTTGAGTTGCCGAGAGCGCCGATGTATCGATTATCTTCGTTGCTTTTTCTTTAAGGGCAGACAGCATCTTTCTCTCTGTGCTGATTCCGTCAATAATTCTGCCCCCTGCCGATAACGGATGGCTGCGTCTTGTCTCCTTGTAGCGCCTGATTAACGTCTCGTTTGAGGCCTCAAGGAACAAAATATCATATTCATAACCAAGTTCTGTCAGTTCATCAAGACTGCCCGACAGATTCTTAAACATATTTCTGCCTCTTATATCACATACAATGGCCGCACGCTCATCACCGCTTGCGCTGCGGTGAAATATCTCCGCAAACTTGGGTATAAGTTCAGGCGGCATATTGTCTACGCAATACTCTCCCATATCCTCAAAGGCTTTTACAACCTGAGTTTTACCCGCTCCGCTAAGCCCTGTAATTATAACAAACTTCATATCTCTGGCACCCTCTCAATCAGAACTCTCCGACCATTCTTACTTCAGGCTCAAGTTCTACGCCGTATTTGTTCTTTACTTCTTTTTTAATATGCTCAATTAAATCAAGAACATCCCTTGCAGATGCACCGCCCGAATTTATAACAAACCCTGCGTGCTTTTCCGATACCTCTGCTCCGCCTATTTTATATCCTTTAAGACCGCAGTCCTGAATCATAGTCCCTGCAAAATAGCCCTCGGGTCTTTTAAAAGTACTGCCTGCGCTTGGCTTGTCAAGGGGCTGCTTTTCTATCCTCTTTGCCGAGAGTTCTGCCATTTTGGCTTTTATATCACCAGGATTGCCCGAAATCAGTCTCAGTGTTGCTCCGCAGATTATATCTCCGCTTTTTGAGAACACGCTCTTTCTGTATCCAAAGTCACATTCTCTTGATGATATCGTTTTTATCTCAAGGGTATCTTTATCAATATATGTGACATTCTCTGTCACATCCTTCATCTCGCCGCCGTATGCACCCGCATTCATATAAAGTGCACCGCCGAGGGTTCCGGGAATCCCCGAAGCAAACTCAAGCCCCGAGAGCCCATCGCCGAGCGCCGCATTTGCAAGTCTTGAGAGTTTTATTCCACTCTCTGCCGTAATACATTCGCCGTTTATCTCATAGCCACTCATTGCGTTTGCAATCTTTATTACAACGCCTCTTATACCCTTGTCGCCCACAAGCAGATTAGAACCATTACCCATAACAAAGCAGGGCAGATCAAACTGACGGACCATCCCAAGGATTGCCGCAAGTTGATTTTTATTTTCCGGTTCAACTATCAGGTCTGCCGCTCCGCCTATTTTAAAGGTTGTATGAGCACTCATAGAATCCCCGACATAAACATTTGTGTTGCCTACTGTTTCTGCTATAAGTCTTATTATTGCATCATTCATAATATATCACCTCAGCCCTGTCTTGACAATTTTAATTCTTCAAGATACTTTTCAAATTTCTCTGCCGTTGTGTTCATTATAAGTTCCTGCGGAAAGTCGATTTCCTCAAGCATCTCAATGGCACGCTTAAAGTTGCCGACCTCAAAACAACTGTGTGCATCTGAACTTACTACAATTTTTGTACCGTGTTTTTTGCAGGCAAGAGCAATCTTTTTGCAGGTCTCTGCGTTTCTCGGCCTTGCCACATAGGAGTTGTTGTTTATCTCAATGCATTTGTTATGTTCTCTTGCCGCCACAACCACCGTGTCAATATCATAAGCAAAGGATGGGTTTCCGCTATGACCGATTATGGTAACATAGGGATTTTCGATAGCGCCAAGATAGGTGTTGGTGTGCTCTTTCTCTGTCCCTCTCTTATAACATGGACCGTGAATCGACGCAATCATCAAATCCATATCCTTCTGGTCTTCAAGGGGCAAATCCAGATTACCCTCTTTATCTATCAGGTTTGCCTCTGCCCCTGTTAAAAGTTTTACTCCATCTATAACCCTTGGCAGACGCTGCATTGTGCGAAAATGCCATATGTGTGCCGAATCAGGAATAGCAGGTGCGTGGTTTGTCATACAAATCATTTCAAGACCACGCTCTTTGGCAACAGCAATATTTTCGCACAGAGTACTGTACGCATGGTGGCTGCAATTTGTATGTGTATGTGTATCTACAAGTATTTCTATCAATTGTCTCTCTCCTTATTCGTTGTCTTTGGATGCTCCCCCGACGTGTTCTGCAATTCTGCGGTTTAACTCCTCTGCCGCGTTGTAACCCATCTTCTTCTGACGGTTGTTCATAGCCGCAACCTCGAATATAACCGCGAGATTTCTGCCCGGACGGACAGGAATTGTAAGCGATGGAATATCAAGACCTAGTATGTTTGTATATTCATCAACAAGTCCAAGTCTGTCATACTGTTTGCCATGTTCCCACGCCTCAAGGTGGATTATAAGGTCAATCTTTTCTGACTCTTTTACTGCACCCATACCAAAGATGTTTTTTACATCTACGATACCTATGCCTCGTATCTCAATAAAATGCCTAATAATATCAGGGGAATATCCGACAAGAGATATGGAAGAAACTTTTTTTATCTCAACTGCGTCATCTGCTACAAGACGGTGGCCTCTCTTTACAAGTTCGACTGCCGCCTCACTCTTGCCGACGCCGCTCTCGCCCATTATAAATACACCCTGACCATAAATCTCTACAAGTACACCGTGACGGGTAATCCTGGGAGCAAGTTCAATATTCAAAAACGCATTAAGTGTACTTGTAAAGTTTGATGTTGCCTGCGCCGTACGCAAAACTGGGGTATCGTATTCTTCTGCAAGTTTCATCATCTCAGGGGTAGCGTTACCGTTTCTTGTCAGCACAACCGCAACAAGCCCCTTTTCAAAAAGATGCTTTAATGCATTGTATCTCTCCTCTGATGTAAGGGTCGCAAGATAAGTATTCTCTACCATACCAAAAACCTGTATCCGCTTTGGGTCAAAATAATCAAAAAAGCCCGTTATCTGAAGTCCCGGTCTGTTAATATCCGTAGTTGTAACCTCAATCTCACGCTTTGGATAATACAACTTTTCAAGTTTCATATTGCTTACAATCTTTTCAAGATTAACGCTGAATGTTTCTGAGTAATTATCCATCTTTCACACCATCTCTTTCGCACATCTTAAGGCCATTTAAAAAACCTTTTTATTAATTAATTACATTATACTATTATTGCAATCATTTTGCAAACACTATTTTAAATATTTTAAAGAAAATATATTATCCACATTTAACTTAGGATTTTCCCTCTTTTTAATATATTTTTTTATTTTTTTAAAAAAACACTTGCAATCCTGACAAGTTTCTGTTATAATAGTGCGAGTTGGATATATTGTTGATGATTTAAGGAGGTGTATCTGTATGGCAAAATGCGAAATTTGCGGAAAGGGCGTTACCTTTGGCATAAAGGTTTCTCACTCACATCGCAGAGCGAACAAAGCTTGGAAGCCCAACATCAGAAGAGTTAAGGCTATCGTTGACAGTACCCCGACAAAGGTTTATGCTTGTACAAGATGTCTGAGATCGGGTAAGGTTAATCGTGCCGTATAGTCATTTCTCTATGATAGATTGTGACCAATTACGAAATTAAGGCTTGTACTGTAGGCTGCGGCTCTCCGCAATACCGGCAGTTCAGGCCTTTTTTGTTTAGTATACTCTGAGAAAGGATTTTCCCTATGAGAGAAATCAATGTATCAAAAATAACAGATGCGGTTTGTGATATGTGTATATCTGCAAACTGTAATCTTAACCCTGATATAAAATCAGCCCTTAAAAACGGCCTGGCTTCAGAGACATCTCAGGTTGCAAAGGCTATGCTTGAAGATATCTTAAAAAATGCAGAAATTGCAAAATGCGAGGCAATGCCCATATGTCAGGACACAGGTATGGCAATTGTATTTTTAAAGGTCGGCCAGGAGGTTCACTTTACGGGTGGCTCTCTCTGCGATGCAATCAACGAGGGTGTAAGGCAGGGTTATGAAAAAGGATATCTCAGAAAATCCGTAGTTAAAGACCCAATCAGGCGTGACAACACAGGGGATAACACCCCCGCCATAATCCACACCGAAATCACAGAAGGTGACAAGGTAGAGATAACCATTGCCCCCAAAGGTTTTGGCAGCGAGAATATGAGCGCAATAAAAATGCTCAAACCTTCAGACGGGGCAGAGGGCATTGTAAATTTTGTTGTCGAAACCGTAAAATCAGCGGGTGGAAACCCATGCCCGCCAATCGTGGTAGGCGTCGGCATCGGCGGCAGTTTTGAAAAGGCTGCACTACTTGCAAAATCCGCTCTGCTTCGGGATATTGACACCCAAAACCCCGACCCCTCCTACGCTGATATGGAGGCAGAACTTTTAGAAAAAATAAACATTCTGGGCATTGGTCCCCAGGGATTTGGCGGCAAAACCACCGCCCTTGGCGTAAACATCGAGACCTTTCCTACTCACATTGCAGGAATGCCCTGTGCAGTAAATATCAGCTGCCACGTGACAAGACATACAAAAGTTGTTATATAATAAAAATACTGCTAAGGCGTGGCCTCAGCAGTATTTTTTTAAGTTATAAAAGGCCGCTACTGACGGATATGCCGCCTCGGGTCCGAGTTCTTCTTCTATTCTCAAAAGCCTGTTATATTTTGCCACTCTGTCTGTTCGAGATGGTGCGCCCGTCTTTATCTGTCCTGAGTTCATCGCAACCGCAAGGTCTGCAATGGTTGTATCCTCCGTCTCTCCCGAGCGGTGAGATATTATGGCTGTGTAGCCTGCCCTCTCGGCACTCTCAATAGCCGCAAGTGTTTCTGTCAGAGTACCTATCTGATTGGGCTTTATCAGAATCGAGTTTGCCGCACCTGATTTGATTCCTTCTTTTAATCTTTTTGCATTTGTCACAAAAAGGTCATCACCGACAAGTTGTACCTTGCCGCCTAGTTTTTCGGTCAGTTTCTTCCATCCGTCCCAGTCTTCTTCTGCCATACCATCCTCTATTGATATGATAGGGTATTTCTTTACCCAACCCGCCCAGAAGTCTATCATTTCATCGGCGGTGAGCATCTTATCTTTCTTCCAGAAGTAATAATTTCCTTCTTTTCCTTGCTTCTTTGCCGCCTCGTACATCTCGGTCGATGCAGGGTCAAGAGCAATCATAAAGTCATCATAAGGCTTATATCCTGCCTTTTCGATGGCTTCAAGAATAAACACAACGGCTTCTTCGTCCTCTTTAAAATCAGGGGCAAAGCCTCCCTCGTCGCCAACCGCCGTTGAATACCCCTTTTCGTTTAAAATGTTTTTCAAAGTATGATAAACCTGAACGCACCACTGCAGCCCCTCCGCAAACTTTTCTGCTCCGACGGGCATAATCATAAACTCCTGACAGGAGAGTGAATTATCGCTGTGACGTCCGCCGTTGATTATATTCATCATAGGCACGGGCAAAGTTTTTGCGCTTGTACCGCCGATATATCTGTAAAGCGGCAAGCCCACCGCCGCCGCAGCGGCTTTTGCACAGGCAAGAGATGTCCCGAGGATTGCGTTTGCGCCAAGTTTTGTTTTATTATCCGTACCATCAAGTTCTATCAGCGTGTTATCTATAAGTGTCTGGTCAAGGACATTCAGTCCAATTAAGTTATCACATATTGTGGTAGTTACATTATGAGCGGCTTTGGTAACGCCCTTGCCCATATATCTGACTATGTCGCCATCACGGAGTTCGCAAGCCTCAAACGCACCCGTTGACGCACCTGACGGCACCGCTGCCCGTCCGACTATCCCATCTTCTGCATGGACCTCAACCTCTATAGTTGGATTGCCTCTTGAATCAAGAATTTCTCTTGCAATTATGTCTTCTATTCCGATATATGCTTTCAATATAAAAACCCCCTGTATAAATTTTTAATTATTTTGCCAATAACTCAAAATTTTATACAAAAAAAGAAACCCTCTACGGTGAAATAGCCAATACTTTGTAGACACAAAAAAAGAATATTTTAAGCTGCCTGTTCAAGTCTGTATTGAACAGGCGGTTTTCTTTTTAGTTTTCGCACGGGTTTTATGTAGTTGAAATAATATACTGTTTCATCAACAACTTTTTGTAAGT